>CBIHOZ010000065.1:0-33643 GCA_966211525.1 uncultured Chitinophaga sp. | reverse complement strand
CTTCTACCAACAACAGCAACACAAACTGCGTTGGCGCTACACCGAACGGAACGATTACGGTTCAGATCAATGGAGGCGCTCCGGTAGCCGACTTCACAATCGAATGGTTTGAAGGCAACACGACTACGACTCCTCTTGGTACAACGGTAGGGGTAGTGGGCGGTGCTAACGGTGAGACAGCTTCTCAGTTAGCAGCGGGTACTTACACAGTTCGTGTAACGGATAATGTATCACCAGGCAACAGCTGTTTATCGATAGCAACCTTTACCGTAACAGACGATCTTCCTGTAATCGCCATCGAGCAGGCTGCGTTAACACTGACCCATCAGGCAGATTGTAATCCAGCGGATGGTTCAGCACAGGTAACAGACATTGAAGTGGATGGTGTATCTATAGGAAGTGTAGCAGGCTATACCTTCGAGTGGTTTGAAAGCGATGGTACTACCGTAGTAGCAGCATCGGGTTCAGCTGCAACAATCGCAACAGATATAGCAGCCGGTGATTACTTTGTAGAGGCAACGAACACTGCTTCAAACTGTAGTACATCATTGACGCCATTTACAATTAAAGATATTACCGTAAATCCTACGGTAGTACTGGTGCAGAATGCTCCGAACGTGGCTTGTAACACAAGTCATACCGGTGAGTTGTCTGCGTCCGTAACAGAAGGCGCAACAACCGGTGTTACTACCGGATATACCTTCGAGTGGTTCCGCGGAGCCAACAACACCAACGCTGCCGACTTTATAGCAACGGGGGCTACACTCTCCGGATTGCAGGAAGGTAACTATACCGTACGTGTTACAGATGTAGCATCAGCAGGTAACGGATGTATTGGTATAGCAACTATATACCTCGAAAGAGAAGTACCGGTATATAACAACGATGTTATCACTACGGCACAGACACAGTGTGCGCCTACACTGGATGGATCGATCAAAGTAACTACGGTGAGACAAGATCTGATGGGCGCTACCAGGTTCTTTGATATGAACGATCCGCTGGAGCTTGCCAACTTCTCGTTCCAATGGTTCGATGCCGCGCAGAGTCCGATAACCGGTGTGATTAATGGCAATGCCACGTCTCCGAACCTGACCAGTGGTACATACTATGTGCAATCAACGGATAATCTCGGTTGTTCCTCATTGTTTACCATTGCAATCATTGATGATATGACAGCCCCTCCGGCCATTTCGCTGGATGCCTTTACAAACCCGGCAGTATGTATACTTCCTGAAGTTACAGGTTCATTGAGCGTTATCGCTGACAACAATCCGAACTTCGGAAACTATACATTCGAATGGTATCAGGGTAACAGTGTGTCGGGTGCAGTTGTTGATTCAGACAATGAACTCAATGGTATACCATACACAGCAACGGCTACGTATACGATACGGGTAACAAACAATACGACACACTGCTTCTCGGATGCAACATTCAAATTCAAGACGGATACAGTTACGGTTCAGACACTCGCTTCTGCTACGCCATTAACAAGTTGTATTACCACAAACGGAAGCTTGTTTGCAACCGTACCGCGTGGTGACGGAAGTCTGTATGACTACGACTGGTATGCCGGAACAGTTATCAGCGGTACTCCGGTTTATACCGATGCTGTAGTAACGGTTGCTCCGATGGGTATATATACGGCTATCGCGAAGCACCCTACGCTGAACTTCTGTGCCACATTGCCTGACACTGCTACGGTAACCGATAGTAGAATTTACCCGGCAGTAAACATTACGCCAATGTCTCCGCTTACATACTGTGATCCTGCGAAACTGAACGGTGCAGCGAACGCGGATGTAAATGGTACGATCATCGGGTATACTTTCGAGTGGTTTGAAGGTGCTATAACAGGTACTCCTCATTTTACAGGAAGTGCTGCTACCAACCTGGCTGCCACAACGTATGTGGTACGCGCCACAGATGTGATCTCCGGTTGCACCGGTAACTATAGTATAACGATAACGGCTGATCCGATGACGGTACCAATTCCGCAGGTAGTGTTGGTTGCTAACCGCACCGACTGCGAAATACCAAACGGTATACTTTCGGCTTCTGTAAATGGTAACATCAGCGATTACTCATTCAACTGGTATAACGGTGTGGTTGTTAAGCCGAATGCCGATGCTACCGGTGATGTATACTGGAACCTCGATGCAGGACAATACGCAGTAACAGCCATCGAAGAAATATCAGGTTGTGCTTCTGCTCCGGTTATCGGCAAGGTAGACCAGGTATATGTATATCCTGAATTTATACTGAAGACAACGCCTGCATTGTGTACGGAACAAAATGGTACAGCGGAGCTGATCGTTCTGAACGGAAGTGATATCCAGGCTATCGAATGGAATATCAACGGTACGCTGATGACCGGTAATATTATCGGACAACTCCCTGCGGGTAACCATACTGTTACTGCGATAACATCACTGCACTGCGAAAAGTCAGAGACCGTAGTAGTGAAAACAGAGATCAATGTTTACAACGCAGTGTCTCATAACAACGATGGTATGAACGACTTCTTCGAGATCGGATGTCTGGAAGAATTCAAGAACAACCACGTGCGCATCTTCAACCGTGCCGGAACATTGGTATATGAACAGCGTGGGTATAACAACCAGGACCTGGTGTTCAACGGTGTATCGAACCGTGGTATCAGCATACTGGGTAACGGACTCCCGGATGGAACATACTTCTATATCATAGACAAAGGTGATGGCTCGGAAGTGAAGACCGGATATTTAGAATTGTTGAAATAAAAAGCCCCTATGAAAAAATTGATAATCTGCTTAGCTCTTATGGGAATGTCAGTTCCCTGGAAACTTTTTGCGCAGCACAATATTGTGTATTCACAGTATATATTCAACGGCTTGCTGATCAATCCCGCCTACGCGGGAAGTCATGTGCAGCTGAGCGCTACACTCAACTATCGCAACCAATGGATCAATTTTGAAGGAGCTCCGGAAACAACAACACTCGGCGTTCACTCTGCTTTTCGAAGAGAGCGGGTAGGCCTGGGGTTGTTGGTAACAAACGACAAGATCGGTAGCTATAGAAATACCGGTCTCTTCGGAAGTTACGCCTATATCATCAAGCGCCCGGGCGGGGGAGTTCTCTCGCTCGGTGTGCAGGGTGGTTTCAATAATTTCAAAGCCGACTTTACCGAACTGAATTTAAAAGCTGATGGCGATCCGATCTTCAACGGATTTTTCAACGAACTAAGACCGAACTTTGGCGGGGGTATATTTTACTATAACAAAAAAATGTTCGCCGGCTTTTCAGTACCTACCATACTGAAGCATGCCGATTTCTTTAAAGGATCGTTTGAGCAACTGGCTTTGCCGCGGGTATATTATGTACATGCCGGCACAACGTTCGCGATTGATCGCATGGAAAAAGTAAAAGTAAGTCCTTCGTTTTTGTTACGCGTCCAGGACGGAACACCGTTGAGTGCTGATGTAAACCTGAACGTTATCTTCTATGATCAGATCAGCATCGGGCATTCGTATCGTACCGGCGATGCCTTCATAACTTTCCTCGGCTTTAAATTGAGCGAGAAGTTTCACTTTGTTTACTCGTACGACTGGACCACCTCGGCCATCGGAAATTACTCGCGCGGCACCCACGAGTTCACACTTAACTTCCGCACCCGGATCCGCAACGTCCACAAAGACGTGGAGTGTCCGTACTTCTATAGTCATTAATCACAGGAATAAAGCTGGAGCATTTTTACTCGAACGAGAGGCTTCATTATCTGGCTGTCGAAATCCCATTTTGACGGTTGTCGTTGTGCATATTGGGGAATAAAATAATTTACCAATGTTCAATATATAGCATTTTCGGTGGGTTTTAACGGGCACACGTTTTTAACCTTGGAAATAATTTGATTCCGAAAATCGTATATGGAAGTCTATAATAAGGTTATACAGGTTGGCTCGTTGAAGATAGAGATTTCCATTTCCGATCGGGCGAACACGATTTTATACCAATCCCCCAGCGACCATCAAACTGCCGTGACCAATCCCTACTATGTAAACCTGACTGCCCGTGATGAAGACGACAAGCGTATCTGGCAAACGCCAGTTATGGACGATCACGGTGAAGTAAAATTCTATGCCTCTGTTTACGAAGCAATAGAAGATACCCGCACGAAACTTGGAGAAGGCGGTGAAGAGTTGCAATACGACTTACCCGGCAGCTCGGAAGAATTGCAGATCCTGCTCATCGAAGATATACAGGAAGACATGGAGCTTATGTCCATGACCCTGCGTAAAGCCGGTATGCGATTCAAGATCAAACAGGTTGATACCCGCGATGAGTTTGTACAGGCATTGTCCGATTACAAGGCTGATATAATTTTATCAGACCACGCCATACCTCAATTCAATTCCCTCGAGGCGCTGTC
Source organism: uncultured Chitinophaga sp. (assembly GCA_966211525.1). Classification (GTDB taxonomy): domain Bacteria; phylum Bacteroidota; class Bacteroidia; order Cytophagales; family Cyclobacteriaceae; genus Ohtaekwangia. Next base: position 29,232 of record CBIHOZ010000065.1, on the reverse strand, counting down.
GATGGCCCGCAAAGTGAAGACTGATATACCTTTCATTATTGTCAGTGGTGGTGTATCAGAACACATGGCGAAGACTTGCATCCAGCAGGGCGCGAATGATTACGTATTAAAATCAGATATATACCGGTTGCCACTGGCGATTCAAAAGGCATTACGCACCAGTAATACATCTTACGCTACACGCGAAGATCTGATCCAGAAGGTTGACGAACTTACAAAGGCAAATCATGACCTCGAACACATGGTCTATGGTGTGGCGCATAATTTACGCTCTCCGTTAAACTCGGTGTTAGGTCTGTTAGACCTGGCGAAGCAGGAAGGCGAAGCCGCTTCTAAAAATCTGAAGCATTATTTTCAGATGATGGAAGACAGTATACGCAAGCTCGACAGTTCTGTAAACGATCTCCTGCGTTATGCGAAAAATACGAAGAAGGAAGTCACCATCGAGAAAATTGATGTGCGTACGATTATCGAAGACGGTATACAGCAGATGAAATTCATAAAAGGATTTGATCGCATTCGTACTACTGTCGATGTAAATCAATCTTCGTTGTTCTATTCTGATACACATCGTCTGCGTGCGATCGTCAATAACCTCATCTCCAACTCAGTGAAGTATATGGACTACTCCAAGTCCAATCCATCCATTGAAGTAAAAGCTGAAGTAAACAAGCAGCGTGTCTCATTGGAGTTTAAAGACAATGGTATCGGTATAAACTCCGCATATCTCTCAAAAGTATTCACGATGTTTTACCGCGCTACATCTCAGAACGAAGGTACCGGTCTCGGTTTATACCTGGTAAAAGAAACCGTGCAGCGAATGGGCGGCACCATTCACGTAGAGTCGGAGGAAGGCATGGGCACAACATTCTATATCACCCTGCCGAACCACTACGCAGCGTCCATGAGCTAGGCAGCATCGAATCGCGTGATATACCCAACGAAGTTTTACAGTTAGCCGGAATAATCTATATTGCCAGCCTGTACAAGAATGGCTTTATATGAAAATACTCGTCTGCGATGATGATGAAGTGGTGCTGGGGATAATCAAACTGACCTTACAAAATGCAGGCATGGAACCATACCTCGCCGGTGACGGGCGGGAAGCTTTGCGTCATTTGCGTGAACACGAACATTTCGATCTGATCATTACCGATATTCACATGCCGTATCACAATGGCGATGAAGTATTGAAGATGGTACGCGAAGAGCAACAAAAGAATACTCCGATTATCATGCTTTCATCAGACGGTGAAGAAGAGGTGATTGCACTCGCGCTTAAATTAGGTGTAAATGAATTTATCACCAAGCCGCTGGATCCAACCAAACTTCTCAAGAAAATCAGGAAACTTGTAAAGTAGTTCCGGTATATTTCAAGTGGCACTATATCAGAGATTCTCTTCTTCTTTGCGCGTTAAAATTCTCTCCTTCTTGATGTCGATCCGCAGAAAGGCATAGAGACTCATGTATAGATTGGCGATCCACACCAGTGCAAAGCCGGCAATAATATAGCCCCGCCAGTCGTCCAGTAATAATGTATAGCGTGTGAGCAGTAACATGAACATGGTTACATAATGACTAAAGCAGTATTCGCACGTAAACAGGTAAAAGAATTTCCGCTGAGCGATTGTACGGCAATCTTTACTTCTTCGAACGCAATATTCCCGCGGTTCTTTAAAGACTTCTTCATGCGTAACTGTCCAGGCGATGCACGCAATCGGAATGGCCAGCACAAACAGCCAGATAATTTGTTCATTCAATTCCATTCCGGTATACTATAAAATCTCTTGCCAGCATGCGTGCTTTCCGAAATGACTAATCAGTCAGACTATAAAAAGACGCGACCCGCTTGAGGGTAACATTGTTCTGTTGCGTCTTTGTAGTAATGGTTATGATCATGAAGTGTATACGTTTATGGGTGACGTTGTCCCTTTTATTAACAGCTGCTTGCATCAAGGCACAGTCTCAACGGGAAGTCGCTGCCGTGCTGAAGGAACATATACTGACCGAAGCGAAACAGGCATTGCTCGAAACACCCGTTACCGTAACGGCTGCACACAGTGAGCGCAGTGCAGGAGGGAAGCATGATTTTTACTCCGAAGGCGATTACTGGTGGCCCGATCCTGATAATCCGCAAGGCCCCTATATTCAGCGCGATGGCATGACGAATCCTGAAAATTTTACGGCACATCGTAAAGCTATGGTTCGCTTCAGCAGAATTATAGGAGCGCTTGCCTCCGCCTATAAAATTACCCGCGATGATAAATATGTAAAGCATGCCATGATTCATATCAGGGCGTGGTTCGCTGATGCCACGACCATGATGAATCCATCGCTGCTGTATGCACAGGCGATCCAGGGGCGACATACCGGACGAGGTATAGGAATCATTGATACCATTCATCTCATGGAAGTAGTACAAGGTATAGCGGTAATGGAAGAATCGCGCAGTATGAGTCGCGAGTTACTCCAGCAAACGCGGCAATGGTTTCGTTTATACCTGCAGTGGCTCACAACACATCAATATGGAAAAGATGAAATGAATGCAGAGAATAATCACGGTACATGCTGGGTAATGCAGGTTGCCGCTTTCGCGCGATTTACTCACAACGATACCCTTCTTAATTTCTGTCGCGATCGTTATAAAAATGTTTTACTGCCGAATCAAATGGCAACGGACGGAAGTTTTCCGCGCGAGCTAAAACGTACCAAGCCCTACGGTTATTCACTGTTTAATCTCGATGCTATGGTAATGGTATGTCATATACTTTCGGATGCTGACCACGACCTTTGGCACTATCAAACAACAGACGGAAAAAGTATACAGAAAGGAATTGAATTTTTATACCCGTATGTGCATGACAAAAGTAAATGGCCCTATCCGAAAGATGTTATGTATTGGGATGAATGGCCGGTAGCCCAACCGTTTTTAGTTATAGGAGCCAACGCACTGAAACAACGGAACTGGTTTGAAACCTGGAAGCGACTCGATCATGATCCAACCGTAGAAGAGGTACTTCGAAACTTACCCATACGAAACCCGATCATCTGGCTGCAGAAATGAAGATAAGGTATATAGTTGCTGCCCGATAAAATAGTTTACTTTTGTGACCATTAAACTGAATGATGCATACTATGAAAATGGTTACCCGGACAATCGGCAACGGATATTTTAAAGTTACCTTTTATTCAATTGAAGAGTGGCAGGAGTTTCTGGAAGTACAAAAGATGATGGGTAACGATATAGCATCACTCGAAGTAGTCGATGTAAAAGATATCCGCGAAGCCTTCACAACCCGCTGGCGAAACTACACCCAACGTTTCTACAGCGAAACCAGCCCCCACACATTTATAATCGAAGAGTAGAGATTTATAGCTTAAAAAAAAGAAGAGGCAGAACAACATCCACCTCTTCTTACCTCGTACTTCTTGCTTCTTAATTCTTACTTCTTACTTCTTGCTTCTTACTCCTGACTTCCATCATTCAACCCGTCCATCTTCAAAGCATAATCCCGGATAATCAAATTAGTCGCCGAGTCGCGATCATATACCGAATACCAGCCCTGCGTTTCATGAGGCGGATCGCCTATAAAATTATCTCCGGCTTTCCAGATACATTCTGGTTGTCGCGGTCTGCCTTCGCCACCCCAGGCCCAGAAGTTAACACCGGCAACCACGCTGTTCGGCTGACTTGCTTTTTGATATATACCCTGAAATATATTCGCATAGTATAGATCGCGAATGCGGGTGGAAGACGCTGCATCGTGACTGTTGCTATCGCGGGAAATACCAAACTCTTCCAGCACCAGCGGCTTGTTCAGTTTACGTGCAATCGCTTCGTGGTGGTCGATATAATTCAAGGCATAGTGTACAGAAGAATCATACGTCTCTTCGGCTCGCTGCGGATCGTATACATTCCAGTTTTGCACCCATATATGAATGGTCATATAATCTACACTCTTGAACGAATGATCTTTCTCCGGATCAGTACCCGCATAGGCGGATGACGTTGTGCCTTCGCTTCCGATCGTAACGAGGTGATTGGTGTCAAGCTTCTTGATCAGTGCCGATGTATTCTCAACCCATGAAGTATATTCTTTTGTATGATTCACACCACGCGGCTCATTGCAAAGTTGCCACGCCATAATGGTTGGATCATCTTTATAGTTTATATCGGAGTACGGATTTTTACGATTGACGATAAACGTGATGTGCTTGTTCAACATCTCTACAGCCTGCGGATGCGTATAGAACTGCGCTACAAATTCCTGGTAGCGGCCCCAGTCTCCGCCCGGGTGGGGTGGTGGATACGGAATGGAGTCCGCGGCATTTGCCCAGACTATATATTGTCCCATACCGCCCGACCAGTTCCAGAAGTTCGAAAGGCATACGATAGCATACATATTCCGGGCGCGCATTTCGTGTAGCAGATAATCGAGACCGTCTAATACTTCTTCGTTATATATACCGGGCGCGGTTTGCAACGCAGGCACCATACGATACGGTTCGGTATCCGGACCTTCGCTTGCTGCCATGATCCGGAGGTTGGTGATGCCCATCGCTTTGAGTCGGTCGAGTTCGCGGAGCAGTCGCGCGCGATCTCCTCCTTTACCTTTCGATCCGAGGTTTGGTCCGTACCAGAAATTAGTGCCGAGGTAATAGTAGTCTTTGGATCCGATCTTGAAATGTGTTCCATCCACCGTAACAAAATCTGCTTTCTTCTGGCAGCCTGATATCGTGACTATAGCAGCCAGCAAGAGCCAATGAATAATTCTCATGATGTATAATAGCGTTTGGTTGTTAATGATAAAAGTAGGCGATAACATCACAATGTACTGTTGACTGTTGTACTAAAGAGCGGGGGTAAATCTTTCAATTCGCCTCTGAATCCGAAGGGAGAGAGTATATTTTAACGGATAAAGTAAAGATAAATGAAGGTTGATACGAAGGAGAAAAAATCGGGAGATGAGCGCTGAACTTCGTGTGCGGCCATAGGATACGTTAAAAAATCAGAAAACAGAAATCGACCGATTGTTTTTCTTTTCATGCATTTCTCTTCCAGAAATTACCGATATTTCACAATCCTTCTAACTTTGTGCCCACAAAATCGACCATATGCTATTGGATTTTGAGAAGCCTATTGCGGAGTTGGAAGCAAAACTTGGCGACATGAAAGGTTTAGCCAGCGACAGCGATAAGGAAGTACAAGCTGCTGTGAAAGCACTCGAAAAGAAAATTCTTGATCTCAAGAAAGAAACTTTCGAGAATCTTACCGGCTGGCAACGTGTTCAACTTTCGCGTCATCCCGACAGACCGTATACACTTGACTACATCTATGAGATCACAACCGACTTTATCGAGTTGCACGGTGACCGCACTGTGTCTGATGATAAAGCGATGGTAGGAGGACTCGGAACCATTGATGGACAAACCTTTATGTTGATCGGCCAACAAAAGGGACGTAATACCAAGCAGCGTCAGTTGCGTAACTTTGGTATGGCGAACCCGGAAGGCTATCGTAAAGCGCTGCGTCTCATGAAGATGGCCGAGAAGTTCAACAAGCCGATCGTAACCTTCATTGATACTCCGGGTGCTTTTCCGGGACTTGAAGCCGAAGAGCGCGGACAAGGTGAAGCGATTGCGCGTAACCTCAAGGAAATGTTCGGACTCACGGTACCGGTTATCTGCATCGTTATTGGTGAAGGTGCTTCCGGTGGTGCGCTCGGTATAGCGATCGGTGATCGCGTGCTGATGCTCGAGAACTCCTGGTACTCGGTAATCTCTCCTGAAAACTGTTCAACCATTCTCTGGAGAACGTGGGACTATAAAGAGCAAGCCGCAGAGTTACTGAAACTTACTGCGAAAGATATGCACTCCCTTAAACTGGTAGATGGTATCATCAAAGAACCACTGGGAGGTGCACATACCGATGTGAAGTGGATGGCGAAAGAAGTAAAGAAAGTTATACTGGAACAAACCAAAGAACTTCTGAAGCTTACACCGCAGCAGCGTATCGAACAACGTATCGACAAGTTCTGCAGCATGGGTGTTGTAAAAGAATAAGAACCTTAAACTTTAGGAATAAAAGGCTACCGCATATCGGTAGCCTTTCTTTTTTATAAAAATCCCGATACCTTAAGCACAGAGAAATATATCGAAGCTATATACCTGCACGACAAATGAAACTACATGTAATCAACACCGGCCTGTTCAAGCTTGACGGAGGTGCCATGTTTGGCGTAGTGCCGAAATCCATCTGGCAAAAAACAAATCCTGCCGATGAAAATAATCTCTGTACATGGGCCATGCGTTGCCTGCTGATCGAAGATAAAGATAAACTGATCCTGATCGATAATGGTATTGGTGATAAACAGGACGCTAAGTTTTTCAGTCACTACTATTTACATGGTGACGATACACTCAGCAAGTCACTGAACAAAGCAGGTTTTTCAGAGAGCGAGGTAACGGATATGTTTCTCACACATCTTCACTTCGATCACTGCGGGGGAGGTGTACGCTACGAGAATTCAAAACTCGAGCTGGTATTCAAGAATGCAACGTATTGGTCGAATGCCGATCACTGGCAGTGGGCAACCAAACCCAACCCGCGCGAGAAGGCAAGCTTCATTAAAGAAAATATACTTCCGATGGAGCAAAGCGGTCATTTGAAATTTATCGATATAAATACATCGCCGTTTTCGCAGTTCGATATATTTTATGCATCAGGACATACGGACAAAATGATGATTCCGAAGATCCGGTATAAAAACAAGGTGATCTGCTATATGGCCGATCTGCTTCCGTCTGTAGGACATATACCCCTGGCGTATGTGATGGGTTACGACACGCGTCCGCTGATGACGCTGGAAGAGAAAGAAAAATTCCTGAACGAAGCAGCGGATAACGGCTATATACTTTTCCTGGAACACGACCCGGTAAATGAATGCTGTACGGTAAAGCGTACCGAGAAAGGTGTACGGGTTGATCAGACTTTTTCATTGTCAGAAATTCTATAACTATATATGAAGATCGGTATTGTACTTTCCGGAGGCGGTGCGCGCGGTATATCACACATCGGTGTATTAAAAGCACTGGAAGAATTTGGTGTGAAAGCAAATTGTCTCGCGGGCACCAGCGCAGGTTCTATTGTAGGTTCGCTCTATGCATACGGCTATAGCCCTGATAAAATATTGGAAATCGTTCTGGCTACAAGCCTCTTTAAATCCGTTCGTCCGGCATGGGCGCTAACGGGATTGCTTAGTCTCGAAGGACTCCGTGATGTACTGTTGAAATATATACCGGAGAATTCGTTCGAGTCTCTCAAAGTCCCCATGACGATTGCAGCTACTGATATCAAAAAAGGTAAAGCGGTATATTTTTCAAAAGGTGAGTTGATCCCGACTATATTATCATCATGCTGCGTTCCTGCCGTGTTTAACCCGATACAATTTCAGGAGTGCACATTCGTGGATGGCGGTATCGTAGATAATCTACCATCGAAATCGATCCGCGAGCAATGCGATTTTCTCATCGGTTCACATTGTAACTATATATCCGATGATGTGGATGTAAAGAATTTCAGAACCGTTATTGAACGCAGCCTGCTCATCGCCATCAACGGAAATACTACCGTGAGTAAAAGCCTTTGCGATGTATTGATAGAGCCACCGGAAGTAGGAAGAGTAAGCGGCTTTGACCTCAGCAAAGCAAAAGATCTTTTTGAAATCGGGTATCAGTACACAAAGAAGAATTATAAACGGGAAGATTTCAAAAGCTATGACAACGCTGAGTTTTAAAGAAGCGATACTGCAAGGTATACCGGATGAACTGCCGCCCGTAAAACCATACGATGCTTCGGTAAATCACGCTCCGAGGCGCAAAGATATACTCACCACCGAAGAGAAGAAACTCGCGGTTCGAAATGCGCTGCGGTATTTTCCGGCACGTCACCACGAAGTGTTGGCGCAGGAATTTTACGATGAGCTCATCCGGTACGGACGCATCTATATGTATCGCTTCCGCCCGACATATGCGATGCATGCACGACCTATCACGGAGTATCCGCATAAATCGTTGCAGGCAGCAGCGATCATGCTCATGATCCAGAATAATCTTGATCCCGCAGTGGCACAACATCCGCATGAGCTTATCACCTATGGTGGTAATGGTGCTGTGTTTCAGAACTGGGCGCAATATCTTCTTACCATGAAGTATCTCGCGCAGATCACCGATGAGCAAACCCTGCACATGTACTCCGGCCACCCGATGGGTATATTTCCCTCGTCTAAAGAAGCACCGCGGTGTGTTGTTACCAACGGTATGATGATCCCTAACTATTCTAAACAGGATGACTGGGAACGTTACAACGCATTAGGAGTAACACAATATGGCCAGATGACAGCCGGCTCCTATATGTATATCGGTCCGCAAGGTATAGTACACGGAACGACCATCACCATATTGAACGCTGGTCGCATGATCAGCAAGCAAGGTGAGGGACTTGCCGGAAAACTATTTGTTACCTCCGGACTCGGTGGTATGAGTGGCGCACAACCGAAAGCAGGAAATATAGCAGGCTGTATTACCGTGGTTGCCGAAGTAAATGCGAAGGCAACACAAAAGCGCCATGAGCAGGGCTGGGTGGATGAAGTGATCACCAACCTGGATGAACTTGTGACACGCGTACGCACCGCACAACAAAAGAAAGAAGTAGTTTCCATTGCGTACCAGGGCAACGTGGTAGATGTATGGGAGAAATTTGCTGAAGCCAATATATATATCGACCTGGGTTCCGATCAGACTTCACTTCACAACCCCTGGGCTGGTGGTTATTACCCTGCCGGACTCGGCTTTGAAGCTGCTAACGAATTGATGGCTAACAACCCGGAACATTTCCAGGCACGTGTGCAGGAGTCGTTACAACGGCATGCCCAGGCGATCAACAAGCATACCGAACGCGGCACCTATTTCTTTGATTATGGAAATGCATTCTTGCTGGAAGCTTCACGAGCCGGTGCTGATGTATGGGCGAAGGATGGTATAAATTTCAGATACCCTTCGTATGTACAGGATATTATGGGACCGCTATGTTTTGATTACGGATTCGGTCCGTTCCGCTGGGTATGTACCTCCGGTAATGAACAGGATCTTGACTATACCGATAACCTGGCGGCCGGTGTATTGAAAGATATACTGAAGCACGCACCCACAGATATACATCCGCAGCTCCAGGATAATATTCAGTGGATTACACAGGCAAAGGAGAACCGGTTGGTAGTAGGTTCGAAGGCCCGTATACTATATGCCGATGCCGAAGGACGCATTGCTATAGCGCAGGCATTTAACAAAGCTATACGAGCCGGCAAAATAGGACCGGTGGTATTGGGACGCGATCATCACGATGTATCGGGCACCGATAGTCCGTACCGGGAAACATCTAATATATATGACGGTTCACGCTTTACAGCCGACATGGCAATTCACAATGTTATAGGCGATTCTTTTCGCGGAGCTACCTGGGTGTCTATTCACAACGGTGGGGGTGTAGGCTGGGGTGAAGTGATCAACGGAGGTTTCGGTATGTTACTGGATGGCAGCGATGATGCCGAACGCAAACTTCAGAGCATGCTATATTTTGATGTTACCAATGGTATAGCACGAAGAGCATGGGCACGCAACGATCATGCTGTTGCAACAATCGGCCGCGCTATAAAAAATCAGACCAACCTTACTATTACGCTACCTAACGAAGTAAGCGGTAGTTTACTGGATAAATTAGCTCCTTAAACCTTAGTAAGCTTTTATCGTTTAATTGTTTGTTTAAAATTTGCACCCACTAACAACAATCAAACGCTTATGAAAAAACTATTAACTGTTTTATTATCGCTAGGTGCTTTCATGTCAACTGTTTATGCACAGACATCACAAGGTAGCTTAGTGTTTGGAGGATCCGTTGGCTATTGGTCAAGTACAGAGGAGAATGCATTGGAAGATGAAAAGGAATCTGAGTTTACTTTTTCGCCAAGTGTTGGATACTTTGTTGCTGATAACCTGGCAATTGGGATAAACCTGGAATTGACTTCCAATAAATATGACAACGGAGTTGGCGGTGACGACAAGACTACTACATTTGTTGTAGGGCCTTTTGCTCGTTACTATAAATTTACTTCTAACGACAAATTTGCGTTCTACGGTCAGGCTGGTTTCGACTTCGGGTCACGCAAGTATGAGCCAGACGGAGGTAACGAAGTTAAGGCAAGTGCTTTTGACTTCTATATATCGCCCGGATTCTCTTACTTCTTTAACGAGCATTGGGCTATCGACCTGAGCCTGCAGGGTATCCGCTATGAATCTTATGATCCGAACACCGATAGCGATTCAGATGATGACAAGGAGTCTCAATTATCAATAGGTGTGGATTCCTTCAACCCATCTTTAGGTATACGCTTCTATTTAGGTAACTAAACTGTTTATAACTCATTAAATCGCTAAAAACCTCTGCCTATAGCAGAGGTTTTTCTTTATAGGCACTATATTTGAGCATCATGGATTAAACCAATTCATATGAAAAACAACCGATTAAAATTTGTGATGATTGCAGCGCTCGCACTAGTAAGCACAGGAGTGTTTGCACAAGCTCAGCTTGCAATAGGTATCAAGGGAGGTCCTAATTTTGCAAAACTTGATGGAACAGATGCTGCAGGAACCTATAAAAGCAGAACCGGATGGCATGGTGGTGCGTTTGCTCTTTTTAAATTCAGTAAAATAGGTATTCAGCCTGAAGTACTTTTTTCACAACAGGGTTCAAAGATAAAAGTAAACCAAAACGACCTGGAGCAAAACTATAGCTACGTGAATGTGCCGATCATTGTGAAACTATATACAGTAGCCGGTATAAATTTACAGGTAGGGCCACAGTTTGGTTTTGTTACCAAAGCTGAACGTGATGAGCTGAACGCCAGCGGTATAAAAACAACACAGGATGTTAAAGACCGCCTGAAAGGTTCTGATGTAAGTCTTGCGTTGGGTGCAGGCTGGGATCTTCCGTTTGGTTTGACGCTGGACGCCCGCTACAACCTCGGCTTAAGTAAAATTGACGATAACGATCCTGCTTCTCAGGATGTTAAGAACCAGGTGTGGCAAATATCACTGGGCTATAAACTTATCAAGCTTGGTAAGTAAGCATGAAATTATAGTATAGCTATAGCCTATAGCTTGCTAATAAAAAAAGCTGCTTCATGAGCAGCTTTTTTTTATGACTATATCGAAGAGTTCCACCGATAAAGATTGTCAAACGGTTCTTCTCCGTATTGTATAAATCCGTTTCGGGTATAGAAGAGATTTGCTTTACTGCCTTTCAAGGCAGCGAGTATGATCTCCTGAGAACTTTCTCGTGCTTTATCTTTCACACGATCAAGTGCTATACGTCCTATACCATGTCCCTGATAGACGGGGAGAATATAGAGGTGTTCAAGTTTCAGCGAATGCTCTTGTTGCAGCGTTGCGTAGAACCCGATCACCTTTCCTTCGGCAATAACAAGTATTGTGTCGTCAGGTCTGAAATTTTCTATCAGTCGCTCTCTTGCACGCTTCGGATCAAAGCGACCTATATTTTCGAGGCTCTCTTTCATCGCAGCGATTCGGATCGTAACAAGCGTTTCAATATCTAACAATCCTGCACGCTGAAATTCAATAGTCATTCGATGCAATCGAGTAAGGCAATATCAATTAACCTTTATCAGGAAATATTCTCTTCTTCCTTTTTGCGCAAGCAGATATTTACCATATAGTAAATCTTCTGATCTCAACTTGCGATCGAGTTTGATCTTTTCTTTGTTGATACTCACGCCATTACCCTGAATAGCTTTGCGAGCTTCTCCTTTTGAAGGGTATATCTGAGTCTTTTCTCCAAGTAAACCCACCGGATCAACGTTGTCACTAAATATACCTCTGTCCACAGTATAGGTCATACTTTCGTCAAACGCATCCTCAATTTCTTCTTCCGTTAATTTTTTGAAGTCCTCAAAAGAAGATCCGAAAAGTATATCGGTGATATACTGCGCTTTTTTCAACTGCTCTTCGCCATGTACGCGCAATGTGATGTCTTCAGCTAAAGCCTTTTGTAATGTTCCGGTGCGTGTGCTGTTCTCCAATTCAAGCGCCTCAATCTCTTCTTTAGTCTTTAGAGTAAATATGCGTATGAAGTTTGGAGCATCAGCATCGGATACCTTCTTTAACCAGAATTGGTAGAACTTAAATGGCGATGTCTTCTTCGGATCAAGCCATACGTTACCACCTTCTGTTTTACCGAACTTGGTTCCGTCTGCTTTGGTGATAAGCTTGGTTGTTAATGCAAAAGCATCACCGTTGGATTTACGTCTGATGAGTTCTGTACCGGTAACTATATTTCCCCATTGATCAGAGCCACCCATCTGCAGCTTGCAGTTCTTGTTCTCGAACAACCAGTAGAAGTCATAGCCTTGCACCAGCTGGTAGGTAAATTCAGTAAATGATAAACCTGTCTCAAGGCGTTTCTTCACGGAATCTTTCGCCATCATATAGTTTACTGTAATGTGTTTACCAACGTCACGAATAAACTCAAGCAGTTTAAAATCTTTGAACCAGTCGTAGTTGTTTACGAGCTCCGCTCCATTCTCTCCGGTAAAGTCGAGGAAGCTTTCCAGTTGCCTGCGTACACACGCCACGTTGTGCTGCAGAATATCTTCGGAGAGTAAATTTCGTTCAGCAGATTTACCGGAAGGATCGCCCACCATACCGGTGGCACCACCCACCAAGGCTACTGGCTTGTGGCCGCAGCGTTGAAAGTGAACGAGTGTCATGATCTGCACCAGGTGACCGATGTGCAGGGAGTCTGCCGTTGGATCAAAACCTATATATCCTGAAGTAACTTCTTTACCCAGTTGTTCTTCCGTACCCGGCATGAGGTCATGCACCATTCCGCGCCAGCGCAGTTCTTCTACAAAATTCTTTTTCATCTTTTAATCGTGGCGCAAATATAGACGAGTAGGGGCAAGCATCAAAAATAAGGGCCCAATGTTCTATAAACACCGGGCCCCTCAGGAATATTAATAACTAGCTGATAACTTGATTATTATTCAATGATATAGCGATAGATCGGATCAATATCGCAGGTATGATCGACACGGCAAACCTGGTCGATCAGACCATTGTCGATGTGGTATACCCACCCGAGAATGATCGGACGTTGTTCGCCCTTCCATGCGCGCTGCACGATCGAAGTCTTGGCCAGGTTCGTGCATTGCTCGATCACGTTCAGTTCCACTAACCGATCAGCCCGGGCATCGAAGTTCTCGATTGCTTCAAGCTCCTGGCGGTGAATGCGATAAGTATCTTTAATGTTACGCAGCCACTTGTTGATAAGACCATAGTCGTTGTTTGTCATCGCAGCCTTAACACCACCGCAGCCGTAATGGCCGCATACAATAATGGTCTTAACTTTTAGCACCTGCACAGCGTATTGCAATACACTTAACAGGTTCAGGTCAGTATGCACCACCAGGTTGGCAACATTGCGATGCACAAATATATCTCCCGGCTCAGTGCCTGTTACTTCGTTCGCAGGTACACGGCTGTCGGAACAACCGATCCAGAGAAACTCAGGAGTTTGAACAAACTGATGTCTTTTGAAAAAATCTTTATCGTATTTGACGCGTTCCTGCGCCCATGCTCTATTTTGAAGTATTAGCTTTTCGTGTGATTCCATGGATGTAATTAGTTAGATAACCGGAAAAATTCGCTTGATGATGAGTGCGTCTTCTTGACTTCGACTTGTATGTTTCTGCTCGGAGCATTGAGTATGAAGTCTTCGATTGTCTCAATGATGTCTGCATCAATAAACTGCGAATGTCCTCCGTCTATGATCAGCGTGGCACCTTCGGGTATACGTTCGAATGTTTGACGTAACAAGGCTTTGTTGAGGAATGATACATCTTTATTAAGACGCAACAGGTAATTACCCTCGTGCTTAACAATAGATATAGCTTCGTGAAAATTACTCTTCAGTACGAAGAACACACCTACAATTATACCGATAAAGATACCCACCAATAAGTTGGTTAACAGGATAGCAACAATGGTAACAATGAAAGGAAGGAATTGACCCCAGCCTTTGCGGAACATTTCTCTGTAGAGTGATGGCTTGGTAAGTTTATACCCGGTCATGAGCAGTATACCAGCCAGCGCTGAGAATGGAATAAGGTTTAATATACCTGGTATTAATATAATGGATAGCAGCAGCATACAACCGTGCAGTACAGCCGACAACTTTGTGCGTGCACCGGCATTAATGTTGGCAGAGGAACGCACAATTACCGCAGTAATGGGCAAGCCTCCGATAAGGCCGGATAAAAAGTTACCGGCACCCTGCGCACGCAATTCGCGATTGAGTGGTGTTATGCGTTTAAATTCATCAAGCTTATCGGCAGCCTCAATGCAAAGTAATGTTTCAAGACTGGCTACAAGAGCTATCGTTACTGCCGTTATATATATCTTCGGATTTCCGAATTGTGTAAAATCAGGGAATGAGAACAAGCTGAGGAAATCACCGAAGTCCTTGGATATCGGCAGCGTCACAAGGTGTTCTGACTGAATCGCTAAAACAGGAGATGATTTAAAGAGAATGTTCAGCACAACACCCGCTACAACAGCAACGAGTGGTCCTGGTACAAACTGGAAAAACTTGTGTCGCTTCAGAAATGGTTTTTCCCAAAGGATCAGCACGATGATCGATACGACACAGACAATTACTGCTCCCGGAGATATATAGTTGAACGCAGAAAATATTTCGGTAAATGTATTCTCGCCATCAGACTGAATAAACGATTCGTCACCTTCATAGTCTTTATCATATCCCAAGGCATGCGGGATCTGCTTCAGAATGAGAATGAGACCAATGGCAGATAGCATACCTTTAATGACGCTGGCAGGGAAGAAGTGCCCGATGGTACCCGCCCGGAGAACTCCCAGGGCAAATTGAAATACACCGGCCAGCACAACGGCCAGTAAAAATGCCTGGTACGATCCTATATCATGAATGGCAGCAATAACAATGGCTGTTAAGCCTGCTGCTGGTCCGCTCACGCTGAGATTGGAGCCACTGAGAGAACCGATTACAATACCACCGACAATACCGGCTATAAGACCCGACAGCAACGGAGCACCCGATGCCAGCGCTATACCCAGGCACAACGGTAAGGCTACCAGAAATACAACGATACTGGCAGGTATATCATACTTAAAATTCCCGAAAGGGTTTGAAACATTTCGCATTTGAAAAATAATTGACTTGATAAAAAGTTATGCTTTCTGAAGACGCGATGATGCGTACAGAAAATTCCAGTTCATTCCCTTCTTTATACTAAAGAGAAAGCTATGTTCCAGAGATTGCTAAAGGAGTTTGAAGCATCAGGCTTCGGGAGGGGGGCAGAAAAGTTCTTTACTGCGGGTGAGAAGTTTATTGTTTGAACTTATCCAGTGAACTTTATGAAAGGTAACGACCGAAAATGTTTCGGGATGAATGTGCTGTGTGAGTAAAAGATCGAGCTCGGATGTTATCGTGTTGCCTTCTTCAGAGCAGGAGCCTGCTATATCTTTTTCTTCTTCGTTGGCTGCCCCGGCTACAAGTTTGGCGATATTCTCCATCATCTTCCGGTTCTTCAATAACTGAAGTGCTTCGACCTCAGCCAGGAAGAAGTTCATGTTGAAAAAGATGATCACTGTAAAAAGCGTCATCATTTTCTTCATAACCATGTTGGTAAATACCTTCATCAAGTTCAAAAGTACGTTATTTTTTCAAAATTGGTTTCGATTCACGTTCTTCGGGCACTGAATCAAAAGCGTTTAAACCTGTTTTAACCTTTCAAATGCCTGATAAACATGCCAGAAAGAGTGGTTTAGAAGCTATATTAAATTTAGCTTAAAATTTACCGAAGGTACTTTAACCGGCTTTTGCTGATCGAACTATACTCTTGATATACAAATAAATCTCAAATACATGAAACAGCCTGATGCGTTGAACCTGGTAGCCGAATTTCACAAAACATTCAAACATCCTATACTTGATAAGCCCGCTATACCGGGCGAAGACCGATGCAAACTTCGTGTAGCATTAATTGCGGAAGAACTAAAGGAACTAGAAGTAGCTATACTCGAAAAAGATATAGTTAGTGTGGCAGATGCGTTGTGCGACATTCAATATGTATTATCCGGAGCTATACTTGAATTTGGTCTGGCTGATAAATTCAGTGCACTGTTTGAAGAGGTACAGCGCTCGAACATGAGCAAGGCATGCCGCACGGAAGATGAAGCAAAAGCAACCGTTGAACACTACCTGAAAAAAGATGGTACGGAATGTTACTATAAAGAAGAAGATGGTAAATGGCTGGTATATCGTAAGTCTGATAACAAGACGATCAAATCGATAAACTATAGCCCCGCTGATCTCGATGGTATAGTTACCAAACCTTAAATATAGAATTCAAATTGAAAGACTGAATCCTGGCCGCGTTGTTGTAAGGGATTGATTGCCAGGATTTGGCCTTCGTTATAGGCCTTGATAAACTCCGTTCGGCTGATTCTTAATTTACTATGTCCGGGTTTGACGCGGTGATATTGCATACGGCCGGATGAATTGGCTGTAGCTGTATAGATATAGCTAAACTGCAAGGGAATAGGGGAGGGTATATACCGCATACCAAACTATTCATCCGTTGTACGAATTTCTGAACTCCAATTGAATAATCGAATTCTGCTGCGCGTTATACTGCGCCAATAATGCATATGCCCACTGCGGAACATAGTTAAAGTTTCCTTCAAGCTCATCAATCTTCAGGCACAGCTCGCGCACGTAAAACCGTATCTGCTCCAGGTTTCTGCAGGCTGTTGGTTTCTCAAAATTCCGGGAGGTAAAGTTCTTTAACTCCGTCTCTATGATTTTGCGTTCATGATCAGTCATAAGTGTGTGTATTATTACACAATAATACGCAAATAATTATTAGTTAGTTGTTTAACGATGTGTAAAATTGCACAAAAATTTTTTACGTAAAAATGCCAATCTCCGCTTCGCAGAACTAAAACTTAATTATTAAGTATATTAATTTAATCGCTTGATTATCAGATGTTAATTAGCTTTTATTAAAGTGTTAGATTATCTAATTAGTCCAACGAATTTTTAGTTACCCAGTAACGATAGGCGATGAGCGCCTGATCCAACTTGCTCAGTCGGGTAATGTCGCGCTTGCTGTAACGCGGTATAATGAGTTTGTTGATGCGGGCCAGGAGTTTAAAAAATGTTTTTGACAGCATGCTCAGTAATATGTTTATTTCCTAAATCGTTTTAATCCTTATATTTAAAAGTAAAGTACTAAACCAGAACTTAATGCAAACACAAAGTCCCTTTCTCGAAGTATGGAATCTCTGCATGATCATAGGTGCCATCATCATGACTGCTGCCGGAATTGCAATCTACCTGCTACACAAATTAAAAATATCGACCATAAAAGATTACAAGGCGAAGTACGACTATATCAATCAGAGAGAAATTAAAAACTATAAAAAAGTATTTCTCTGCTTTGCAGTGGCCGCCATGTTGCTCATCAATCTCTATAGCATGGGTAAACTGCACACCGTAGAGGTATGGTTTTTTGTAAGGCTCTTCATGTCGATAGCCGGCGGTACGCTCGTAGCATACGTTGCTGCACTTGTGCTCGATTACTATTACCCGACTGTATTGAATAGTAAACTTCGTAAATGGCGCTTCATGCCGCGTACCAGCGCAGCGGGCAACAAGATGAGGTTACTCAGTGAAGAAGAAGAAGATGTACACCTGGAAGAAGGTATGCAGGCGGAGGAAAATGTTTTCTCTATCGACTATGATGTGTGGATTGACGAAAAAAGCGGTGAAGTAAAGATCGATAAGTATCCCGGACATCTGCAGGCGTTGAAATGCAACAGCTGTGGATTCTACACGATGCGGATTGTTAAGGAGGAAATTACACGCCACCCGAGTAAAGATGCCGCTGGTGAATTGATTAAGCACTTTCAGTGTTCATACTGTAAATCTGTTCGGGCGACCGCTTATAACATTTCGACCAAAGAAGCTGACGATTACCGTAACGAAGGCATCCATACCTTTAAACGGAATAAAAATATTGACATGGTGCGCGTAGAGATTCACTCCAGCGTTTCGGGCAAGAAATTCTTTGAGTTTCAGAGTCTTGAGCAGGCGCAGAAGTTTCTGGATGAATACGACTCCGAAAAAGGTGGCTAGACTTTTTTATGGAAGTATGATCAGAAACTGTCTTTCTTACGTTATGAAGTAAGGCATACGATTTGCCGGTAACAGTACAAGGGAATAAAATACAAGGGACGATGAAGAAAACATTTTTTGCAGGGATTATCAGTACAGTACTTTTAGTACCCGGCTTTCTTTTTGGAGGCATAGCAGACACAACGCAGTTAAAGCCAAAACCCGTTTTCGGGAAAGAGGCGAAAGTTGTTACCTATATATTGGATAACAATCACTACCGTAAGATAACACTAAACGATTCACTGTCGTCTGTTATCCTCGATAGCTACATCAAGAATCTCGACAACAACAAAACATACTTTACATCAGCCGATCTCGCAACCTTCGAGAAGTATCGTCTCGTGATTGATGATATGACGCGCGCTGAAAATGTAAACGCAGCATTTGATATATATACTGCATTCAGAAAACGTTTTGTTGAGCGCATGGACTATATATCCAAGAACTTGATCAAGGAAAAGTTCGACTATACAACCAACGAATTTTACGAGACAGATCGCGATAAAGAACCGTGGTGCAAGAACGAACAGGAACTCAACGAAGTCTGGAGAAAAATTATCAAGAGCCAGGCGCTCAGCCTGAAGCTTGCCGGTAAAACGCAGGCTGAGATCGAGAAGATGTTAACGGAGCGTTACGATCGTTTCAGAAAATCTATTCTTCAGTTCAACAGCGATGATGTTTTTAGTCTCTATATGAACAGCATCACCGAATCATACGACCCGCATACCAATTACCTGTCACCGAAAGCTGCCGATATCTTCAAACAAAATATGAGCTTGTCGCTCGAAGGTATAGGAGCAAGACTGCAAACTGAAAATGACTATACGAAAGTAGCCGAAGTAATTGTGGGTGGTCCTGCACACAAGAGTGATCTCATTCACAATGGCGACCGCATCATAGGTGTTGGTCAGGGTGAGAAAGGTGAGATTGTAGATGTTATCGGCTGGCGTATAGATGATGTTGTAAAACTCATCAAAGGCCCTAAAGGAACTACTGTTAAACTACAGATACTCCCGGTTGAAAGCGGTGTAAACGGTCCATCCAAGACTATACAAATCGTACGCGATAAAGTAAAACTCGAAGACCAGCAAGCCAAGAAGAGTGTTATGCACTACGAGAAAGATGGCAAGAACATGAACCTCGGTGTGATCACCTTACCAAGTTTCTATATGGACTTCGAAGCTTATCAGAAGGGCGATCCGAATTATACCAGTACATCACGTGATGTAAAACGTCTCATCAAAGAACTACAGGATGAAAAAGTAGATGGCATCGTACTCGACTTGCGTAACAACGGAGGAGGCTCCCTTACGGAAGCTATTGAACTTACCGGTTTGTTTATAAAAGAAGGCCCTGTAGTACAAGTAAAGAACTCCCTGAACCGCATTGATGTACAGACAGACGATAACCCTGCCGTTACCTATAACGGTCCACTGGTAGTGTTAACCAATCGTTTCAGTGCATCAGCATCCGAGATCTTTGCAGGTGCTATACAGGATTACCACCGCGGTGTAGTAGTAGGTGAATCTACATTCGGTAAAGGAACCGTGCAGACTGTTATTGATCTGAAACGATTCATCAACGACCCGGCCAATGAAGTAGGAGAGTTGAAACTCACCTTCCAGAAATTCTATCGTGTTACCGGAAGCAGTACACAGAACAAAGGTGTTACTCCTGATGTAAAATTACCGACAGCGCTCGATCCTCAACAGTTTGGTGAGAGCTCGAACCCAAGTGCTTTACCATGGGATGAAATCAGAGGAACGCTCTTCCAGAAAACTCCGGTGGTCAACGATCGCGTGATCGCGAACCTTAACAAGTCTTACCAGGAGCGACTGAAGTCTGATAAAACACTGGCGCAGTTCGTGAATGATACGGAAGAAGTTCGCCAGAGCTACCGCGATACGAAAGTGTCTTTGAACGAAGTAGCCCGTAAAAAAGAAATGGAAGAAGCCGAGAAGAAGAAAGCATCTCGCACATCTCTCAACACAAGTCTTCCCAACAAAGAAATACCAACTTCTGATCTGAAGGAGTTAGACGATGAATACCTGCGCGAAGGACTCTTCGTATTGGGTGATCTCATCACTACAAAAATCGGTTAATCAACCAGTTACAGCTATATGAAGTTATTTTCTCAACACGCTTGAGAAAGTAACTTCATGTGCCGTACTTGCACCGGATTGTAATTTTCTATGAAGCAGTATCTCGACCTGATGCAAGACATCCTCGACAACGGGGCAAGTAAAACGGATCGCACCGGCACCGGCACACTATCGGTATTCGGAAGACAACTTCGATTCGATCTCTCAAAAGGTTTTCCGTTGGTCACTACCAAGAAGCTTCACTTACGATCTATCATTTACGAATTACTCTGGTTCCTCAATGGCGATACCAACATCAAGTATCTCAATGATAATGGTGTAACCATTTGGGATGAATGGGCTGATGAGAATGGTGAACTCGGCCCGGTATATGGAAGTCAGTGGAGAAGTTGGCCTGCACCGGATGGTAGACATATCGATCAGATCACGCAAGTCATTAACCAGATCAAACAAAAGCCGGATTCGCGCAGACATATTGTTACTGCCTGGAATCCTGCTGAAGTAGATAAGATGGCGTTGCCTCCATGCCATGCGCTTTTTCAATTCTATGTAGCCGATGGTAAATTATCATGTCAGCTATACCAGCGCAGTGCTGATTACTTCTTAGGCGTTCCCTTCAACATTGCATCGTATGCGTTGATGACCTATATGTTTGCGCAGCAATGCGATTTGCAGCCGGGTGAATTTGTATGGACCGGCGGTGATGTGCATTTATATACCAACCACCTCGAGCAGGCTAAGCTTCAGCTGTCACGCGAGCCGTATGCATTACCTGAGCTCGTGATCAAACGTAAGCCTGAATCGATCTTCGATTACAAGTTTGAAGATTTTGAGATACGCAATTACCAGGCGCATCCGTCTATCAAAGCTCCTATAGCTGTCTAGTATTTATCGTTAACAGAATTTTAACAATTGTATAGGTTGTACTGCATGCTGTTTATGTGGTACAACAAGACGTTTATACACGCAATCTTTTTGAAAGTAGTACAAGCGTGCCGCAGTTAAATTTTGTATATTTAACATAGCGACAGGCCTATGAAACCCCTCTGTATATTCCTGCTGATACTGTCTTCTTTAACAGAAGATATTCCCTTTAAATCGAAAGACGAGTTTGAAGTTAACCTCGATTTTCAATTCAGAACACGCGTTAAAGAATCATCCGAAGTATATACCTCAACAGCTTCCAATACATCGGGTCCGTTGCCGTATCTCACACTCAGTATGAAAGTATTGAAGCTGGCACCGGGTGAAACGAAGATCCGCATCATCAACAGTAAAGGCCAGGTGCTATATACACGCAAAGCCGCTGAGGGCACCGTAGTAAACCTTGATATGGGCTATACCGATGACATTAAAGGACGTGTAAGCGAACATGAATATACCCTTGTATTTATATCGCCGGATAAAAAACCGCTGAGCCGCATTGTCATTCATTTCCAGGAAGATGGCTCTTACTTCATCAATGAAGAAAAGCGTGGTAAGGTATAATTGCCTATAGCTTCGCAACATCCCGTGCCATTCATGTATCTTCTGCTGCACTCTGTTACCGGGTGATGTTGGTTTTCATTTTTTTAGCGTTAATTCGCACCAACAAAACTATATCCAACATCCACCATGAGGACTTGTGTTTTTGTGCTTCTGCTGATGCCGTCATTAATTTTTGCGCAGCAGAACAGGCAACCTGATGCAGCACAGATAAAACTGAAACTGAAGAAACTGAATGTACTCGCATCGGTGCTATATATGGCCGCGCATCCGGATGACGAAAACACACGTATCATAACGTATCTCTCCAACGACTATCTCACCACTACAGGCTATTTATCACTAACCCGTGGTGATGGCGGACAGAATCTCATCGGACCGGAAATCCGCGATCAACTTGGGTTGATACGCACTCAGGAATTACTCGCTGCCAGACGTATTGATGGAGGACAACAATTCTTTACCCGTGCCAATGACTTTGGTTTCTCCAAGTCTGCCGATGAAACGTTTCGCATCTGGAATAAAGATGAAGTACTGTCGGATGTAGTAGCCGTATTCCGTCAGTATCAACCCGATGTTATCATTACACGCTTTCCTCCGGACGAACGTGCCGGTCACGGACATCACACGGCTTCTGCTATACTGGCGCAGGATGCCTTCGATATAGCAGCAAACAAAGATATATACCCTGACCAGGTAACGAAGTTCGGAACGTGGCAACCGAAACGATTATATACCAACACCGGAAGATGGTGGAACACAACCATCAACGAAAATACTCCCGGTATACTAACATTACGCGTAGGGGAGTATAGCAGCTTATTAGGACAATCCTACACCGAGATTGCAGCGATCAGCCGCAGTCAGCATAAGAGCCAGGGCTTTGGTTCAAGCGGTACACGCGGTGATCAGCCGGAGTTCCTGGAGTATATAAAGGGTGCACGTGCAGAGAAGAATATACTCGAAGGTATCAATACAACATGGAGTCGCGTAAAAGGTGGCGATAAAATTCAACCGCTCGTTACAAAAGCCATTACTGAATTTGATGAAGAGAAACCAGCAGCAAGTGTAAAGACTTTATTGTTGCTGCGCAAAGAGATACAGAAGCTCGAACCTGGTATATGGAAAACGCGCAAGCTTGCCGAAACAGAACAGCTTATAGCAGATTGCCTCGGTCTTTTCATGGATGCAACTGCCGATAAATATTATGTAGCACCCGGCCAGCAGGTAACAGCATCGCTCGAGCTTGTGAACCGGTCCGGTATAGATGTTACGGTAAATCGTATTCAGGCAACGGATCTGGGTATAGATTCAACACTGGCATTGCCGCTCAAGAACAATATACCGGCACAGATCAAGTATATAAAAGCCATACGCAAATCGAAACCCTATTCATCGCCCTACTGGTTAACCGAAAATCATGGCGTTGGTCTTTTCACGGTAACCGATAAAAGTCTTATTGGTAAACCGGAGAATGATCCGGCTATACAATTTACATGGGATGTTACGATAGCAGGAGAGTCGTTAACCATTATACGTCCGCTGCGCTATAAATGGACCGATCCTGCAAAAGGCGAACAGGCGCGCCCGTTTGAGATTGTACCTCCTGTATTTATAAACGCCAACAGCAGTGTTGTGATATTCAACGATGCCAGTCCAAAAGATATCACCATCACCGTTACATCCGCCAGTGACGGGCGTGTATCCGGTACGTTGCGACTCGACCTTCCGGCTGGCTGGAGAACGCAACCGGAATCTATACCTTTTGAACTAACGGAACGCGGACAAGAACTCGTAAAAACATTTCAGCTATACCCGTCATCCAAAGAAGAGACTACGGTAGTAAAAGCTGTAGCGGTGATTGGCAACGAATCGTTTGATCGCAGCTTTCAAACGATCAGCTACGATCACATCCCGACCCAAACACTTTTACCAAAAGCTGAAACGAAAGTTGTGCGGATGGATCTGAAGAAAGAAGGAAAGATCATTGGCTATATACGCGGTGCCGGTGACGATATACCTTCAGCCCTGCGCTATATGGGTTACACCGTACTCGAAATGAAGAACGAGGAGGTAAACTCGCTTAATCTGAAACAGATGGATGCCGTTGTACTCGGAGTGCGCGCCATCAATACCAACAAGCGCATGGGCTATATTATGCCGGCATTGCTGGAATATGTTAAGGGAGGAGGAACACTGGTAGTTCAATATAATACCAACAGCGAACTGTCTACCAAAAACTTTGCACCGTATCCGCTCGAGTTGTCGCGCGACCGCGTAACAGAAGAAGATGCTGAAGTGAAAATCCTGAAACCTGATCACCCGCTGGTAAATATACCCAACAAGATCACTGCGAAAGACTTTGAAGGCTGGGTACAGGAGCGCGGATTATACTTTCCGAACAAATGGGACAGTAATTTCGAAACCATCCTGTCCATGAACGACAAAGGCGAGACACCGAAAGAAAGCAGTCTGCTGGTAGCCCACTATGGCGAAGGATACTATATATATACTTCGTTATCATTCTTCCGCGAACTTCCGGAAGGCGTTTCAGGTGCCTATAAACTGTTTGCCAATATCGTATCACTCAAGAGCAAGCCCGCGCCTGCCCCCGAAGTAGGCAAGAAGCGCAAAAACAAACAAGGCTGACCAAACGTACACACCTAATCACCTAACAACGTAAACACGAAAATGAAGCCTCCTATATTTAGTTCCTGGCAGCACTGGTACTGGCTTGTTATCGGTGTGATGGTGGTGCAGATATTTTTATATTACTGGCTAACCCGCGCGTTTGCATGAATTATCTTGACTGGGTAATACTCTTTGGTACCATTGCATTTATTGTTCTCTACGGAACCTGGCGAACCAAAGGCGCGCGCAACATTGAAGGCTACCTGAAAGGAGATAACTCCATGAAGTGGTGGATGATCGGTATATCCATCATGGCCACCCAGGCCAGCGCCATAACATTTCTGTCAACACCGGGACAGGCCATTGAAGATGGCATGCGCTTTCTGCAATTCTATTTTGGTTTACCCATTGCCATGGTCATCATCTCCGTTACCATGGTGCCTATATATTACAAACTGAAAGTATATACCGCGTATGAGTACCTGGAAACACGCTTCGATCTGAAAACAAGACTACTGGCGGCTATACTGTTTTTAATTCTGCGCGGACTCTCAGCTGGTATTACGTTATTTGCCCCGGCACTGGTGCTTTCTACAATTCTCGGCTGGCCTACATCGGTTACTACAATTCTCATTGGTTCGCTGGTAATTATATATGTAGTTTCTGGTGGAACAAAGGCAGTGAGTCTTACACAACGTCAGCAGATGGCTGTGATCATGATCGGTATGATCCTCGCAGGCGTTCTGGCCTATAGCATGCTGCCCGATGAAGTGTCGTTTAGCGATACCGTTGTATTGGCGGGAAGTCTAGGGAAACTGAATCTTGTAAACCTGGAATTCAATCTGAGTGATCGCTATAATATATGGTCTGGTCTTATAGCCGGCACGTTTTTATTCCTGTCCTATTTCGGAACCGATCAGTCGCAGGTAGCGCGTTACCTCAGTGGCTCGTCTATTGCAGAAAGCCGGTTGGGACTTATGTTCAACGGACTGCTAAAAATTCCAATGCAGTTCATGATCCTGTTTATAGGAGTCATGGTGTTTGTGTTTTACCTCTTTCATCAGTCTCCCGTATTTCATAACACTGTGCTGAAAGAGCGTGCACTAAAAACAGAACAGGCCGAAGTACTGAAAGGATACGAGCAGGACTATACTGATTTATACCAGAAGAAACGCGCATCAGTTGATCAGCTTGTAAACGCTATACATGCCGAAGACGAAGCTGGTATAAAAACAATCAGCCAGGATGTGAAAGCGATAGCCAAACAGGAAACTACCATTCGCGATTCTGTTAAAGCAACCATTGCAAAAGCTATACCCGGAGCGAAGACACAGGACCGTGACTATATATTCCTGAACTTTGTATTGAATCATCTGCCCAATGGAATTATAGGACTATTGCTCGCGGTCATGTTTTCAGCAGCGATGTCATCGATGGCAGGCGAATTGAATGCGCTGGCATCCACCACAACGGTAGATATATATAAGCGTGCGGTGCGCAAGGAAGCAGACGCTGCACATTACCTCACGGCATCGCGGTGGTTTACAGCCTTGTGGGCTATACTCGCCATGATCTTTGCCATGCTGGCTACATTTGCCGAGAACCTTATTCAGTTTGTGAACATTGTGGGGTCGCTGTTCTATGGTACTATCCTCGGTATATTTCTGACAGCATTCTATGTGAGGAGTGTAAAAGGCAATGCTGTATTTATAGCCGCGCTGGTGGCGGAATGCGTAGTGCTTTACTGCTTCTTCTATACCGACATTGCTTTTCTGTTATACAACTTTATCGGGTGTGCAGTGGTGATCGTGACTGCCTTGTTGATACAGGTTGTTTCCAAGTCACGATAATTCATTCTCCCGCCAGACGCGGTAATTTACCAGGGCCGCAGCCGCTGGACACGCCTGTTTTGCTGTTCTCATAAAAAAAACATCGCCCGCGAACGTTTTTCGTTATCCTCAGAGTATTAAATTCTAACCCCATGCTCCGTAACTTTTTTAAAACTGCAGTACGCAACATCCTCAAGCATAAGACGTATTCGCTCATCAACTTTATAGGGTTGACGTGTGGACTGGCTTTATCGCTCCTCATCATTTCGTATATACGATCGGAGTTAAGCTACGATACCTTTCACGAAAAAGCAGATCGTTTATACCGGCTGGCCTATACGGCACCCAACGGTTTGAAGCTGGCTACATCACCGCCACCCATCGCTCCGGCGATGAAAGACTTCTTTCCGGAAGTGGAAGAGACCGCCCGCGTATATGGACGCAACGTGAGTATATCGCGCGGTGAGCGCAATGAATCGTTCGAGGAAACCGATATATACTTTGCGGACTCCACGTTGCTGAACATGTTTACTTTCGAGTTTGTAAAGGGTAACCCGGCAAAAGCGCTGACCGAACCGTATACTGTTTTGATTAACGAAGCCATGGCTGTAAAATACTTTGGTGATCAGAACCCGATCGGAGAGTCGCTGGTATTCGGAGGCAAGCACCCGTTTAAAGTTATTGGTGTAGTAAAGAACTTCCCGGAGAACTCGCACATCCGTTTTAATATGCTTGTGCCTTACGAGAGCATGTATCACCTCGAGAACGATCAGGCGGCAAAAGTGATGCGTCTCAATCTTTCTGTCAATTTTATCATCAGCCATTCCTATACCTATATATTGCTCAAGCCCGGCGCAGATCCCGCAAAGGTCGATCAGAACATGCAGGCCTTTCTGAAAAAATATGCACAGCCTAATTTCCTGGTAGGGCAGGTGTTTGAATTGATGCCGCTCACCAATATACATTTACACTCCACCATGCTGGCAGAACCATCGTCTACCAGTTCCATGACGACCATCTATATCTTTGGCGGTGTAGGTATATTAACACTGCTCATTGCGTGTATAAACTATATTAATCTTTCTACCGCGCAGTCGTTTACGCGTATCAAAGAAATTGGTATTCGCAAGATACTAGGCTCGCTCAAATATCAATTGATTGTCCAATTCCTCGCGGAAAGCTTTTTATTCTGTCTTGTTGCCTTTGCTTTATCATTCGCAGTATTCTATGCCACACTTCCCTTGCTAAATGATTTCACGGGCAAACAACTGGTATTCGAACAAGTGACCGATGCTTACCTGCTCACGATCTCCTTTATACTTCTGGTGGTGATTACACTGCTCGCAGGTGGCTATCCGGCTTATTTCATTACGCAGTTCGAATCGGTTAACTCACTCAAAGGCGATAAAGTAAATTATGGAAGTCAGCTCTTCCGCAAGGCACTCGTGGTATTTCAGTTAGCAATTGCCTGTACGTTACTCATCGGATCATTGATGATCATGAAGCAACTTCGCTATCTCAACAACCTTCCGCTCGGGTTTCAGAAAGACCAGATTATTACCGTGCCTCTCTTTAGTCAGAACCTCAACGGTATATTTGCCGGTAAAGATTCTGTGCTCGCAGCGCGACTGCAAACATTCCGCGACTTGGTTGAAAATCAGACGGGCGTGAAAGGTACAGCACTTTCTTCCAACGCGCCTGGTCTCGGTGCTACGTATCGCGGCACCATTCCCGAAGGCTTCACGCAAGAGGACAATCTCTTCATCGCGAACATGTCGGTTGATTATGATTTCATGAAGACGTACGATATGAACCTTGTGGCAGGCCGCTCGTTCTCAAAAGACTTCGGCACCGATCAGGCAGCAGCCTATATCGTTAATGAAAGTGCCGTGACGGAATTCAAATGGGACACTCCGGAGAAAGCGCTTGGTAAGACTATCAACCGTGAAGGTAAAGAAGGCAAAGTGATTGGCGTTGTAAAGGATTTTCATTTCTCTTCACTGGCTACTCCTATATCTTCCATGGTAATTGAATTAAACCCTAACCAGTTTACTACACTCACTATTAAATTCGAGAATGCCAACGTGCAGCAGACTATTGATAAACTTCGCGACCAGTGGAGTAACATGTTTCCGGAAAAGACATTTGAATTCAACTTCCTCGATCAGCAACTTGATCAGCAGTACCAGGACTATCAGAACTTCGGGAAGATCATTCAATCGTTTACAGCAATCGCGATTATGATCTCATGTCTGGGAGTATATGGACTTGTCCTATTCGTGGTGCAACGCAAGTTTAAAGAGATCGGCGTACGCAAGGTACTTGGAGCAAGTGTCACGAGTATACTAAATCTTATCTATAAAGACTTTGCGTGGTTGCTGCTGACTGGTTTTATAGTAGCCGTACCGTTGTCCTATTACTTTCTGAACAAGTGGCTGCAGAATTTTACCTATCATACCGCCATCGATGTGGTAACATATATACTCAGCTTCCTTTGTGTATTCTTTATTGTAACCGTTACGGTTAGTTACCAGGCATTGAAGGCATCACTCGCCAATCCGATACAGTCACTGCGTACAGAGTGATGATGAAGTAATTATACTATATATAGGATGAACGATTGTTATAACGTTCATCCTATATATGTTTAGACACCAGCCGTTCACGGAAATTTTTAAATTTTTTATACCTCAGCGTTGGGTATATAGATATATTTTTATCTACTTTCAGCATGTGATTCGATCGTTGTTATCAACCACCGAATAACTATAGATAGTTTATATCGGATCACAACCACCGGATTTTATTCAGATTATGTGCTAATGTTTTTTTGAAGGGA
>CBIHOZ010000064.1:0-33676 GCA_966211525.1 uncultured Chitinophaga sp. | reverse complement strand
GGTTCAACCTATTTCATGGAATCAAACAATAGGAGCTGAGGGTGCTGGTTAAAGACGAATTTTTGTAACGGGTGGCCAGTAGATATATACTGAATCGACTGCGACAGTAAACTTCCGGCCTCAGAACAATCAGCCTATAACCAGTAGCCTGCAGCCAGAGGCCACCTAGTGGCTATATTTTAAAGCGCGATGTCAGTACGCTCTCGTGATAACTTACGGGAAGGCGGATGATGAAGCGTGAACCTTCATTTACGCTGGCTTCGAGTGTTATTGAGCCGTTTAGTTTCTCTACGGCTTTGCGGACTATGTAAAGTCCAAGGCCGTTGCCCTTGCTGCGGTCGCTGGCGCGGAAATACATTTCAAAAACACGTTCGTGATATTCTTTTAGTATACCCTGTCCGTTGTCTTCGAGGATTATGACGCATTCATCATTTTGCTGGTGAACCTGAAGTCGTATAAAAGGATTTACCGGTGTGCTGAAGTTGATAGCATTCTCTACCATGTTCTCCAATATGATGCGAACCATCGCCGGGTATGATATGAACGGCTCGTGCAGTGATACTTCACAAAATGTTTTGATGCCTTTGGCTAATATTTCTTCGCGAAAATCATCGCAGATATTCAGGTATATCTCCTCGATAAATACTTCTTTATATACCAGTTGCTGTGCGCCTACATCACTGATGGATTGCAGTTTGATCAGCATCTTGTCAAGGCTGCGTGCCGTCTCGCGTACCTTGTCAAACAGTTCGAGTGCATTTTGATCTTTTACCGTTACACTGGCAACTTCTGCAAGTCCCATGAACGTTGTAAGCGGTCGCCTGAAATCATGCGAAGAACGATAGAAGAACGTATCGAGTTCTTTGTACGCTTCGTTCAATTGGGCCGTGCGCTTGCTTACCATGTCATCGAGATCGCGATTGATCTCCACGATCATCTCGTTCGTCTCGCGAAGTTCTTCGGATTGTGCCTGGATCTCTTCAGTCTTTTCAATCAACTCTTCATTCAGTCGTACCAGTCGCTGGTTTGCTTCCGTAAGTTCTTCCGACTGCGCCTGTATCTCTTCCTTCTGTTCGAGTATAGATATATTTGCTTTGCGCATCTTTCGGTTATAGCGGTATATATTTATCGCCAGTATGGAGATCAGTATCGTACCGGCTATGCCGAACAGGATTACCGTATTCTGCAGGTTGATCTGCGACTGCTGAATATCGATCCGGTTCTTCTGTAGTTCACGTTGCTGGTTCAGCATCACAATCGCTTCATCTTTCTTTTCTACCTGGTATAGTGCTTCCAGTTCAGCAAGCTTGCCCGCGTTGCTTTCACTATAGAGGCTATCGTTTAATTGTGAATATTGCTGGTGGTATAACAGTGCGTTTTTCAGATCGCCTTTTGCTTCCAGGTACTTCGACCAGTATAGCTTGTTATACATCGTTAGCGTTTCAGACTGCATCTCCTCCCCTATATGCCGGGCTTTCTCAAGATAATGTTTTGCATCCGCCAGTCGGCCAACCCGCGTATATAAATTACCAATTGAATTATAGGATATCCCCAGACCGTACCGGTTCCCGATCTGTTCGTCTATTGCCAGTGCCTCCTCCTGGTAGCGCATAGCATTGGAAAAATCCTGCTGCGCTTCGCTGATCAATCCCAGGTTGAACAAACTCGCGGATATACCTTTCTTGTGATCAATACGTTTCCGGATGGCGAGCGATTTCAGCATATAGTCTTGCGCCAGACTATATTTCTTCTCGAGCAGGTAAATCAGTCCTAATACATTGTAGCAGTTGGAGATCCCGTGCTCATCCTCTATCAGCTCGCGGGTGGCAAGCGATTTCTTTATATAGTCGAGGGCAAGTGTAAAGTTCAACTGGTTCTTATAGATCCAGGCCACGCTGCTCTGTATACGGGCGACTTCATGCTTATCGTCCAGCTTCTCCGCTATTTTAAGTGCTTCCAGAAAATACTTTAGTCCCAGATCATTCTGGCCGCGCTCTTCATATACAGAACCAATATTATAGTAGAGATTAAGCGTAAGCGTAGGAATATTTTTCGTAGCCAGCATTTTCAATGCCTTGAAATATAGTGCGAGTGCCTCGGTATAGTCACCATTATCAGCATGTACCTCACCAGTTATAGTAAGACATTGAAACTGGAGAAAATCGTCATTCAACACATTAGCCGTTTTGCAAGCCTGCGCTATATATACATCTGCTTGCGCATAGTCCGTTTTATTGCGATAGAGTCTCGCCAGCAAAAGCTCTGTATCCGCAACACCGCGTCTGCTGTTCTTTCTCTTATATAATTCCAGTGCTTTGATAAGACTCTCTTCCGCCTCTTTATTTTTCCATTGTACCATATAGAGGCGTGCCATACTTTTATAGGTATAGGCTCGATAGGTTTCCGATTTTATTTTATCCTGCACAGCTAACCCTTTTGCGTAGAACAGATCGGCCGAATCATATTGTCCTCTGACGCGGTATAAATTGCCGGCCATTACAAAGGCGTACGCCTGCAAGTCATCCGGCGAATCATACAGTGCCGAAGCTTCGTGATAGTATTTTAGTGCTGTGGCATTTTGACCAATATCATGGTGATAAAACCCTTGAAGAATAAGTGCATAGCGCATGCCTTTTTTATAGCTGAGGCGCTTGGCCTTTGCATAGGCTTGCTGGGCGTAAGAATATCCCAGCTCAATATCATAGTTATAGCTTGCAGAACTCAGCTCGCACAAGAGATCGACCCGGGCGGCATTGTTGTCGGTAGCATTCAAAACTTTTACAAGGCTATCGACCAGTACTTGCTGTGCCCATGCCCCTACCGTTGTAAAAAGAAAGCATACCAAGACTAGTAAAAGTCTTCTCATGGTGTAGATTAAAGCGCTCTAAATCCCGGAATTTAAAGAATAGCTTTCAAAAAAGTATTTATTTCGAATAATTCATATTCAAATAGTAACTTTCTAAGGTTATACGGTAAAAATGTTCAAGTCTATCAGCCTCCTGACCAGAAAGTCTGAGCTCACCCGCGAGAAACAAAAGGACTATCGCAACGTAGTGGTGATTCAGATCGTCATCATTATCCTCGGTCTTACACTCTCTCAATTTCTGCTGGAAGGTACGCAGACCAGTGCCGGCAAACTTGTTACCACCATCTTCTCTTCATTCGGAGCCATTTATGCATTTTTACTTTGGGACATGCTCCGGAATTTTACGCGAAGCGTGGTGCTGGTGCGCACATACTTAATTAGACTTGTAGGCATTGTATGCACCGGTGTGCTGGTTGAGTTTCCATACTATACCATACTCCAGGTGCCTGACCGCCAGATATACCTGATGATCATTCACGGCCTGCTCTTCCCCATCGAAGTAACGGTGATAGCCTTTGCTATACGCGATATATTTTCGAGTGAGTTTCTGACACCCGATAAACTCTGGGGCTCTGCCTGTATTTACCTGATGATCGGTATATCCTTCGGAAGTCTCTATGATCTTATCTGCATTATAAACCCGGGAAGCATGGGACCTGACCTGGCTTTAGGACTGCCCAATTACTCCGAGTGTGTCCGGTATAGCATGTGCATCCTGGGCGGCCTCGATCCCGCGCAACCGGATACCACGCGGCTCATCCGCAACATCAGTGTGATTGAAGCTGTGTGGAGTAATTTATTTGTCGTACTGATTATTGGCA
This sequence comes from uncultured Chitinophaga sp., assembly GCA_966211525.1. GTDB lineage: Bacteria > Bacteroidota > Bacteroidia > Cytophagales > Cyclobacteriaceae > Ohtaekwangia. The sequence goes on along the minus strand of CBIHOZ010000064.1, from coordinate 29,989 downwards.
AACTGATGGGCTTGCCTAAACCACCGAAAGCAAATGAGACAGCAGAATCATAGATAACAATACCGGATATAGCAGGATACTTCAGGGCTTTCAACTAAAATATATCTTCCCGTTATCCGATATATAGTGTATTGTATAGAAGTGTAAAAAATTTAAATTAATCATATATGAACAACCGCAGACTCTTACCTTTTATTATACTGGGCGTGATCGCGCTTTTTATACTAGCCGGTCTTTCTTCCAGTATCTTCTACAAGATTGGCCCTTCCGAACGTGCCGTTATATTCTATCCGTTCGGCAAAGGTCTTGATAAAGAAAACATTGCAGAGCCGGGCACACACATGAAAGCACCCTGGAATGATGTGATTGTATACGAAGTGGCCGAGATCACCTCCGAAGAGAACATGGACATTAACGACAAGAACGGGTTGCCTATTCACGTAGAAGTATCGGTTCGTCACTTCCCGATGCATGCCAAGATTGGCGACATTCACGAGAAGTTCACCAAAGACTATATTAACCGCCTGGTAATTCCGGAGGTTCGCTCCGTGTCACGGCAGGTAATGGCTAAGTATACCGCCGAAGAGATTTACTCTACCAAGCGCGCTGAAGTTGAAACGTCTATTAAAAGTGAAACCGAAAAGATATTGAACGCCAACTACGTAAATGCTACAGCCGTGCTGATACGCTCTATAAAGTTACCCGACCAGATACGTGTTGCCATTGAGAATAAACTTCAGCAAGAGCAGGAAGCGCTCGCCTATCAATACCGTTTGGAGAAAGAAAAGAGTGAAGCCGAACGTAAACGTATAGCAGCGGAAGGTGAAGCAAGAGCTAACAACATCGTTAACAGCAGCTTAACCGATAAACTTCTGAAAATGCGAGGCATTGAAGCTACGTTGGAACTTTCCAAGTCGCCAAACTCAAAAGTAGTGGTGGTAGGTTCAGGTGGTGATGGATTGCCTCTGATTTTAGGTAACAATTAAAAAAAATATATTTTTTAATGGATTTTTAATGCATTCCTTTCGATTGCAACGATCTGCCCTGTATATTTAAAACCGCTGTTAAATCTCATATTAAAATGTCGAAAACTGCTGAATTAATCATTGATGGTAAGTCGTACACACTGCCAGTCATTGAAGGAACTGAAGGAGAAGTTGCTGTAGATATCAGTGATCTTCTGGAGAAGGCCAAAGTAATTACTCTGGACTTAGGTTATAAAAATACTGGAGCTACCAAAAGTGCTATTACGTTTCTGGATGGCGACAATGGGATTCTTCGTTACCGCGGATACTCAATTGAAGAACTGGCTGAAAAGTCTAACTTCCTGGAAGTTGCTTACCTCTTGATATTCGGAGAGTTACCAAGCAAGCAGCAGTACGACAAGTTTTCCAACGACATTAAAACACATACACTCGTACACGAGGATGTGAAAAAGATACTCGATGGTTTTCCGTCAACAGCGCATCCAATGGGTGTACTGGCTTCTTTGTTCTGTTCGCAGACAGCCTTCTACCCGGAGTCACTCGATCCGAACCGTTCCGCAGAAGGAGTATATCTCAGTATAGTACGTTCACTTGCCAAGATGCCAACCTTCGCGGCATGGGCGTATAAAAATGCTGTAGGTCACCCGGTAAATTATCCTGATAACTCGTTAGCCTATAGCGCCCGCTTCCTGAAAATGATGTTCGCGCTTCCGGCCGAGCAGTATGAAGTTGACCCGGTAGTTGCCGATGCACTGGATAAGTTGTTGATCCTTCACGCTGATCACGAACAAAACTGCTCTACGTCAACGGTACGTATCGTAGGTTCATCCAAAGCAAGTATATACTCTTCTATATCTGCCGGCATCAATGCCCTGTGGGGACCGCTTCACGGTGGTGCCAACCAGGAAGTTATTGTGATGCTTGAAGCTATCAAGAAAGATGGTGGCGACACGGAGAAGTGGATCAACAAAGCAAAAGACAAGAACGATCCGTTCCGCCTCATGGGCTTCGGACACCGTGTATATAAGAACTTCGATCCGCGCGCGAAGATCATCAAGAAAGCCGCAGACGATGTACTTGGTAAATTAGGTATAAACGATCCGGTATTGGAGATTGCACAGAAACTTGAAGAAGCTGCGCTCAAAGATCCATACTTCGTAGAACGTAAACTATATCCGAACGTAGACTTCTATTCCGGTATCATTTACCGCGCATTAGGTTTACCGACAGATCTGTTCACCGTAATGTTTGCTATGGGACGTATGCCGGGCTGGATCGCACAGTGGAAAGAACTTCGCGAGAACAAAGAGCCGATCGGTCGTCCGCGCCAGATATATACCGGTGCACAACTGAGATCATACGTTGATATAACAAAACGCTAGGGGACGTTAATCGTTATCCGTTATAAGTTAATCGTTACTGGTAATCCCGTATAACGAATAACTTATAACGATTAACGGTTCGCGATTAACGCACAAGACATGGAACTACAGCAACAATTCGAAAGTGCAGTAACACGTTCAAAGGAGCTCACCAGACGTCCTACCAATGAAGAACTGCTGCTGCTATATGCACTCTATAAACAAGCTACCGAAGGCGATGTATCAGGCGAGCGCCCGGGAGGCTTCGACTTTAAAGCCATCGCGAAATACGATGCATGGGAAGAACTGAAGGGTAAATCCAAAGAGCTGGCCATGCAAGACTATATTCAACTGGTTGAAAAACTTCATCAGCAATACGCGTAACGCGTGAATCTCTTTTATCAGCCGCTTATACCCCAGGGAATTTCTTATCTCGATGCGGATGAGTCGCGTCATTGTGTGAAGGTACTTCGCCACACTGTGGGCGATACACTTCGCATAACAGACGGACAAGGTTTCTTCTATGATGCCATCATTACCAAAGCTGACGACAGGCAATGTACATTTCGCATCGCCGAAACGATCGCGCAGCCGCCCCGGAATTTTACTATACATATAGCAATTTCCCCTACGAAGAATGCTGATCGCATCGAATGGTTTGTAGAGAAAGCCGTTGAGTTGGGCGTTGATAAAATCTCGATCGTTGAATGTGAGAACACCGAGCGGACCTATCTGAAAAAAGAACGTCTTGAGAAAGTGGCGATCAGTGCCATGAAGCAATCACTCAAGGCAATACTTCCGCGCATCGAAGGCCTTCTCCCGTTTAAAGATATACTGGCCAGTAAAGCCGCGCAGAAATTCATCGCGTATGTTGATCAGCAGAACCCGGATCATTTAAAAAATATGGCAGCGGCCGGAAAAGATTACGTTGTATTGATCGGTCCCGAAGGAGATTTCTCTCCGGATGAACTCAACGCTGCCCTTCAAAATGGTTTTAAAAAAGTAAGTCTCGGCCCCAGCCGCTTACGAACAGAGACAGCTGGTCTTGCAGCGTGTCATATTCTCAACCTCATAAACAACTAATCATTAATCATCTTACATAGGGCGCCATTATTGGTTTCAACAGAAGTATAGAGTTGCCAATCTTTATACTAAATTTACTTTTTTACATCGCCTATGATTCTGAATTACATTTGGGTCTCCTTCTTCCTGATCGCGTTTGTTGTATCACTTGTCAAACTGATTTTTTTCCAGGACGTTGAAGTGTTTCCCCATATGTTGCAGTCAACTTTCGATATGGCGAAGACCGGCTTCGAAATCTCGATAGCACTTACCGGTGTTATGTCGTTATGGTTAGGGTTGATGAAGATTGGTGAACGTGCCGGTATCGTTCCTATACTTTCCAAACTGGTTGGCCCTTTCTTCTCGCGCTTGTTCCCGGAGGTTCCGAAAGATCACCCGGCAACCGGTTCAATCATCATGAACTTCAGCGCGAACATTCTTGGACTGGACAATGCAGCAACTCCGCTTGGTCTCAAAGCCATGAAGGAGTTACAGGAATTAAATCCGAATAAAGACACAGCCTCTAACGCGCAGATCATGTTCCTGGTGTTGAATACATCCGGACTCACAGTTATACCTTTGTCCATCATTGCCGATCGTGCTACACTGGGCGCTGTGAATCCAACCAGTATATTTATACCTACGCTGATTGCTACGTTCTGCTCTACCATTGTAGGACTTATATACTTAAGCATCAAGCAACGTATCAATTTACTGGAGCCTGTTGTGCTCGCATATCTTGTGGGGCTCAGCGGTATTGTATGGGCGGGAGTATCCTACTTTGCATCGTTACCACAGGAAGAGTTGCAGCGTCAATCAACCTTGTTCACCAGTGTTATCATCATTACTATTATAGTATCGTTTCTGCTGCTTGGTCTCCGGAGACGCATTCCGCTTTTTGAGACATTTGTAGAAGGCGCTAAAGAAGGCTTTGAGACATCGATCAAGATTATTCCATTCCTCATTGCTATACTGGTAGGTATCGGCTTGTTCAGAACATCAGGTGCATTAACCTATATTATTCAAGGTATTGCATGGGTCTTTGCGCAAATGAATATCAACACCGATTTTGTTGGCGCATTACCAGTTGCATTTTTGAAACCGTTAAGTGGACAAGCTGCACGCGGTATGATGATCGAAGTATCGAAGAGTGTTGGACCAGACTCGTTTGTAGCAAACCTCGCAGCGATCTTCCGCGGTTGTGCGGAGACTACATTTTACATATTAGCAGTGTATTTCGGTTCTGTAAGCGTGCGCAAAACAAGATACGCATTAACCGGAGGATTAATCGCAGATGTTGCCGGAATAATTGCAGCCATCTTTGTTGGTTACATGTTCTTCCATTAGAATATAAAGTAAAGTAATTGTTGTTAAACTCCTTAATCAGGATTATCATTGTTATATGGAAAGAAAAGCGGATATCCAAAAGACTATCTACGATAACGCAAAGAGTCACTTCCTTGGAAATTTTCCGGACTCACTACCGATCGAGCAAGCCTATGTACACATCGGTATGTACCTCGGATGGATCATCGATTCCGGTTTATACTCTGAGTACTTTGAAGACGAAGCATCCAACCAGATTTTCCGCTTTAAACGCAGAGAAATATCCTGTACAATTCTCAGTGAGATATGGGATGGATATTTAGGGTATGAACTCTTTAACCGCCAGGGTAATATGTTTACATACTACTACTATGGTGGCGGCCTCTACAGAAATGATTACGATGAAATTCTCGTAAGAACTCTTCCTTCTATTTATCACGTAACGGATAGCTGGGAGAACTACGAAAAAATAAAGAACCGCATCGACATGCGCTTCTCCGACTGGAAGAAACTAGTGGGAAGCTGACTGAAGGATGTAGTTTAGTACTCACCAAAAAAAGAGACTGCTCTTGATAGAGCAGTCTCTTTTTTGTTAACCGTTATAAGTTATTCGTTAATAGTTATTAGAAACATTACATATATAAGTATAGTGCTGCTAATTACGATTCGCAGAAATCCAACACAAAAAGCGCTATATATCCTTTGTGCACCTTTGCGTCTTCTCTGTGTCCTCCGTGCAATTGGATTTTGTCTTTCACGATTAACTATTAACTTATAACGGATAACTGTTAACGAATCACCATCTTCCCATTCTTATCCACCACACTCTCCAAAGCATCTGCCTTGATGGTGAGTTCACCGGTGTCCTGCTTGAACATAAGTTCTTTCGGAACGAAAGCGAGTTGATAGTTGCTGCTCCAGGCAAGTCCGTCAGAGCGGTATATTTTGGCCAGCGTTGCTGTATATTTGTTTTCCTTGTTGGCCTTCTCGCTATACATCAGCACAAAGTATATCTGTCCGTTGGCATCTGAGAACGTAAGTGATTTTGCGGTCGGCAACCCGGATTGCTTGAAGCATGTTTTATCTACAGCAAATTTGATCTTGATGTCCGGTATCCGTGTTGGCGTAATGGAATAAAAGTATCCCTCCGCATTGAGTGAATCCTTATAGTATAAACCCGCGGTATATTTCTCATCAATAATCGACAGCGGCTTGAACTTCGAACGTTTCGCATCAGCAAACAACGGAATGGAATCCGGCAACTGCACCAGCCAGCGTAATGCTTCGTTGCGTCTGGTCAGTTTTTTATCGAGCTGCTTCTTCTCACGTTCAGCGAAATCTTTTAAGGTACTTACATAGCTCTTCAACACGATAGAATTATTATACGTATTGGTAATGAAGTATGCATAGTCTTCCGCTTTGGCTTCTATATTTTCACTGGAAAGCTTCGCAGCTATACTGTCGAGTTTGGACAAGTAGCGTAACTCACGCGTGGTACGCTCTACCTGCTGATGTACATTGGTTGAGTCGCTTTGTTTTTTGTGTTCGATAAGCGTTGATCTATACTCCAGCTCTGCCATCTTCAGACTAAACACTTCCATAGGCAGCGGATCTTTATCAAACTTCTTCAGTTGCGCCATCAGTAACTTATCGATCAGTGCTGTAAGATCGCTACGTACCGAGACAGAATCTTTCGCAAGCTTATCGCGCAGCTTGTTGATCTCGATATCATACTCCACTAAATGTTTATTCATCGGCAGGATCTCTTTCTCGATGATCGATTTTGATTTATCAGCAAACTTACGATAGTCCCACACCTCGAGTTCGTTCTTGTAGAAGTCAGCAGCAGCCGTTCCTTCATTCTTGAAATCTGTTATCTCGCGCGGCACCATTACCTGGTTATAGCCCACCTTACCTAATGTAGCAAGACCGCCTTTGTAGTTATCAAAAGCTTTTACCGCAGAATCGTAACGCAGTGCGAGTGCTGCAAGCGACTTCAAAAGTTTATCATCAGCCCGCAGGTAAAATTCCTTTTCACCCGGATATGCTTTCTGAAGCGTAATATATAGTGCGTTTGATTTCTTGTACAAGTCTTCCGCCAGTACAAAGTAATGCTTTACCATTTTGAGTCGGTCGATACGCTCTCGGAGTCCTTCGAGTTTCTTCTGAATATCAAACTGTACATCCGACAACTTTACACCAAACTCACCGGTGCGCAGATCTCTGCGGTTGTAGAGTTCGTAATACTCATCGTTGCGTTTCAGTTCTTTTTCGGTGATAGTCTGATAGGCTTTCGTGTAGAAATATATAGCCGTATCCATTTGTGAAACGGTCTTCTCAGTATTTCTCAGAATGTCTTCCTTCACAGATTTTTCATGCGCAATGATCCCCATGTAGAGGAAAGCGTTCGGATTGTCTTCGTTCTCTTTGAGATATTTTCGCAGGAAGGGTTCAGCAGCTTCGTATTGCTTCGTTTTAAGCAGTCCGAAAATATCCTTATACTTTACCTTCTGCGCGTATGCAGCAGACGACAGAAGCAGCATAAGGGCCACAATCTTGATAAAACCAACTCTAATCATGGGTAGGGACGGTAGATTAACTTACGAAATTAATTAAAAAAGAGGGAACAAAAGTAACCCTAACATATTGATGTGAGTTAGTATCTTTATAGCAGAAAAGGCTGAGCACAGACGTTTTACAGCAAGTCGTTTCAGATTTTCCACACTTTTAAAAAGTAAAACTGATCGTCATGAAAAAACTGTTTCAAAATCCGCGTATAGCCTCCGTTGTAAGGGTTATAAAACCTTGGGTGACCATCGCTGTATTTGTGCTGGTGCTGCGTTATACGGGAATTCTGGCGGGTATTTCATCGATCACCGGTGCCGCTATCATCAGCACGGGTGTAATGGATGCGGAACCTGAAGCTCCGCTGGTGACAAAAAGTTTCGACTATAATTTTACCCTCACCGACCTTGAAAACAACAAGGTTGATATGAATCAATTCAAAGGAAAAACCATCTTCCTCAACTTGTGGGCAACGTGGTGCGGACCGTGCCGCATTGAAATGCCGAGCATACAAAAGCTATACGACAAAGTAGATCACGACAAGATCGCTTTCGTAATGCTGTCGCTGGATCGTGCCGAAGACAAAGAGAAGGTTGAGAAATTTGTAGCCGATAAAAAACACAGCTTCCCGGTATATATACCTGCAGGAGCTTTACCGGAGCTGCTGAATGTACCTTCGATCCCTACGACTTTTGTAATTACTCCGGATGGTAAAGTTGCCTCCAAAAAAGTAGGCACTGCCAATTACGATACGGAAGAGTTCAAGAAATTTCTGGAAGACCTTTCGGCTAAGAAATAAGTTCGAGCAATTCGCGCTTTACAGTTTCCATGCCTGTGCTGGCTTTATCAGCGATCATCCTTAAAGTAGGTATACCTATTCCTATCTCTGGCTTTTTCGGATCTACTACGTATTTTAATGATTCGTCTGGAACGTAGTTTATCAAACCAGCCGCAGGATATACTACCATTGAAGTGCCAACCACTATAAATATATCTGCATACCGTGCGTGATGAATTGCAACTTCCATCAACGGAACCATCTCACCAAACCATACTATATTCGGACGAAGCTGTGATCCTATTTCACACTTGTCCCCTATCTTCAGTTCCCACCCATCTATAGGATATACGAGGCGCTCATCTTTTGTACTGCGCGATTCAAACAGACTTCCGTGCAAGTGTATAACTTTCGAGGAGCCGGCACGTTCGTGGAGATTATCAACGTTCTGCGTTACGATGGTAACATCGAAGTGCTTTTCAAGTTCAGCAAGTATTTCATGGCCGCGATTGGGCTTTACCTCAAGCGCCTTTTTTCTGCGTTCATTATAGAAGTCGAGAACGAGTTCAGGATCTCTCAGCCATCCTTCCGGAGATGCAACGTCCTCCACGCGAAATCCCTCCCACAAACCATTCGAATCTCGAAAGGTAGGTATACCACTCTCTGCACTGATACCGGCACCGCTGAGGACTACTAATTTTTTCATGTTAAAGCTATATCTTCAAATCTACTACTTTAACGGTTTAAAATCCAATGGCACAAAGAACACCAAGAAGACACCAAGTAACACAGAGTAAAAACTTTGTGAAACTCTGTGCCTCCTTTGTGAACCTCTGTGCAACAGCTTAATTTCTCAACCACAAAAAAAATCGGTTAACCATTACCGAAGTAACAGCTAACCGAAAATCTCCAACACAGAATATATTTTAGAAGCGGAAGCTCAGGCTTGTTGTAAAGCTTCTGGGTTTCTGCGGGTTGATGGTAGACCAACCGGTATAGTATTCCTTATCCGTAAGGTTATCAAGTTTAAAAGCTATACGGAATGCATCCGTGCTATACGAAAGCGCTGCATTCAACAGTGTATACGAAGGAAGTTTGAATGTACCGGTAGTAGCACGATCCAATATAGCGTACTCGCTTGAGTAATTTCCACCTACTGCAAAGCCCAATCCCTGCAGCGCACCTTCACGCAGACGGTAACTTATCCAAAGGTTACCCATGTGTTGTGCACCGGCACTCTCTGGTCTTCTGCCTATATAGTCTTCGCTGTCAGTCTTGGTTATCTTGCTGTCGTTATAGCTATAGCCTGCTATCACATTCAATCCCGGAAGCGGAGCGGTAATCATACTGAACTCAACGCCCTTGCTATAGTTTTCGCCATCCTGTACATAATAGTTTACGCGGGTTGGATCCTGACGAACCACATTGGACACCTGGATATCATAATAGCTCAGTGTAGCGCTTACTTTACCATCTAACAGATCCGTTTTAACACCGGCTTCCCATTGGTTGGCTTGCTCAGGATCAAACGATCTCACGGCAATATCACTGCCTGCGCCTTCAGTGCGTGGTGCTACGTTGCTGAAACCGTTCATATAGTTTGCAAAGATCGAAAGCTGATCTTTCAGCGGCTGATATACTATACCAAATTTCGGAGACAACGCTGTCTGGTTGCTTTCTTCGTTATCCTTGTTTACAAAATGATCGACACGCAAGCTCACCATTGTTGACAAGGTTGGTGTGATGTTCAACACGTCAGAAACATACGCGCTATATACTTCCTGTTTTGCAGTGGTGTTGTTGGAACCTGCATTCGCCAGAAGAGCATCGGTAGCGGCACGTGACAGCTGGCCATTGTCGCCATCGGTCTCGTATTGCTCAGGGTCCGTAATTCCGAAAACAACCTGGTTCACTTCTTCTATACTTGCATTACCAATATAGATTGAACCATTGCCTATATAACCCGTGTCATTATTCTGCGCAGTGTTAGCGTAGTAATCAAGACCAGCCACTACGCGGTTACGCAGATTGCCGATGGTGAAATCGCCAATGAAGTTCTGTTGTATATCTGTAGTGAGTGTAGTAGAGTTTTGCTTGCTGAGGTAACGGCCGAATACACTCCCTTCGCTGATCGGATAGAATCGTGTTGATTCATAAATATAGGAATAGTATCCATCCGATTTAGCAGAGCTTCTTGACAATACAGTCTGTGATCTCCACTTGTCAGACAACTTGTAGTTCATCTGGGCCTGTAGGCTAAACGTTGGATTTTTCATAGACAAATCGTTGCTGGTATAGGAACGCTCGTGATCATAGTTCAACTCATCAAGATTTGCTGCCGTAAGCGGAGCACCTCTGTCGAGGAACAGCATTGTTTGGTTGGTGCTTTCAGAGCTCAGGAACTCGGTGTTCACGAGGAACGAAAGTCTTTCATTTACTTCATAGGCTAAAGATGGCGCAAAGAAAATTGCTTTCTTAAAGCCTGCATCCTGGAAACTATTTTCATTGTGATACGCAGTGTTGATACGCAACGCTATCTTCTTCTCTTTGCTAAGTGGAGCATTAACATCGGCAGTAATTCTGTTTAAGCCAAAGCTGCCGGTAGTATAAGCGATCTCTCCGCCAAATTTACTGAAGGTAGGTTTTTTGGTTACGATGTTGATAAGACCACCGTACGAAATGAGACTGCTTCCATATAGTGTTCCTGAAGGGCCTTTCATGATCTCGATGGTTTCAATGTTGGCTACATCAAGTCCACCGTTGGTTAGTCCGGGAACACCGTTGATCAATGTTGGCTGCACTGAAAATCCGCGCAGCGAAAAATAGCCTGCACCATCACCACTGCGTCCGGTAGATTCCCATAGCCTGCTTACACCGGGAGCATTTTTAAGAGCATCGTTAAAGCTTGTAACCACCTGGTCTTTGAGAAGCTCCGAGCTGATGGTATTATATACCTGTGGGTTCTCTATATTCTTCAGCGGAAGCTTCGCTACATAATCACTTTGTCTGCGATCGAACTCATTGGTTTTATAACCACTGATAACAATCTCGTCCAACTGCTGCGAGTTCTCACTCAAAGTAATTTCATCAACAACCGTTGTCTCACCAGCCTTTATTTCTACAGGAGTTTCAGAAGTCTGCAGTCCTAAAAAGGACACTTGTAAAGTATAATTACCGGCATCGACATTCTTTATTTCATACTCGCCTTTATTGTTGGCGGTGGTTCCTCTGCTGGTGCCTTTCAGGATCACGTTAACATGAGGAGCAGGTTGTCCGTCAGACGATTTCACCACGCCTTTAACAGAACCTTTGTTCTGAGCCATGAGGCTGGCGCTGATCATCAGGAAGAGAAAGAGTAAATACTTACGTTGCATAAAGCTTACAGTTAGGACAATAGCATTCCACTAACCCGTTTGAGGTCGATCGGCATTGCTATTATTTATATTGATTTTAAATAGTGCACAAATATGAATGTAGCACCGCAAGAAATCAAAGCCGCGGGAGTAATTAACCTAAAAAATACCCTCTACGGGGTATACGGGTAACCGAATGAGTGTAGGCAAGGCGTTGTGATGGTGTTTAGTTATTGAGAGCAATGTTGTCCGATCGGACTACTTTTATTATCTTTGTTGCGTGAATCAAAAACGTTGCCTCCTATGAAGAAAAAAAGCTTAACACCCCTCAATGAATTTATCGACAAAAAGGTTGGTAAAAAAGGTACCCGAAAAAGAGACAAGTTTGAAACAGACTACGAAGCGTTCAAGCTCGGAGTCCTTATTCAACAAGCAAGACAAGAAAGAGGACTCACTCAGGAACAAGTTGCTGAACTGTCTGGCACCAATAAATCCTATATTTCAAAACTTGAGAAAGATCTAAAGGACGTTCGCTTCTCCACGCTTCAAAGAATTATCACCGAAGGACTTGGTGGACATCTGGAGATTTCGATTAAGTTCTAAGCACGGATATATATAAGAAAAATATAGAATGACTGACGAACAAATCAAACAATATCATAAACAGATTGATGAGAATATAGTTAAGTACGGCTATCACTCTACTTTTGTGTTTGCTGATAACACACCTTCATTTTGTTACTCGACAGGCATTTACAAGAACTTTGGTATACCGGAGATTTTCATTTCGTCTTTACCTCAAAACCTCTCGCACGAACTTATCCAGAATTATGTGAACAAATTCAAAAATATGAACGGGGTTCCGTTGGATATAAAAATAGACGATCTCACTGACAGGTTCCCGGTATATTTGATTGAAGTACCGATAGACAAACTAACAGGCCACGTTCTTTCAAGCATTCGATTTTATAAAGGTGAGAACTATAAATATATACAACTAGTTTACCCGGATACCAGTGGATACTTTCCAAATGACAAGCAGTACAATTACGATCAAGTAATTCTGGGGCAATATATGACAAGAGAAGAACGGAAGCTGCTATCAAGTGAGCCTATTCAGTGGACTGGCGATCTCACGGATGATTGTACTGCCAAGTGGGGAGGCCTTATGTTACGAGCGGAATCAATGAATGGAGATCATTGGTGGTGGGCTGTTTATGACATGCAGCGAGATGAGATAACAATTGATAGTTCTAACGAATATAACGAACGATTTCCAGGAGGAGAAGTATCCAGAAAAAAAGCCGAGAGCGTTGCTATTAAATATATATCAATCGTAACAAGTAGCGTTATAGCTAAATATTCAATTGCTGACACCTTCAAATTGACTGGTCGCGGAATTGTCTTTGCTGGTTACATCAGCGAGGGAACAATTTCAGCAGGCGATACAATTGAGTTTACTGCATTTGGCACTTTGAGACAAAGAAGAATCATTGGAATAGAAGGAATAAGGAAGTCGCAACCTGATCGTGTAAACACAGGCTTACTTATTGAATGCAACAACCCTCATGAAATTGACGAGCTAAGAAATTGGAAGCCAGAGAAAATTGAAGCTGTGATATATAGGACAAGTGATGAATAAACAGACACGAATGAGAAACTAATTTAAATCCAGAACCACAAAGTCCACAAAGAAGGCACAGAGTTACACGGAGGATATATATACTTTGTGAACCTTTGCGCCTTCTTTGTGTGACTTCGTGTAATGGATTTAGAAATATAGCCGTATACTTCGCACTACTTCTCGCAAAGCTTCTCCTTCGTCCTCCACGGATCTATCATTTTACTGTCGGCTGTAAAATCGGCCGGTTTGATTCTTACTTTTCCGTCTGACTTATCGGTTACAAACTCCAGGACGAGGCGGGTGCAGAATTTTCCTTTGCCGTGATCGATGTCCACAGTAGCGAGTGTTTTATCGACTTTCACAATCTGGTATTTATCTACCATGAACATATTTACTTTTTTATTACCAGCCGTCTCCATGAAGGCAGTTGATATATAGGACTCAAGGTCTTCCCAATTTTTCATGGCAGTCATGAATTCATCGGTGGCTGTACGCACCGCTTTTTCGTCTTGAGCGTGGGTGGTGATTGTAAGGGTGAGGGCAATGAGTGCTGTCAGAATTAGGGTACGCATATAGTTGGGGTTAGGGGTTGCCGTTAATCGTTATACGTTATACGTTATTTTTCAATTGAAATCCAGAAACACAAAGCTCACAAAGAAGGCACAGAGTTACACAGAGAAATATATACTTTGTGAAACTTCGTGTCTTCTTTGTGGACCTTTGCGTAAGTGGATTTTAGAATCGTTATCCGTTAAAAGTTATCCGTTATCTGTAGTGGCCTGCAACATCACATATATAGTGATATGCTATCGCTTCTCTCCCAACAGTGCCAATAGCTGATTGTTTTGCTTTCTCAAGTAATCGAGTTCTTCTTTTAGCGTTTTTATTTCACCGTCTTTTGCAGCTATAACTTTCTCCAGCGCGGCATTATGAATCTCTTCATGCAAGTTGTGCACATAGCCTTTATCAGAAAAAGTACTATTCGAGAATGAAATTGTAACTCCCGGTGAGAGTATATCTCCTACTCCAACATCATACAATTCTGCTAACTTCTCAGCTTGCTCGCCTTTAATGATTTTAGGATTCCGTTCGATCTTGGAATATGTACTTTGATCTACACCGATTTGTGAAGCAACGTATTCTTGTGTGTAGTTATTGATTTCCCGTAATACTCTCAGGTTTGACATACTTGAACTTTATATACAGTAACAAAAATTAACGCTTCTCTGCCAACAATGCCAGCAATTTGCTGTTTTGATTATTCAGATTGTCAATTTGATTCAACAGGTTTTTAATTTGAATTTTCAAATCGCTTATCTGATCGTCCTTTGCAGCAATGATCTTCTCAAAAGCTTCAGGCTGAAATTCTTCATTAAGATTATTAATATAGCCGTAACCCTTCTGAGTATTTTCGAATGATATGGAGACGCTTGGCGCAAGTATATCCGCTACTCCTACATCATATAATTGCGCCAACTTTTCAACTTGCTCAGCTTTCAAAACGCGCGGATTCCGTTCGATCTTGGAATATGTACTTTGATCTACACCGATTTGTGAAGCAACGTATTTTTGTGTGTAGTTATTGATCTCACGTAACACTCTCGTTAGTAGAAAATCCAGAAACACAAAGGCCACGAAGGAGACACAGAGTTACACAGAGAAAATATATACTTTGTGAAACTTCGCGCCTTCTTTGTGGCCTTTGTGCCAAGGATTTATTTCGCTATTCGTGAACAACTCGGTATATATACCCGCATCCATTCACGTATAACTTATAACGATTAACGGACAAACGCTACTTCTTCTTCTTCGCAGCCTTCTTCGGTGCTGCTTTCTTGGCTACTTTTTTTGCAGCAGTTTTCTTCGGTGGTGCTTTCTTCGCGGCTGGTGCAGCTTCGGTTTTGGCCGGAGCGCTTCTGCCGAATCTTCCCTTCTTCTCTGGTGTAGCATCTGCGAGTGTGATACATTCCTGAAGTGTAAGCTCCTTCGGATCTTTACCTTTCGGGATCTTCACATTCTTTTTACCAGCTTTGATATAGGGGCCGAAACGTCCGTTGAGAATCTGGATATCCGGGTTCTCATCAAACGCTTTGATCAGTTTGTTTGCGTCTGATACGCGCTTGTTCTCGATCAGCTCAATGGCTTTGCTTAGTTCTATCGCGTATGGATCATTGTCTTTCGGTATCGATACAAATTTCTTGTCGTGCAATACATACGGACCGAAGCGACCTATATTTACTACTACAGGTTTCTCTTCGAATTGTCCTAAATCACGCGGCATCTTGAAGAGCTCCATCGCATCTTCCATCGTAATGTTCTCGATGAACTGTCCCGGACGAAGACTTGCAAATTTAGGCTTCTCACCTCCTGAATCATCAGGGTTCTCTCCTATCTGCACATACGCTCCGAATTTACCGAGCTTCGCATATACCGTTTTACCGGTCTTCTCATCAACACCCAGCTCGCGACTCTTACCAACCGATGAACGTTCTATCTTTTCCGTAGAAGATACTTTCTTATGGAAAGGCTGATAGAAGTTATCGATCATCTTCTTCCAGTCGAGTTTACCACTCGCGATCTCATCAAACTCCTGTTCAATTTCAGAAGTAAAGGAGAAGTCCGTTACATCCGGAAAGTGTTCTACGAGGAAGTCAGTGACCACCATCGCAGTATTGGTCGGGAAGAGTTTATTTTTCTCTGCACCGGTAATTTCAGTTTCTACTGCTTTCGCGATGTTATCATTCTTGAGGGTAAACACATTGTATTTACGCTCTACACCTTCGCGAATTTCTTTCACTACATAGCCACGCTTCTGCACCGTAGTAATGGTTGGTGCGTATGTAGATGGTCGGCCTATACCGAGCTCTTCGAGTTTCTTAACAAGACTCGCTTCGGTATATCTTGGCGCGTGGCGGGTAAATACCTGCTTCGCCATCAACTCATCCAGTTTAAGGTCTTGTCCTATAGTGAGTGGCGGCAACACTTTGCTGTTCTCCTCCTCGTCCTCATCATCGCCAGATTCCATATATACTTTCAAGAATCCTTCGAACTTCACAACCTCACCGGTTGCAATCAACGTACGTGGATTGGTAGATATACCTATAGTAGCCGTTGTCTTTTCCAGTTCAGCATCCGCCATCTGCGAAGCGATAGCACGCTTCCAGATGAGATCGTATAAACGCAGTGCGTTACGATCCATACCCGGATCGCTCACCGAAAAATCCGTAGGACGAATCGCTTCGTGAGCCTCTTGAGCTGACGATGATTTTGTTTTGAACTGACGCGGCTGAACAAACTCTTTACCGAATGCCGATTGAATTTGTCGCATCGCACCGTTGCGTGCTTCGTCTGATAAGTTCACAGAGTCCGTACGCATATAGCTTATCTTACCGGCTTCGTATAGTTTCTGCGCCACCATCATGGTTTGTATAACCGAGAAGCCCAGCTTGCGCGAAGCTTCCTGTTGCAAGGTTGACGTTGTAAACGGAGGTGCCGGTGATCGCTTGGACGGCTTAGTCTGCAGATCTTTTATAGTATATTTTGCTCCCTTGCACGACTCGAGAAACTTGAGCGCTTCTTCTTCTGTCTCAAATCTCTCCGAGAGTTCGGCAACGAGTGTCTTTCCTTTATCAAGCGTGAACTCGGCCGTAACACGATACGCAGATTTAGCTTTGAACTCGCTGATCTCGCGTTCGCGTTCAACGATAAGTCGCACGGCTACACTCTGCACGCGTCCGGCAGACAAACCGGTTTTGATTTTCTTCCAGAGTATAGGAGAAAGTTCGTAACCCACGAGGCGATCGAGTACACGTCTCGCCTGCTGTGCATTCACCAGGTCTATATCTATACCGCGCGGGCTTTGCAGTGCGTTGATGATTGCGTTCTTGGTAATTTCCGTGAAAACAATTCTTCGCGTTTTTTTATCGTTCAGATCCAGCACCTCTTTCAAGTGCCACGATATAGCTTCTCCCTCGCGGTCTTCATCGCTTGCGAGGTATACCATTTCGGCATCCTCGGCAAGTTTTTTAAGTTTCTGAATAACGTCCTTCTTATCCGGACTGACTTCATAAGTCGGCTCAAAGCCATTTTCTACATCAATCGCATCGCCACCTTTGGGCAAATCGCGGATGTGTCCCATGCTGGAAGCCACCTTGAAATCCTTTCCCAGGTAGCCTTCAATGGTTTTCGCCTTCGCTGGTGACTCTACAATTACTAGATTTTTTGACATGCCGATAAACGTTTCGAAAAGGTCAAATATCTGGAAATTTTTAAAAAATCAAATTTCACGTGTTAATATTGACGTCCAGCAACCTTAACACCAGTCAGAAAATTATTGAGTATGCCACGCTATTTATATTTGGTTCGTCACGCACAAAGTGCTGAGAAACAGGTCAATCAAAATGATTTTGGCCGCGAATTAACCTCTACCGGAGTGAAGCAGGCTCTGCTTGTAGGTAATTATCTGCTTCAACAACAGATTATGCCGGATGTTATCATGACCAGCACGGCCGAACGTGCCCGCATGACGGCCAGCATGATAGCCGATGCGTTGAAAACAGACATCGAGAAAATCAGTCTGCAGGAAGATTTATACGAAGCCTCCACCCGCACCTTCTTCCAGTTTTTAACACAACTCGAAGATCATCTTCACCACGTACTGTGTGTTGCGCATAACCCGGTAGTTACGTACCTCGCTGAATATCTCACCGGTGCCGAAGTGGGCGACATGGTGCCGGCCGGTATGGCGATGATCAAGTTCAACATTCAATCGTGGAAAGAAGTAAGTCAGGGCAATGGCGAACTTGAAAATTATATCACACCGGAAATGTTAACACCTTAATATTGCATCGCGTATAGCATGGTATGATTATGAAGTAAAGATGAGTTTGTAGAAAACTCGCCCGGCAAAATCTGTAATGACTAAAGACCAACTCATTCAAAATTTTGATCCGAACGGTCCCGGTATACACGGCAATCTGTTCGGACTTCCTTTTACACCTGAAACTTCCGAGCTGGTAATTGTACCCGTTCCGTGGGAAGTTACCGTATCGTATCACACCGGCACGGCACTCGGTCCGTCTGCAGTGCTTGACGCTTCTTCGCAGGTAGATGTATATGTTAAAAATATACCCGATGCATGGAAGTTGGGTGTGAGTCTTTCGAAGATACCGGAGAATTTACTGGAAGAAAGTAAACTGCTGCGCGAGCTTTCGGCACAGCACATCAAACGGGTTGAAAGCGGTGAAGCTATATTGGCGAATGATCCGCTGATCGGTAAGATAAATGAAGCCACCGAAAGCCTGAATATATATGTAAAGTCGGCAACACAACGTTACCTGCGCGATGCAAAAATGGTTGGGTTGCTGGGAGGCGATCACAGCACACCGTTGGGTTTTATGCGCGCGCTCAGCGAGAAGTATAACCAGTTCGGTATACTGCAGATTGATGCGCATGCCGATCTGCGCAAAGCATACGAAGGCTTTACATATTCACATGCGTCCATCATGTATAATGCCTTGAAGTTGCCAGCCGTGAGTAAATTAGTGCAGGTTGGTATACGCGACTTCTGCGAAGAAGAACAAGAGGTGATCAAAAAGTCTAACGGACGCGTAACAACTTTCTTTGATGAAGATCTGAAAGACTGGCGTTACCGTGGCGAGACGTGGGATTCGCTTTGTGCTTCTATAATAAAAGAGCTTCCGAAAAATGTATATATCAGTTTTGATATTGATGGACTTGACCCGAAGCTTTGTCCGAGCACCGGCACACCTGTAGCCGGCGGACTTGAATTTCAGGAAGCGGTATATCTGATAAAAAAAGTAGCGCAGTCGGGAAAGAAAATTATAGGCTTCGATCTGAGTGAAGTTGCACCGGGCCCCACCGATTGGGATGCCAACGTAGGTGCGCGCCTGCTATATAATCTCTGCAACTGGATGGCCGTGTCGCAGGGAAAATTAAAAGCCGTATAGCGATCTATACTTCTACGTAGAAAATTTTATTGTGCTGAGTGTTAAACTTTAAGCGTAAAAAATTCAGCAACCACATCGTCAATTGTAAATATCTTCTATCTTTGCCCCCCGGCAAGCCGGCACGACCAGCTCCTGCTGAACTCCCCCAGGATCGGAAGGTAGCAAGGGTAGGCGGTTGTAGCGGTGCGATGTTCGGCTTGCTATTTTTTTTCTGAAGATTTTCAGATGCGTTTTAGTATTCAGAAATCAACTCACATGAACCATTCTTGGTTTAAATTCCTTCTCTAAACGGACATCCTCAAACAAACCGAATAAAACTCAACACAAACATGAAATTTTTCATCGACACCGCTAACCTGAACGAAATTAAAGAAGCTTACGACCTTGGTGTACTGGATGGTGTAACGACCAACCCATCGCTGATGGCGAAAGAAGGAATCAAAGGATTAGAAAATATCAAAGCACACTACAAAGCAATCTGCGATATCGTTGACAACAACGTAAGTGCTGAAGTAATTGCTACTGATTTTGACGCGATCATTAAAGAAGGTAAAGAACTTGCCAAGATCGATGACAAAATCGTTGTGAAGGTGCCGATGATTAAAGACGGTGTTAAAGCGATCAAGAAATTTACAAGTGAAGGTATACGTACAAACTGTACACTCGTGTTCTCGGCTGGTCAGGCTATATTGGCTGCCAAAGCAGGTGCGAGCTACGTATCTCCTTTCATCGGTCGCCTTGATGATATATCTCAGGATGGCCTTGAACTGATTTCACAGATCAGACTGATCTACGACAACTACGCTTACGATACTGAAATTCTTGCGGCATCTGTTCGCCACACCATGCACCTGATTCAGTGTGCAGAGATTGGCTCTGATGTTGTTACTTGTCCTCTGAACGTAATCACGGCTTTGTTAAAGCACCCGCTTACTGACAGCGGTCTGGAGAAATTCCTGGCTGACCATAAGAAAGTAAACGGATAATTTTGTCCGTTCAAGGCTAAAAGGTTCAAGGTTTAATGTTGAAATGATTAAGTTTAACGTTGAACTTTGAACCTTTCATTTTTTAAAGCGATAGTATGTTTTCAAACGAACCGGTTGTAAGCGTTCAGGACGCCAGTATCTTTCAGGATCAGAACACGATATTGAGTGATCTGAATTTCACCATTGACAAAGGTGAATTTGTATATCTTGTTGGTCGCACCGGTTCCGGAAAATCATCGTTACTCAAAACGCTATATGCTGATCTCTTGCTGAGACTTGGCAATATACATGTAGCTGGCTTCAACATCCGCGGTATAAGACCATCGCAGATACCGTTGCTGAGAAGAAAGCTCGGCATCATCTTCCAGGATTTTCAGTTGCTGAACGATCGCACCGTTGCTGAAAACCTGATCTTCGTAATGAAAGCCACCGGCTGGAAAGACAGCACCAAGATGAAAGCGAGAATGAACGAAGTACTGATGAACGTTGGTCTTGGTTCAATCGAAAAGAAAATGCCACATCAGCTTTCGGGTGGTGAACAACAGCGTGTTGTTATAGCGCGTGCGCTCATCAACGAACCTCTTATACTCCTGGCAGATGAACCTACCGGGAATCTCGATCCGGAAGTATCGCAAGGTATATTGAAGATTTTTCAGCAGATCAATAAAAGCGGTACAGCTATACTTATGGCAACACACAGTCACGGGTTGATCAAAAAATATCCTGCGCGTGTTTTAAAATGCGAAGACGGAAAAATTCTTGACTCTGCAAAAGAACAGTTCGAGCTCTCTACAGCAGATGTTTGGAACTAACTATAGCGATCAGATATTCGCTTCTTCCTTTTCTTTATCACTGTGAGATTTATACCCTTTCTCCAACGCATGTAGTTGTTGGTTGAGTAGATCAATACGCACCAGTAAATTCAGCACCAACGCGTCCTTTACTTTTTGACTAGGACGAGCATGCATCTCTTCCTTCAACACCATATACATCGCTTCGAGTTGCTGGAAGTCTTGCGTAAAACTGTTGAGTCCTTCGTTCTTCTGGAACTCATCGATCATCTCAACTTTCTCGGAGATCTGTTCTACATAAAATGCTTCTACGTCCTTAAATTCTTTCAGCGCCATTTCAGATCCGCGTGGTTGCTTCGCTCCTCCCCGCTGCACATACATATATACCGACAGCACCATGAACACCACGGCTGCGGCACGCCACAACGTGAGCGAGTTCCACCAGCCACCCCGTTGTAAGCCTACAGAGGCTTCTACATTCTTCCAGATCTTGTCAGAAGGCTCTTTGTCATCGAACGCGCTTCGGTTCTGTTTTACAAAATCTTCGATCTTCATGTTTCTTCGTGTTTAGGTGTTTATGTGTGTAGGTGTGTTCGTTAATGTTTTATGTTTACGCCCATGGTTTCCAGTGACTCGCGGAGTTTGGCTTTGGCGCGGTTTAACTGTGACTTGGATGTTGATTCGGTTATACCCATGATCTCGGCGATTTCCTGGTGATCGTATCCTTCCAGCAAATATAGCGAGAGTACACTTCGATAGCCATCGGGAAGTTGCGATATAGCACGCTTCACGCGTTCAACGGTTAGTTCATCACCATACTCTACGGGTGCTTCCTCCTCGGCAACATCCCAGCGGTCGTCATCGGGTATAGGATCGTACTTGCGCTTGTTCAGCGCGTTGATCGCCTTGTTCACCACGATACGTTTGAGCCAGGCACCAAAAGCAGAATCGCCCCGATAGCTTTCCAGGCTACGGAACGCGCTGATAAAAGCTTCCTGCAGTACATCAGCGGCATCATCTTCATTGCCGGTAATGCGATAGCCCACGTTGAACATGGCCTTCGAGTATAATTTGTAAAGCTTATAATGAGCTTCACGATCGCCCACTCTGCAGCGCGCAATCAGTTCTTCGTGCACATTCAATACCGTTGACTCCAAGCTATAATGTTCAATCTGTGTTAGAGACAAGATACGGAGAAAAAGGTTGCATGGGGGTCGTGAGTCGTTATACGTTGTCCGTTATAAGTTAAAAGTTATAAGTTACTCGTGGTCGCAGCTTCACATCGACAACGGTTAACGGATAACGTAACGGTTAACTTATAACGGCTAACGGATAACGATTAACGCTCACGGTCGATTTTGATAACGCGTGATGGGTTAAGATGTTAAATGACTTTTGAGATGTCTGCAATCGATAACAAAACGATCCCGTGCGGGAAAATTGTATTGTCGTTTTTTGTATGATCAACGGGATGCCATGAGACTTTGGTTTCCGGTGAGCAAACATCGAAACGCTTCATGAAAAAACTATTGTTATCTGTTCTTGCCAGTGTCGCGGTATCATTTACCGGCTGTTCCAGTGATGAGTCAACACAAGACACCACACAAACACCGGATACTACAACTGCTGCCGATACCATCGCCATAACTCCGGCCAATGTGCGTAACTATATAGTTGATGCGAATGCAACGGATGAAACCGTAGCACTTTTTTATAACCTGAAAAAACTTTCTGCAACCAGCTTCGCGGTTGGCCAACAGGATGCGTTCAGCAGTTTTTACAAAGGCGATAATTCTGCGTCAGACATCAAGAAGACAACGGGCAGCGACCCTGCCCTGCTTGGATCGGACTTCATGTTCATCACCGACAAACAGAATGATGGAACGGCTGGTAACTGGTTTTATCAACAGGAACAGACCATCATTGCCAATGTAAAAGCAGCGTATGCACTTGGTATGATCAATATCTTTTCATGGCACATTCGTGAGCCCTATGCTGAAGATCATTTTTATGTGAGTGAGATGACTGCCGAAGTAAAAGCAAAAGCCTTCAAGAGTATATTACCGGGCGGTGAAAAGCACGAATGGTATAAGAAGAAACTGGATAAGTTAGCATCGGTGTTCGGCAGTTTGAAAGATGTGAATGGAAAAATGATCCCGGTTATATTCAGACCTTTTCACGAGTACGATGGCAGCTGGTTCTGGTGGGGCGCTTCATTCTGTACGGAAGAAGAATACAAGACTATATTCAAGTTTACTGTAGAATATCTGCGCGACACCAAAGGTATACACAACGTACTCTATGCTCTCGGCCCCGACAATAGTTATGATACCGAGACGAAATACCTGAGCCGCTACCCGGGTGATGACTATGTAGATATACTGGGTATGGATAATTATTGGGACCTACGTAGCGGTGCGGGACAGGCTGGCGCAAATCTCGCCAACAAAAAACTGCTGGTAATTTCAGATATGGCCAAGTTACGGGGGAAAGTAGCAGCGCTAACCGAAACAGGTTATGAAGTAACCTCATCAACCCCACCCATAAATGGCTGGTTCTCGAACTATATCAACTATGTGATGACAGCCAATGATGTTGAACTTGCCTTTGTAATGTTCTGGGGTAACTCTAACGATAAATACTATATACCGACACCATCCAATGCAAATGCAAGTGACTTTAAAACCTTCACAGACAAGTCAGGCGTGCTGCTTCAAAACGAATTACCGAATCTATATGTGATCCCATAGTACGGCATCATCAAACTATAGGAAATACTTTTTATGTAATTGTAGTTACTTTCTGATTATCAAGATCATCTCATTCAGCATGCTGCGGCATTGATTTACATCAAATACCTGTCGCAGGGTCAATTACTGGTCATCAAACATTATGGGTGATCCTGATCAGGCTATATAACGAGATATGCAGGGTATATATTCAAAGATACTATCACCTCAATACTATCAGTAAAAATACGGAGCAGAGCCTATCATTTATACCGATTTATCAGGCTACGGCTTTGGGTATCTTTGATAAAATCGGATGACACAATTTAACTTGAGCAACTTAATTTATGGAAATGGTTTCAGATTGTCTGTTACCTTCATGATGAGATTTTATATACTGGTTACCCTGTTTATTATTTGCGCCAACCAAACAAACGGGCAACAGCTCTTTATAGTTAAATATCCAACAGAAACGCATCAGGCATCTATACAAAACTTCGATATAGCACAGGATAAGCAAGGCATCCTTTATTTCGCAAACACCAACGGAGTTCTCATATTTGATGGTATTCACTGGCAGATGCTTGAATTACCCGGTAAAGAGTATGTCAGATCACTTTGTATAGATCAAAATAACAAAGTATACGTTGGAGCCCTGGGAGAATTGGGGTACCTCGAAAGAACAGTCTCCGGCAATTTTAAATATATATCGATAATGCCGTCACAGCAGCAGTCTATACGGCAGGGTATCGAAAATATAGCTTACCTTGAGGTTTTAGGGGAATCCGTTTTTTTTAGTGATGAGCATCATAGTTATATATACAAAAATGGGAAAATTGACATCCTGAACAAAAAGGATTTCTCATTTATCCAACTGAGAGATTCTATGTATGCGTTCAAAAAAAATAAATCAGCGCTGTATGTTCATAGAAATAATGAGCTCACGGAAGCCTATATCTATTCGGGACTGAATGACAACATCAGAGATGTAAGTACTTATAAAGAAAAAAGTTATCTGTTGTTGGATGACAAGAATAGAATCTGGCGCTTCAATCCGAACGACTCCGCTAAAGCAAAAGCATCCATACTTTCAGAAAGTCTGAATGCGATTTTGAAAGATCTCCCGATACGAAAAATCCTTCCTTTACACGATGGACGACTTTCAGTTCTTACCGATGACGAGATCATTATTACCAATATGAACGGTGATATTCATTATAGAATAACCAGGGCGATGCTGGGTGACAGCAATCTGGACCACTGGATCTTGTATGAAGATCTCCAACACAATCTCTGGTTTACAACAGATGAATTTATAGGCATGATCACGACAAGTTCTCCGCTTTCGTATTATGATAAAACAAATTGCTTTCGCGGAATTGTTATGGCGTTTGGTGAACTGGAAGGTAAGCGTTATGTGGGTACAAATTCTGGTCTGTATTATCAAAAGGACGACAATCACTTTCAACTGATTTCCGGGGCAACCGGAGTTACCTGGGGAATCTATACGTTAGATAATCATATTTACAGTGCGCAGGATGATGGTATATATGAGATCGTGCAACAGAAAGCTGTTAAACTAATATCACAGAAATATCCTCAGTCGCTATATGCTCTTAAAAGACACCGCGACTGTTTCATTATGGGTACTTATAGTTCAGGTATCTGGTTGTTGAAAAAGAACAAGAACGTTTGGACGAAGCATAAAATAAAAGGCTTTGAAGAAGAGACGCGGTATATTCATGAAGATGATAAGGACAACGTGTGGATTTCACATCAGGGGAAGGGAATCTGGAAGCTGCAGTTAAATGAAGCGATGGACTCCGTTCGTGCTATAAAATTTTATACATCACGCCATCACCTGCCTTCCAGCATCAACAACAGAATTTTTAAACTGAGCGACCATAAAATTATTGTTGCAACGGAGGATGGTATATATTCTTACAATGAATCAAAAGACATTTTTGAACCCGATCATCGCTTCCGAAACGTTTTGCGGGGTATCACTATTTACTCATTAGCAGAAGCAAAAGAAGGCCAGCTATACTTTCGGGGAAGAGATCATGTAAATGAGATTGCCGGCTTGCTGACAAAGGAAAGTGATGGTACTTACTCAGTTATGCGCACACCATTTAATAAGATCACCTGGGCAGATTCTGACGCACCTTTACTAGCTACACAGGGAGGAGCATGGTTCGGTAACATCAGCAAGATCATAGCGTATAGTCTTGATCATAAAACGTACTATCACGAAATGCTTCAGCCCATTATTAAAAAAGCAACAGCATCCGATTCTATTATCTACACCAATGGCATCACGCATCAAACGCCAAGCATACCTTATACACGGAATAGTGTGTTATTTAATTTTGACGTGACGTATTATGAGGACGCTGAAAAAAATGAATTTCAATACAAGTTAATCGGTTTTGATAAGGAATGGTCGGCCTGGTCTGGCGCCAGAGAAGCACACTTTACGAATTTACCCGAAGGCGACTATACATTTGTGATACGCGCCCGAAATATTTACAGAAACAAGAGCCGAATTGCAAGCATGGCTTTTCATATAGAGCCACCCGTTTATAGAACATTATGGGCCTATATAGTATATCTTATATTGGTTGTGATTGTATTTACAACACTGCTATACTGGCTTATTAACCTTAAAACAAAAAGGGTAAACAGACAAAAAGAAATTCTAAAAAGAGAAGTTGATGAAAAAACCCGGGAGTTGCTGGCGATGAATGAAGAGGTTAAACATCAGGCCGAAGTCCTTAAGGTTTCCAATTATACCAAAGACAAATTATTTTCGATCATCTCTCATGACATGCGCAGTCCGATACATCAGGTTCGCGAAATATTCAACATGATTGAGTTGGGATATATATCTGCCGATGAATTCAGAATGCGACTCATGCCAGAACTTAAGGAACGGGTTAACTATGTAGCTACGCTAACCGACAATCTCTTGCATTGGGCAAAAGGACAGATGGAGGGTATACAAGTAAACCCGTCTGTATTTCAGCTTTCCGACATCATTGATGAAAATATTAATTTACTAAATCCGCAGGCCCTGAAAAAATCTATCTGCCTGCTATCAGAGCCCGCAAAATCTCCTGATGTGTATGCTGACAAAGACATGATAAAACTTGTGCTTCGTAATCTGATTAGCAACGCCATTAAATTCACGCCTGACAATGGTACTATTAAAGTAACGACCAGGATAGCAGACGAACGCGTTTATATATCTGTCAGGGATAGCGGAACAGGCCTTTCATCAAAGGAGATTAATAAAATTCTCAGTAAGGAATACTTTACCAAGTATGGCACTGCCGGAGAAAAAGGATCCGGGCTTGGGCTGATGCTTTGCCGCGAGTTCATTGAAAAAAATAGCGGCACACTGGCAATAGAAAGTCAGCAAGACGCTGGAAGTACTTTTACATTTTGCCTGGCAACGTACAACCGGCCCGCGCAGGCATAACCACGTCCATGCCCTGACTGGCTATTTCACAATATTAAGCGGATTCTTCAACCCCGAATACTCCGTAAGTTCAACACCTGCACTACCGATAAACATCTTTGCATCGATCTTTAATGGTATACGATTCTTATCATCGGAGAACCAGGCGGTGATGGAGTTCTCGCCATCGAATAGTTTATTGTCTGGCATAACTGGTTTAAAGACCAGCGCACGTACTTTACCAGCTTTTATCTTGATAGTCTGCTTACCGTGATAGATGATTTTCAACTTGTAAAATTCATCTTCAAAAAAACCTGTAATGGTAACGGTATCTTTTACTTTCAGCTTGGAGAAATCCATGACACGCAGGTATAAAAATCCACCTACCATGTCGCGCACATGCGAAGGAGCCTCGTAAAATTTAGGTTCTTTAAATTTCCCGGTCTTGTTATCGAGCGTTTTTACTTCGATCTTTTTATTACTATGATCAAAGTTTGTCCACTCATCTTTTTTATAGCGGCCTTCGCGGATTCTGCGGTAAAACTGGTGTGGCACCAAAGCTGCCGTATCGATATAGGCACCCCACTTGTCGTCAACATCTGTTACCCAGTTCACCATACCCACGGTCTTTCCCTCAACATCTACCTTGAAGCAGTGGCGATCGTTCATTTTGTAATATGTAGGCGCAATGGTCGCGCTGCCCTTCCCTACCGTGAAAATGCCATAGGTCATTTTAAACTTAATGACTTCTCCGCGCGAAAAGCTCTCGTTACGCACTGACATATACCCATCATTCTTTTCGGATATAAACCCGGAAAGAACCGATATCAAAAAAATTCCAAAGGCCAACTTCTTCATACTACGTTGTCAAATTTACGCAAACCAGTTTATCGATACGTAAATGCTATGTTAAATTCAAAGGATGTGCCAACCTGTTGTGTGGCACAGATCCTTCGACATGCCTTCGCTATACTGCCACGTTATTTTCGCGCAGCGCGTCATTCAACGATGTTTTTTTATCGGTACTCTCTTTGCGTTTACCAATGATCAACGCGCAAGGCACCTGAAATTCACCGGCCGGGAATTTCTTGCTGTAAGAGCCCGGTATAACTACCGAACGCTCCGGCACATAATTTTTATATTCTACAGGCTCCGGTCCTGTTACATCAATGATCTTTGAGCTTGCTGTAAGCACCACATTGGCACCGAGCACGGCTTCTTTTCCTACACGCACGCCTTCCACAACTATACAGCGTGACCCAATAAAGGCATTATCTTCCACAATTACGGGAGCAGCTTGTACAGGTTCGAGCACACCACCTATACCAACACCACCGCTGAGGTGAACATTTTTTCCGATCTGCGCACAGCTTCCCACGGTTGCCCAGGTATCCACCATCGTGCCTTCATCCACATACGCACCGATGTTTACATACGAAGGCATCATGATCACACCTTTGCTTAAAAAGGCACCGTGACGTGCAATAGCATGCGGCACCACGCGCACACCAAGTTCCTTATAATTACGCTTGAGCTTTATTTTGTCATGAAATTCGAACGGACCAACTTCGATGGTCTCCATCTGCTGGATCGGGAAATATAGAATTACAGCCTTCTTTACCCATTCATTTACCTGCCAGCCGTTCGCCACAGGCTCTGCAACACGAAGCTCGCCTTTGTCAAGTTTATCGACAACCGAACGTATTGCATTCTGAATTTCAGGTGATTGAAGAAGGGAACGATCTTCCCAGGTCTTTTCAATGAGTTGTTTCAATTCCATTTATCTTATTTTTAAATCGACATGCAAGAAAGAAAAAAAAGGAGAATAGTCATCGCCTCCGTACTGAAACCCATTGACGATACGCGGATGTATGGGAAGATCGGCCAAAGTCTGGCTGAGACCGGCAGGTTTGATGTGCACATTTTCGGATATCCGTCTGCGCGGGCTATATCTTCAGAAGAGATACTGCTATATCCATCCGAATCTTTCAAGCGCCTCAGCATCGCCCGCCTGTTGCAACCCTGGCGACTCATTGGCAACTTGGTGAAGCTCACGCCTGATCTGCTGATCATCACAACCCATGAACTCCTGCTCGTAGCCATGCTGGTAAAGCTCTTTACGCGCTGCAATGTACTGTACGACCTGCAGGAAAATTATTACCGAAATATACGCTACACCAACGCATACCCGAAGTTGCTGCGACCGTTGCTGGCAGCTTACGTCCGTCTCAAGGAAATTATACTCGCACCGGCAGTTAACTATTTCATACTGGCAGAAAAAGGATACGAGCACGAACTGCCTTTTCTGAAAAAGAAATATATAGTTTTGGAAAATAAATTGAGAAAACCGCCTGGTAAATTTCCGAAGAAGAGCAGTACCGATCAGAATATTCATTTACTCTTTAGCGGCACGCTTGCGGAAAGTACCGGAGTATTTGAAGCCATCGACCTTGCACGTTCACTCCATGCTCAGGAACCGCGAATCCGGTTAACGATCATCGGGTATAGCGCGCAAACTACTGTGCTCCAGAGAATCAGACGCATTACGGAACAGCATAACTATATTTCGCTGATTGGTGGCGACACATTAATTCCCCACAACGACATAATCCGGGAAATTTTTCAAAGCGACTTCGGCATCATATCATATCCTCCGAACAAGTCAACTGAAAATTGTATTCCTACCAAGTTGTTCGAATATACCGGGTGTAAATTACCGATACTCATGGTGAATCATATCCCCTGGCTAGAACGATGTGACACCTATACCGCTTGTATACCCATCGACTTTAAAAACCCGAATATAGCGGCTATACTTCATGACATGCGCCACAAACAATTCTACCCGGTAGATCCGTATGGCGTATACTGGGAAGAAGAAGCCGGCAAACTGATAAACCTCATTGATTATATAGTAACGTTAGAAAAAAACTAGTTTCCTGAATGCATTATTATTTCCAATACCTGCGCACCTACCTTATCATTAAACGAAAACAACT
>CBIHOZ010000063.1:0-34856 GCA_966211525.1 uncultured Chitinophaga sp. | reverse complement strand
GTTCTTTCAACACCTGCAATTCCTGTATAGCACGTGCCATCAGGTTTCGCATGTTGTCGTAGTTCTTCTTCAGGTTCGACTCGGAGATTTCGAAAACAGATTGCTCCGTCTTATCGAGTAATTGGAATACATCGGTTGTGTCTTCGTAAGCATCGTGCTGGATCTGTGAAGCGATCTGGATCAGTTCGCGCTTGATCGCCATCTCGACAATAACACGTGCGTGATACTCTACGTTGGCAGCCGAACTTACTTTGGAGGTAAGCTCTGCGATATAGTATGCACCGTTACCCTCCAGGATCTCAAGTTTACCTTTCTTCCGGAGCTGGTGTACAACGGTACGCATATCCACAGGCTCGGATGCTTTGAACAACTCGATGATGGCTGCATAAATTTCTTTATGTGCATCCTTGTAGAAATGTTCCGGCTTGAGAAATTCCACCACGGCATTGAGTGCATTCTTCTCGAGCATGAGTGCACCCAGTACGGTTTCTTCCAGATCAAGTGCCTGAGGCGGTAACTTTCCTAAACTTTCCGAGATGTCTCTCGGTAATAATTTGTTGGCCTTGCTACCCAGCCTCAGGGACGTTGATCTTCCTTGCTCCATACAGTGGTTGTTGTACGTGTTTTTTGTTTAAGGGCGACAAACGTACAACCCTTCGCATTCACTATCTACACAAACTATTAACAAAGTACTAACAATTTAATTGTGTACAAGTAACAAGTTTATTGTGCCCGTGTGTGTGATACTGATCAAAAAAAATAGTTATATATAGCGGTCACAAAGAGGGCGTTGATCAATTGGATTTTTAAAGAACAAACATTTTCCTTTATTTTAAAACCGGAATTCATGATTTCCAGATGCAAAAGCAAAGAGTACATTTTATAGCGATTGGAGGAAGTGTTATGCACAACCTGGCCATTGCTTTGAAGGAGGCCGGTCATGATGTAAGCGGGTCTGACGATGAGATCTTCGAGCCTTCACGTTCAACTTTAACTAAACATGGATTACTTCCTGAGAAAGACGGTTGGTTTCCGGAGTTAATAACATCTTCGCTGGATGTAGTCGTGCTCGGCATGCACGCGCGGAAAGACAACCCTGAATTACTTAAAGCCCAACAACTTGGACTTAAGATCTTGTCTTTCCCGGAGTATATCTACGAACAGTCGCGTGATAAACAACGCATTGTGATTTCGGGCAGTCATGGTAAAACTACTACCACGGCTATTATCATTCACGTACTCAATTACTTCAAGCGTAAGTTTGATTATGTTATCGGAGCGAAAGTGCCGGGTATAGAAAATACCGTAAGACTTTCCAGCGCTCCCATCATTATTATTGAAGGTGATGAATATTTATGTTCAGCACTTGATCCTACTCCTAAATTCCTCAAGTATCAACATCACGTTGGTGTTATTACGGGTATAGCGTGGGATCACGTAAATGTATTTCCTTCGGAAGAAGAGTATGTACGCCAGTTCGATCTGTTTGCAGACCAGACTCCGAAAGGAGGAATTCTGATATACTGCGAGCAGGATTCGATGGCGCTGATGATCGGTAAAAAAGAGCGCACCGATGTACAGGAGATCACCTATAAGAGTCATTCACACGCTTCGGATAACAACGGCCACTTCTTCCTTACCAACGGCAAGGAACGTACACCCATCAAGATCTTCGGTAACCATAACTTCCAGAACCTCAGCGCAGCAAAGGAAGTATTAAAGAAGATTGGTATAACTCAGGAACAGTTCTTTGAGGCGATTGCAAGTTTTGAAGGCGCTTCCGGCCGACTGCAAAAAGTATTCGACAATACAACGGCTACGGTATACAAAGATTTTGCACACGCACCTTCTAAAGTAAAGGCAACCGTAAAAGCGATGAAAGAATTTTATCCTTCACGCGACCTGGTGGCCTGCCTGGAACTGCACACTTATAGCAGCCTTAACAAAAAGTTTCTGCCCCAGTATAAAGACAGCATGAAAGCTGCTCAGACGCAGATCGTATACTTCAATCCTGATAAAGTAAAAGATAAAAATCTGGAAGCTATATCCGTGGATGATGTACGTTCAGCCTTTGCTGCCAGCGCGATGCAGGTATTTACCAATGCCCAAGAGCTACAGGCTTTCCTGGAAAAACAAACCTGGAAAAATAAAAACCTGCTCATGATGAGCTCCGGTAATTTTGGTGGAATTGATATTCCGGCTCTCTCGGAAAAAATCTTATCCTGATCGCTTCCCGTATACTATATCTGAAAAATTTTGGAGTGCGTGGCAACGCGCACTCACGTGTATAACCATGAAATTGAATCTACGCAATCCACTCTGCATCTTCGATCTTGAAACCACCGGCACCAACATTACGCAGGATCGTATACTCGAGATCGCTGTTATCAAGATGATGCCGAACGGTGAAGTATTACGCAAAGCGAACGTACTCAACCCAACGATCCCTATACCCGCAGAGTCAACCGTGTTTCACGGCTTACGCGATGAAGATGTAAAGGACAAACCTACCTTCAAGGAAGTAGCGAAAGATTATGCACGCTTTATGGAAGGTGCTGACCTGGCAGGCTTCAACGTAATGAAGTTTGATATACCGATGCTGGTAGAAGAGTTTTTGCGCTGCGATGTAGAGTTTGATTACAGCCGCAGAAAGATCATTGATGCACAGAAGATATTTCATCTGATGGAGAAGCGTACGCTCTCTGCCGCGTATAAATTCTATACTAATAAAGACCTGGAGAACTCGCATACAGCGGAAGCCGATACGGAAGCAACCATGGAAGTATTGCTGGCGCAGATTGAACGCTACGAAGGTAAAGATGTAACGGACAGCCTGGAGCGCAAGATTGGTGAGATCAGGAATGATGTTGATACGCTGAGTAAACTTACTGCGTCTGAACTGGTTGACCTGGCTGGCCGCATGGTCATGAACGACAAAGGCGTGGAAGTGTTCAACTTCGGCAAACATAAAAATAAAGTCGTAACGCAAGTGTTCAAGGAAGAACCAAGCTATTACGACTGGATGATGAACGGAGATTTCCCGATGGATACCAAGCGCAAACTCACGGAGATCAAACTCCGCTCGTTCAAAAAATAATCAATGCAGTAAACCTGTTTTATACTTCTTCTCTCCTGCCTTGATCTCCAGCGGTAAATGATTTACCTCCGGCGGTATCGGACAGGAATACTTATCGCTATAGCTGCAATATGGATTGTATGCCTTGTTAAAATCAAGGATCACTTCTTCACTTGTGGGTATACGAAACTCTAGATAACGGCCTACATCATACGTATCCTTTCCATTTGTTTCATCGGTAAAGGGAATGAACAGATAGTCTTCATACCCCGAGCGCTTGAGTAAATCCTGGCTCTGATATACTTCGAGTTTATAGTCTTCGCCATCCAGCAGGAAGTATATATCGCCATACTTTACATATTCCGGTAAACGCGTGGTGGTCGTTTTCATTTTAAACAACACCGGAGCTTCATTCTTCACGAATGTAGCCTTTACACGAAAGTTAAGATCGATCGGGTAGTAATTAAGTCCCTTGAACTTCCTGCGTTCCTTTTTGTCTAGCGGAGATTTATCCGGATCGCGAAACTCACTCTGCTGTTTCTTCCGGTGCTCATTAATTTCTTTCAGAGCAGCGTCATCTGCCTGCTGTGCAGCAACCCGAAAAGAAAAAGCTGACACTGCAAAAACCAGTGTCAGCCCTACCATAGCGCGATATACCATGCTATTATTTTAAGTTATAATTATATCTCCCGTCAGGCTTCTTACCTCTTACTCCTGACTTCTTAATTCTTCTTATAATACTTCTGCGCCTCCGGGATCCATCCCTTCAGATCATTGATACGTGTAGAATGCGAAGGGTGCGTTGAAAGAAACTCAGGAGGAGCCTGTCCGCCACTTGCTTCCGTCATGCGCTCCCAGAATTTAGGTGCTGCATTTGGATCATATCCAGCCATTGCCATGAAGATCAAACCTATATGGTCAGCTTCAGACTCGTGCTCGCGGCTAAATTTCAACATGCCTACATTTGTTCCGGCACCAATCGCCTGCATCAGTAATTCTTTACCGGCTGTCGGGTTCTGTCCCATCACGGCACCTAATGTACTGAGGCCATACTGTGCTACCATCTGCTGGCTCATGCGTTCACGACCATGGTTCGCTATAGCATGTGCTACTTCGTGGCCCATTACTACCGCTACACCCGTTTCATCTTTACAGATCGGCATGATACCGGTATAAAAAGCAACTTTACCACCAGGCATACACCATGCGTTTACCGTTTTAGGATCATCGATGAGGTTGAACTCCCACGCAAAGCCCGCGAGTTCAGACGAAGCATTGTTCATCGCCATATACTCTTCCACTGCTTTTTGTATACGTGCCCCAACGCGCTTTACCATTTGCGTTTGCTCCTGGTTGTTGGAGATCGGTCCTTTCTTCAGCACTTCATCGTACTGCTGATCGGCCATGGGGATGATCTCGGAGTTGGATACAAGACTTAACTGGTTACGACCTGTCACTGCTACTTTAGCACAGGCAAAAATTACAAGACTAATTAATGAGAAAATGAATATTTTCTTCCACATACAGGAGTGAATTTATTTTGGTCAAAAATACAAAACCACTCGTGTATTGTTTTATAAATTCGTGCCAAAAGTTATTCATATTGAGCCAGAAATGAATTTATGCACGATGAACAGTAATTATGATCCTATAGCAGACATCACTTTGGCATCGCTGCATTTTTTCTACAACTATATACCTGCAACCATTAACTAAAAGATAGCACTTTATGAGAATTTTTGCCATCGGACGGAATTATGCTGAGCATATCAAGGAACTTAACAACGAGCGTCCTGACGAGCCTGTAATTTTTACCAAGCCTGATACAGCACTGCTTCGGAACAATGCTCCGTTCTATCTGCCGGATTTCTCCAACGACATTCATCATGAAGTTGAACTTGTGCTGCGCATCTGCAAGGAAGGAAAAAATATACAGGAGAAATTTGCAAACAAGTACTACGATGCAATCGGTATCGGCATAGATTTTACGGCTCGTGATCTGCAGCAGAAAGCAAAAGAAAAAGGTTTACCGTGGGATATAGCGAAAGGCTTCAACGGCTCTGCTCCTATCAGCGACAAATTTATTCCGGTAACTTCCTTCAGCGATCTGAAGAACATTAACTTCAGTCTGACGATTAATGGTGAACTTAAGCAACAAGGCAATACAAGTCTTATGCTTTTTAATTTCGATTTTATAATTTCGTATCTGTCGAAATTTTTTACGCTGCGAACAGGTGATTTGATATTTACGGGCACACCAAAAGGTGTAGGCGCGGTAAAGGTGGGAAATGTGTTATCGGCATATATAGAAGATGAGAAACTATTGGAGTTCGAAGTTAAGTAAACTAGGAGTTGCAGTTTGTATAGCTATACATCCTTTCCTATCGCTTGCACAATTCAGCAAGCAGGATGCCGCTGCTATATCTAAAAATTCAAACGGAGAAAAATATCTTTACCCGATCAAGCCCGGTCAACCCGGTTCGCTTGCCGGCACCATGGGTGAATTGCGCAGCACGCACTTTCATTCCGGTATAGATATACGCACCAACAACATGATCGGCTTTCCGGTGCTGGCATCCAAGAGCGGCTATATTTCGCGCGCCAGTATGGGTGGTTCGGGTTATGGCAACGTGCTATATATCACGCATCCCGATGGTAACACAACCCTCTATGCTCACCTGGATGAATTTAAAGGTGAAGTTGCCAAACATGTTTTGCAAGAGCAATACAAACTGAAGTCGGGAGAGATCGATTTGTTTTTTGAGAAAGATGTGTTCAGAGTAAAGCAGGGCGATACCATCGCGCTCTCCGGAAATTCAGGCGGCTCTACGGGACCACACCTGCATTTTGATATACGTGATTCAAACAACTACGCACTCGATCCGCTCAAGATCGGAGCATTCCCGGAGATCGTTGATAACTTCCCTCCTGCTCCTGAAAAGATAGCACTTGTAACACTTAATACCGAGTCGCGCATCAACGACCGTTTTGGTCGCTTTGAATTCTATGGAAATAAAGTCGGAAGTAATTATGTGATCGCCAGTCCGATCCTCGCGAACGGAGCAATTGGTATCGAGATACTTGCCAAAGACAAACTCGCCTATAAGAGTCCTTTTTATGGCGGTGTGAATTTTCTTGAAGTATATGTTGACAGTACCCTGGTATTCCGTCAGTCTATCGACAAGTTGAACATTGCCGAGACGCGCGCCATCTATACCCTGATGGACTTCAAAACCATGCGCAGCAAAGGCACCCGCTTCTACAAACTATATATTGATGATGGCAACCCGCTGAAGTTCTACAACGAATCGCCAACAGACGGGCGGATTAAGGTTAACCCGAACAAGATCTCGCATGTGAAGATTCGTATGAAAGACAGCTACAGCAATGTGAGCAGTATATCGTTTAAGCTGAAGCCGAATCCGGTAATCAGAGAAGTTGCTTCTCTCGAACCCATGGCTGCCACAGCAGATCTGTTGTACGACATTACCGGTAACACGATGATGATAACCGCGAAGGCTGGTAAAGATCTGGGCGCACGTGCGTTGGTATATATAAAAGGTCAATCACAGGAAGTTGATCCAACCTATCACAACATCAACCGCAAAGTATATTTGTTTGATCTGCGGAAAAGTATTCCGGATTCGATCCTGGTCAACAACAAAACGATTCGTCCCAAAATCAAGATTGCTATACCTTCCGGCACGGAGTATAAATACTATAGTGATATAATGGACATCGACTTTCCGTTGAACGCCATTTACGATACACTATACCTCAACACCGATTACACCGTTGACAAAACAACTGGCAACGAGATCTTCACGATCGGTACGCGAACTGTTCCGCTCAATAAGAGTATTCGTGTATCAGTAAAGACCAACCGCACGTATCCTGCTGATGGCAAGTATAATGTATACCGCAGCACCGGAAGAGCGCATTCATTTTTAGGAGGCGAATGGATCAATGGTCGCCTGCAGTTTAACACACGCGAGTTTGGTGAGTTTACAATTCTGCAAGACCTCGAAGCACCGTCTATTCGTGCTATAACGATTAACAACCAGGCAGTTCGTTTCAAGATTCGCGATAACCTGTCGGGTATATCTTCCTTTGAAGCAACAGTTAATGGCGAATGGCTGCTCATGCATTATGATAGTAAAACGGCCACGATATGGTCGGAACGACTTGATAAGAAAGCTCCTATCAAAGGAACATTTGTACTTACTGTAAAGGATAATGCGGGGAATACGAGTACATTCACACAAAAAATTCCCTGACCCATGGCATCATTACAAATCGGAAGCAAGGCGCCTGACTTCACCGTTAACGGTCAGGATGGCAAATCTGTAAAGCTGAGTGACTTCAAAGGAAAAAAAGTTGTACTCTACTTTTATCCGAAAGACATGACACCGGGCTGCACAGCAGAAGCATGCGACCTCCGCGACAATTATACTTTACTGCAAAAGCGTGGCTATGAAGTGTTGGGTGTTAGCACAGATTCTGAAAAGCTTCACCAAAAATTTATAGCACAGGAGAAACTTCCGTTCCGTTTGTTAGCCGACACCGAAAAAAAACTTCATGAGCTCTACGGCACATGGGTGGAGAAGTCTATGTACGGAAGGAAGTTCATGGGCACTGCACGCATCACGTTTATTATAGATGAGAATGGTGTCATTGAAGACATCGTATCCAAAGTTGATACGAAGAATCACACCAGTCAGATACTGAAAGATATACCAGCAGCAAAAACTCCCGCGAAAAAAGCAGTATCAAAAACTGCCAAGAAAACCATAAAGGCCGTAGCCAAGAAAGCCGTAGCAAAAACCCAAGCCAAGATTGCTCGCAAGAAGAAGTAGAGTTTTTATCCGTGCGTCATTTCGAGCGAGCTATACTTCCTATAAAATGCGCGTTACCCGCGAGAAACCCCCTTGCAAAATATTTTATTCAACGTGATGCACTGCACTTCAACGCATAGCATAAACTCAACACGTATATAGCCACGAATTCGTTGCTCCGAAACGGGGCTTCTCGCAGGAAGCTCAGCTATATGAATTAAAAGCGAACGCTCGAAGTGACGGGTAAGTAGCGAGCACTGCATTCACCAATCACGTTGCTCCGAAACGGGGCTTCTCGCAGGGAGTTCAGCTATATGATCAAATAGCGAACGCTCGAAGTGACGGGTAAGTAGCGAGCACCGCATTCACCAATCACGTTGCTCCGACACTGGGCTTCTCGCAGGGAACTCAACTATATGATCAAATAGCGAACGCTCGAAGTGACGTTAAAGCGAAGTGACGGTAAGGGAAGTGATGATAGTAAATGACGTTACCGAAAAAATAAAAGAGACCACTCCATAGGGAATGGTCTCGTCAAATTCTTCAGTCAAGAATATAGAGGGAAATATTATGATGCCTTGTTCTTAATATCCTGAACCTCAGAGCGAATAGTCTGAGCCAGGTTTTTAAGATCTTGCATACCCTTTCTTACACGGGTACCGGCAGCACTGTTTCCTTTGTTATAAAACTTGTCGATATCTCCTTCTAAGGAAGCGATGAGATCTTTAAGCTCTTGAAACTTTTGCATTGTCTTGGAGTTTTAGGATTTAATAATTTAGTTTCTTACTGCCAATTTAAGTAAAAACCTTAAAAAACAACTCAAAAAGCGGTTTTTTTCGTTACTTGGTTACTGACACTAAAACTTCCTGCTTGTAAAATCCGCTGTCTAGCTTCGTTTTAAGCTGCGAAAATGCTTTCAAAGTCTCTTCAACATCAGCCAGCGTATGCGCTGCTGTTGGTATGATTCTGAACATGATAACATCCTTAGGTACAACAGGATAGATCACCACTGAGCAGAAAATACCAAAGTTTTCACGAAGGTCCATCGCCATGTTGGCAGCCTCACCAACACCACCTTTAAACAATACGGGCGTCACCGGCGAAGTTGTTGTTCCTATATTAAAGCCACGCTCTTTCAAACCGCTCTGCATAGCATGAACAATTTTCCAGAGGTTGTCTTTCAATTCAGGATTTGTGCGTAACAACTCAAGACGTTTGATCCCACCGATAACCAATGGCATCGGTAAGCTCTTCGCATATATCTGAGAACGTACGCTGTAACGCAGATACTTAACAATTTTCTTGTCGCCACCTACAAATGCTCCGATGCTTGCCATCGACTTGGCAAATGTAGAGAAGTACAGATCGATACCATCCTGTATACCTTGCTCTTCACCTGTACCGGCACCGGTCTTACCCATGGTACCAAAACCGTGAGCGTCATCAACAAACAAACGGAAATTATATTTCTTCTTCAGTTCAACAACGCCTTTCAGATCGCCTTGCTTACCTGACATTCCGAATACACCTTCTGTAATAACAAGTATACCACCACCGGTTTCGTCAGCCAGTTTGGTAGCGCGCTGAAGTTGTTTCTCCAGGCTTTCCATGTCGTTGTGAGTATATACGAAGCGTTTACCCATGTGCAGGCGAACACCATCGATGATACATGCATGCGACTCCGCATCATATACTATAACATCTTTACGATCTACCAATGCATCAATGATAGAGACTACACCCTGATAGCCGAAGTTCAGAAGCATAACATCTTCTTTCATGATAAACTCCGCGAGCTGACGCTCGAACTCCAGGTGGTGAACAGAGTTACCCGACATCATACGCGCACCCATCGGTAAACCTAAACCGTATTGAGCAGCAGCGTCTGCATCAGCCTTGCGCACTTCAGGATGGTTCGCTAATCCCAGGTAGTTATTCAAACTCCAGTTCAGGACATTCTTACCATTGAATTTCATGCGTGGACCGATCTCTCCTTCCAGCTTAGGGAAAAAGAAATAATCATCCGGAAGATGAGAGTACTTGGCCAGCGGACCGGCCTCCATTCTTAGCTTGTCAAATAAATCTACCATTTCTCGATCTGTTAATTGCCGGCAAAAATAAGGAAAAAACATAAATATGCTTCCCTCATCACTTACCGGAATGCCCTTATAAGTTGCTTTAAAAGCCTTAGATTTGTTTAAATTCTTACAAATGGAAGCTATTCGCCATAATTACAGTACGGAAAGAAGTTGTATAACTAACATCTGTCATAACAAATACTTGTGTTTTTATCGCTCTTTCTGAAATGTGTGCAGGCTTCTGAGTCTCAATCCTATATTTTAAGCTATGTCTTCAATTAAAAAAATACTTGTTGCTAACCGCGGTGAAATTGCTTTACGCGTAATGCGCTCGGCACGTGAACTCGGAATAAAAACGGTTGCCGTATATAGCGAAGCCGATCGTCATGCACTGCACGTGCGCTTTGCCGATGAAGCGGTTTTTATAGGCCCGCCTCCTTCTTCGGAATCATATCTGCGCATGGAGAAAATTATTGACGCGGCACGCAAAACCGGAGCCGATGCTATACATCCTGGTTATGGTTTCCTTTCGGAAAATGAAGACTTCGCCAAGCTGGTAGAAGACGAAGGTCTCATCTTTATAGGACCATCTGCAAAAGCCATTGAACTGATGGGAAGTAAACTTGCTGCGAAAGCTGCTGTCGCGAAATTCAATGTGCCGTTGGTGCCGGGTACGAGCGAACCGATCACCGATGTAAACAATGCCAAGAAGATCGCTTCTGAAATCGGTTACCCGGTGCTGATCAAAGCAAGTGCCGGTGGTGGCGGAAAAGGTATGCGCATTGTTGAAGACGAAAAAAGTTTCGAGGAGCAGATGGAGCGTGCTATCAGTGAAGCTACATCTGCCTTTGGTGATGGCTCTGTATTTATAGAGAAGTATATTACAAAACCACGTCACATCGAATTTCAGATCTTTGGCGACAAGCATGGAAATGTAGTACATCTCTTCGAACGTGAATGCTCCATCCAGCGAAGACACCAGAAAGTTGTAGAAGAAGCTCCCTCCGCTATACTTACTCCCGAAAAACGCAAAGCGATGGGTGAAGCTGCGATCAACGTAGCGAAGTCATGCGGTTATTATGGTGCCGGAACCGTTGAGTTCATCCTCGATGACAAACTGAATTTCTATTTCCTGGAAATGAATACACGCTTGCAAGTGGAGCACCCGGTAACAGAAGAAATTACCGGTCTTGATCTTGTGAAGCTGCAAATTAAAATAGCAGAAGGTAGTCCTATACCTTTCAAACAAGAGGAACTGAAAATAAACGGACACGCTGTTGAAGTACGGGTATATGCGGAAGATCCGTCCAACAATTTCTTACCCGACATCGGCACACTGCAAACCTATAATCGTCCGCAGGGACATGGTATACGTGTGGATGACGGTTTCGAACAAGGCATGAGTATACCATTCTATTATGACCCGATGATCGCCAAACTTATATGCCATGCCGAAGATCGTGCCGGTGCGATCGAAAAAATGATTCGCGCTATAGATGAATATGAGATCACGGGGCTTGAGACAACGCTCGGCTTCTGCAAGTTTGTTATGCAGCACGATGCATTCCGCTCTGGTAATTTTGACACACGTTTTGTTGAAAATTACTTTAAACCAGCATCACTTCTACCAGAAGCGAACGAAGATGAAGAACTCATCGCATCGCTGCTTGCCACTACCCTAATGAATGGCAATGGAAAAGCAGCAGAAGAAACTACGATTGCTGCACCGGTAAGCAAGTGGAAGAAAAATCGTCTTTGATTCTGAACGATCCGACAAGAGTATATATTCAAAAATATAACGAGACACTATCGATAACCGAATGGCAGAAATTATACCGATTCGTCCCTGGCGCTATAATCACGAACTATCACAACGTATAGATGAACTTACTTCTCCGCTCTTTGATGTAGTAACGGAAAAACAGCGGGCCGCACTCTATCAGAATCCTTTTAACAGTATACATCTGTCGGTACCGAAACCACCGTATGCAGCCGACCGTGCCAGTCTCTTACTCGAAGAATGGAAACAGAAAGGCGTTATCCTGCAAGATAAATTACCAGCTATCTACGTATACTATCAATACTT
The DNA here is from genome assembly GCA_966211525.1 of uncultured Chitinophaga sp. Taxonomy (GTDB): domain Bacteria; phylum Bacteroidota; class Bacteroidia; order Cytophagales; family Cyclobacteriaceae; genus Ohtaekwangia. The sequence continues at coordinate 22,781 of CBIHOZ010000063.1, read as the reverse complement.
CAAAGTACAGGGTATAGCGAAAGAATTTTGTCGCAAAGGATTTATCTGCCACATACGTACCTACGACTGGGACGAAGGTGTTATTCTGCGCCACGAGAATACCATTCCGAAATCCGTTAACGATCGTATCGAACTGCTGGAGAAGATAGAACTTCATGCCAGCGCAACGCACGGGCTATACACAGACGACTCGTTCACACTGGAGAAGTATATGGATGAAGCTATACGAAACAGAAGATTACCAGGGCGTACGCGATGTACTTGCAGCGATACACGATAAAGGCGTGATACAACAGTTTCTGAATTTCATCGAACCCAAGACGATCATTCTGGCTGATGGTCACCATCGCTACGAAGGCTCGCTATACTATAAACACAAGCAACAGGAACAAAACCCGTTGCATACCGGTAAAGAAGGATATAATTATCACCTGATGTATCTTACCAATACCGAGTCAGATGATCTCAAGATTTTACCAACACACCGGTTGATACACGGTATAGCAAACTTTAACGAAGAAACTATACTTAAAAAACTCGAAGAAGATTTCATCATCAAGCCGATTGAAGATGCCGATACGATTAACGAAATCATAGTGGGTAAACCGTGGGCCTTCGGACTTATCTTCCAGGAGAACGCCTATAAGATCAGGCTCAAACCCGAATCATTATCAAAAATCAAATGGCATTTCCCTGATGTAGTAAAGGCGCTCGACCTTACCGTGATGCATTACTTTGTTATAGAGAAAGCCCTGGGTATACCGGGTAAAGAACAACGTGCTTCTGAGAATATATCATTCGACAGAAGCTTTTCGGATTGTCTCAATAAAGTAATACAAGGTAAAGCACAGCTTGCTATCATTACCAACGAAGTATCGATCGAAGACATCAAGAAGGTTTGCGCAAGTGGCTATACTATGCCGCAGAAGTCAACCTACTTTTATCCCAAAGTAATTGGCGGATTTTTATTCAGCACCATTAAAGAAAACGAATTTTCAACACCGGTATATTCTCCTTTTTAGTTATGGCTACACAACGTTCCATCATCCTGGCATCCAGCTCTCCGCGCAGACAATACCTGATGAAAGAAGCGGGCTTTACCTTCACAGTTGAAAAGCCCGATGTGGAAGAAGACTTTCCGGCTACATTACCGGCAGAGCAGGTAGCGCGTTATCTCGCTGCTAAAAAAGCAGAGTACTTTCGGTTGAAGATGCACGATGAAATTATTGTTACTGCAGATACGGTGGTGATCCTGAACAACACCATCATGAACAAGCCACAAGATCGTGCTGAAGCTATAAAGATGTTGTCTGATCTCTCCGGACAAACACACAAAGTAATGACGGGTGTGTGCATTCTCTCCCAAGAACGCGAGGAGACTTTTGATGATACAACGGAAGTAACTTTTGTAAAACTTACGCCCGCTGAAATTGAGTTTTACGTGGATACCTATAAGCCCTACGACAAAGCCGGTGCTTACGGTGCGCAAGACTGGATTGGTATGGTAGCCATCGATAAAATAACCGGCTCGTACTTTAACGTGATGGGACTCCCAATCCACAAAGTATACCAGCACCTAAAGAACTGGTAGATGAAGAAAATATGGAAGTACCTCACGAATCACGTCAAGCATGATTTCGAGTGGAAGCACTACCTGTTTGTAGTCATCTTTCTTTCAATCTGTCTCGCAGTAAACTATACTTACGATGTTGAAGACAGTATACTCGACAACATGACGGGTACTACCAAGCTGGTTTCTTACTTTGCATTCTTTGCACTCGCATACTATACGGTACTGATCTCTGTCTCCATATTCAAAAGAGAAAGGTCGTTCTGGGGAAGCAAAACGTTTCACATCAAAAGTATACTTGTAATTTTTGTACTGGCCCTCGACAAGAGTGCTCCTTTTCTGAGACCTGTCTTAACGCAGCTGTTTGCACCTGAGCTGTATATATGGGTATATAAAGTTAGCGTTAACCTCATCAGTGTCGTTACCATTATCATTCCCTTATTGCTATACTATTTCCTGTACGACCGGGAAGAGAAACACATTTACGGACTAAGACCGCAGCATTTTGATACCCGTCCCTATTTTACCATGCTGGGCATTATGTTGCCGCTGATTATAGCAGCATCGTTCCTTCCTTCATTCCTAAAGCAATACCCGATGTATCGCGGGGCCGGGGCGGCTCAGTACCTGGGTATATCGGAATGGATCACCGTTGTCTCTTACGAACTTGCCTACGCAATTGATTTTATTTCGGTAGAATTTGTATTCCGTGGATTTCTCGTGATCGCCTTTATGTCTCATACCGGCAGAAACGCTATATTGGCGATGGCTGCCGTGTATTGCTTTTTACATTTTGGCAAACCGGCAGGTGAAGCCATCAGTTCTATCTTCGGTGGGTATATATTAGGAGTTATAGCCTATGAAACCAGGAGTATATGGGGCGGGATTATTGTGCATGTGGGGATTGCGTGGTCGATGGAACTTGCTGCGTATAGTCACGACCTGTGTAAAAGTTAACCACAAATTTATTCTATCTGATCATCAGTATCATCCGAAATATTTTCCAATCGAGAATGGAAAATATCACCCCGCCTTATACATTTGTGACACCTAACCAGCAACCGCACCTGTTAATGCTATACAAGCAGAAAAATATTAGCTCCAATTTTAACAGTTATTCATTATATAAAACAAACTTAATCTTATGACAACAAAGAACATCTTTAGTTTCCTTTCGGTTGTGTTTTTTCTTTTTCTAGTATCCTGCCAGGATGACGCAGAAGTTCAAAGAAAAGAAACAACAACTATAAATTCTTCCGCAGGTAAATCTGCCTCTGCGAGAGTTGGCAATCATGATTACTGGTATTTTTTCAGAGGCGATGGCTCTGCAAATATACGTTATGCATATAGCGACAATGGCACTACCTGGGGTGGTAATGTAGCTCTCAACAATGGTGCACAAACGAGTACAGGTGTTGGTGCTGCCTATTTTAATGGAAAATTTATTGTAGTATATAAAGGCGCGAGTACAAACAACATTTTCTATTCCTACAGCACGGACGGTTTAAATTGGCTGGGTAATACTCAAATACCTTCTGCAGCAACAGATAACAGACCTACCTTAGCAATCTGGAGAAACAGATTATGGGTCTTTTATAGTGGAGTAAATAATGATGAAATATGGTATATGAGTAGTACCGACGGCACTAACTGGTCATCACCTAACTATATATACTACCCGGGCCAAGTGACTGACAAGGCCAGTGGCCCTGTGGAAGTCCTAGTAAATCGTTCCTTCTCGCTGGATGATGCTATTACGCTTTTTTATAGTCATTCGTCCGATGGGTACCGGATAAAAACCAGGTATGCTACGCTAGAGAATGCAGGTAACATTACGTTTACAGGTAGTGCCGAAACTGTCACAGGCTGTGACGGATTACCTATCACCACGAATGCAGGAGTTTCGGCCGCATTGTTTAACGGCTTCACATATATAGCTTATAAGAGTTTTGATAACAACAGATTAAACATTATAAAGAGACGAGGTTGCGCACCTACGTATGATATTGTTTTCTGGGCGAATTCCAACACAAGTGATCAGCCAAGTCTTATTTCTAAAAACAACAAATTGACTGTCATATACCGGGGACAGAGTACATCACCAATTAAATACTCTTACTCCACAGATGGACAAAATTGGTCAGGCAATGTTAATGCGGCAGGTGACACTCGTAATGGAGGTCCCTCTTTCCTGCTAGAATAAGGTAGTAGGTATTCATTAGAACATAGAAACGCTCGCAAGACGTTTCTATGTTCAATCCTTCGGGTTATACAGTATGACATTAAGGAACCTATATTCAATAAGGCTGCATATAGTTGTTTTTCAGGTCGAATATATGTAAACCAAAACTGGCTCTGCGTTAACCATTAGTCCCATTGTATTTGCGGCAATCCACCCCGCAATCTTTGCGCGTGTCTATTCGCTTTACAAAAGCTTAATTACTAAAACTATAATATAAACAAACCTAATTTATGAAAACAAGAAACACCGTTAGTTTGCTTTCGGCCGCACTTTTCCTTTTTCTATTGTCTTGTCAGGATGATGCGGAATTTCAAAATAAAAAGACAACAACCTCTGTAAACTCTTCAGAAGATAAATCTTCTGCTGGGAGAGTTGGCAATCACGACTACTGGTATTTTTTCCGAGGCGATGGCTCTGCAAATATACGTTATGCCTATAGCGATAATGGAACTACCTGGGGCGGTAATGTAGCTTTCAACAATGGTGCACAAACAAGCACGGGTGTTGGCGCGGCTTATTTCAACGGCAAGTTTATTGTAGTGTATAAAGGTAATAGTACAAACAATATTTTCTATTCTTACAGCTATGATGGAACTAACTGGCAAGGAAATACACAGATACCTGTAGTCGCAACGGATAATAGGCCTACACTTGTAATTTGGAAAAGTAAGTTGTGGGTATTTTTTAGTGGTGTAAGTAGTGATGATGTGTGGTATATGAGCAGTACCGATGGCACAAATTGGTCTTCAGCAACTCGAGTTGATGACGGTTCACTTATTGCAACGGCAAGTGGTCCCGTTGAAGCTGTAGTTGATCCTAGTGGTAATCTTCAAATTTTCTATAGTCATAATTCCAATAATCAAATCAAAACCAGGAACTCACTTTCCGAATCTGGAGGTTTTATCAGCTTCTCTGCTTCTAGCCTAATATATGGCTGCGATGAACAACCTATAACGAGTAATGCCGGAGTATCTGCAGCTTATCTAAACAATCAACTTTATATAGCCTATAAAAGTTTTGATAACAACAGACTAAATATCATAAAACGATACGGTTGTGGCCTTTTTAATTCAGTGTATTGGGCCAATGCTAACACAAGCGATCAACCAAGTCTTATTTCCAAAAATGGCAAGCTAACCGTGATCTATCGTGGACAAAGTACGTCCCCTATCAAATACTCATACTCAACTGATGGGCAAAACTGGTCCGGCAATGTTAATGCCGCAGGTGATACCCGCAATGGTGGACCCTCTTTTCTGGTGGAGTAACTCTTCCACTTTTAATAAAAAAATACGTCTCAGAAATGAGACGTATTTTTTTATTAAAAGCTATATATAGATAGACACATTAACGATTAACATACTTCAATCCCTTTACCGGATATAAATTCCCAACCACTTTTAGTAGTTTGAGATATATCGAACTCCTGCGTTTTTGTACTGGAAGCGAAAAGAAATCAAATGCTCGTATATACTCGATCTCCTGCTCAATCGACATCTTCTTTAAATGAGTGTCCGTAAAGAATCTGCTGATAGCTATATTCCACTCTGCTTTATTTCCCCAATAATGCCCAATCCATTCTTCGGCTGCTTCAAGAGTATACGTTTCTTTCAAAGCTATAGACAACGCAAATTGCTCAATTAGCCTTCGTGTTACACCCGCATTACACATATCATCACAAATAGACAATGCGAGTTTTATGGCAAGAGATTTCTTTTCCTTCGGTAAGATAACCACACCTGCATTCCACATGGCGTGAGCAGATGTTATAGTTACACCCCCAAATCGTCTTCCCTCAACTTGCTTCCACATCAATCGCTCCGTCTTGGTAGTAAGCGCGCTTAAACTACCTTCGTTCTCATGCATAAATGCCACACCATTTTTTATTTTTTCTTCCAGTAAGCCTAAATCCCGGTGTAAGAAAGTGTCGGAGTCGAGATATACTATGGAACCATCCTGGTACTTATCAACCATTAACTCAAGGGCCTTCAACTTTATTCGCCAGAAAAAGCCAGCCTCACCTTGCCAGTGTTCAAGTGTCTGTTTGTCTATTTCTAGTATCTGAATTTTTTCTCCGTATCTTCTATAGTATTGTGGCTGATCGGTAACGACATTGATGCTGTTAATTTTTTCTGAATTCTTCAGAAAAGAGAGAATAGAAAAATTAGCCTGATAATGATTCTCAATGTTATCGCCAAATGTAAGATACAGGAGATTGAGCATGGGTTTTACGTTAGATACTATAATCATTATGCCACGCCATTGAGGCAGCGAGCTGGTTGTAAATTTTACTTCATCGCTATATATGACTGATATAACAACATTTACTTTTTATTTTCCTGAAGACTACGATTGGCCTCCAACAACTTGGCATACTTATACAAAACTCCATTGGCATTGGACGCCGATATAATAAACCCCTCGTATCCACTGGTAAAACCTCTGCGAATAATATAGCTTTTGAAGAACGCCCAGAAAGTTTTAAGGAAAATCATACCTGGCGATACACTTTTTTTATGTGTATGCTCTTTGGCATAGATACCCGAGTATTGCTGCACCTTTTGCAACAGTTGTGTTGCATTCTGAAAGTAAACATGCATCAGGTCACCGTCCAGGTGATTAACAGTAGCGCCGGATTCCATCTCTACTACTTCGTGTACGAGTCCGCCCTTCCATTGCCCTTTCCGCCTGTCCCACAAGCGTATCTTGCTATCGGGATACCAGCCACACGTCTTAATCGGTTTACCTCCATAATGGTTAAGCCGGTTAAAGGTATACCCATCGGTGGGCCAATGTTCCTTTGTGTGCTGTATAGATGCAGCCAGTGCAGGAGAAAGAAATTCATCAGCATCGAGTGATAACACGTAATCATACGTGGCTTGCGCAGCAGCAAAGTTCTTTTGATCGGTAAATCCGGTGAAAGCTCGTTCGATAACGCGAGCTCCGCGGGCAGCAGCCAGTTCGCGTGTGCGATCAGTCGATAATGAATCGATCACAACTATCTCGTCTGCTATAGGTTCAAGCGAACGGATACAACGCTCAATGGTTGCCTCTTCATTATAGGTTATGATAACAGCGGATAGTTTCATACCGGATTATAGGATACCTTGCGTGATAATTGTTGCCGCACTTTCGGCCGTTAAATTAAAAAAATTACCTCGGCTCTCATGGTTCCCGATGAAGAAACCATCAATTTCTCCATAATCTTTCAAATTTGGTTGGAAACTTAAAAATCCTTTACTTCCAGCCGCTAACATATCTATTCTTAATGCGCACGATTCTGCTTGACCTGGAAAGAATGAAATATCCCAATACCGGATTATATCACTTCTGTTCAAGTTTAGGCAAACATCTTTTGAAGCATAAACATACCGAAGATGATTTTCGCTTTTTTGTAACCAAAGAGGTCAAGGAATTTTTTGGCGAGGCTGACTTAAAATATATACCGTGGCGACTATATAGCAGACTATACATGTCGGGCACGAACGATATTGATGTGTGGCACATGACGCATCAGCAGTCGCGATACTACCCGACAAATCCACGCACAAAAATGGTTCTTACCATACACGACCTGAACTACCTGCATGAGTCACACAATGAGCGTAGAAAAAAGAAGTATGACTCCATTGTATTGAAAAGTATAGAGCGTGCGGATATCGTTACCTGTATCTCAACATTTGTACAGCAAGATGTTATACAAAATCTCCCCACATTGGATAAACCGATAAAAGTAATTTATAATGGCTGCAACTTTCAGGATATAGAATCTGAATATATACCTGACTATAAACCTCCCAAAACCTTCCTGTTCTCCCTGGGCGTCATTGCTGCCAAAAAGAATTTTCACGTGGTGCCACCGTTGCTGCTGGAGTTAGACGCAGAACTCATCATTGCAGGTATGCCGCAGGGCGACTATAGTCAAAAGATATTGGCAGAGGCAAAGAAGTTTGGCGTGAAGGACAGGGTTCGGCTTACCGGGCCTGTATCGGAAAAGGACAAAAACTGGTATCTTAAAAATTGCCGGGCATTTATATTCCCTTCGTTGGCAGAGGGATTCGGGTTACCTGTATTGGAAGCTATGTACTATGGCAAGCCCGTATTTTTATCAAAGCTTACATCGTTGCCAGAAATAGGCGGAGCATACGCATACTACTTCGATAATTTTTCACCTGAACACATGCGTGATGTCTTTGCGAGAGGAATGCATCATTATGAAACGACACGTCCCGAAGCCATGATAAAATCATGGGCACAACGTTTCAGCTGGGACAACACAGCGAAAGAATATCTCAAACTTTACCATGAATTAAAACCCTGAAGCTAGAGGGAGCTATATACTTTAGTTAACACCTGCGCTATAAGTGCCGGCTCGAAGCGTTCTATATATTTTTTGGATCCATTGATTACACTCTCTCGCACTATCCGGTCTGTAATAATTTTTTCAAGAAATGACGCAAGCTGATCCGGATCTGCAGGGTCGGTATAAAGCGCATCCGGACCGGCCGCTTCGCGGAAGCATGATCCCTGCGAGGTGATTATGGGCAAGCCAGACTCAATCGCTTCGATCAGCGGTATACCAAAGCCTTCAAACAGCGAAGGGTATACAAATACCGTAGCCAATTGATAAAGCGCAGGTAAATCCTGGAACGATGCTTTGTGTATAAAGGTGATTTTGTCTATTACCTTTTTCTCCTGTGCGCAGGCTATAACTTCTTTCAGGTAATCCGTGGCACGTCCAACAATTACTACCGGCAATTGTACATCAGCAGGCAGCAGTGCTAACGCCTCCACCAATTGCTTTACATTTTTGCGTTGTTCGATCGTTCCTACATTCAGAATAAACTTGTCGGGCAGGTTATATTTTGCTTTAACAGCAGCCTTTATTTCAGCGGATGCTTTTGTTTTAAATATAGGATGACAGCCTTGGTATACTACTTCAATTTTACCGGGATCTACTTTGATGAATTCAATCAGGTCGTTGGCTGTCTGCTGACTGATGGCGATTACCTTATCAGCCCTGCGACATGCTGATTTTACTTTGGCGGTATAGATAGCGACATCGATGGGATTATAAAATTGCGGGTAACGGATATAGATCAGGTCGTGAACCGTAACGATTTTCTTAATGTGTTTGGGTAAACCCGCGGGAAGTTCCTGGCTTAATCCGTGAAATATATCCAGGTTAGGAATACTCTTGTTATACTGTATACCCCACGAACGCCAGAGGCTTTTTAAGAAAGTAAAGCCACCGGTTGGACCGATGGCTTTTATATTGGGCCGAGCCAGAATAGGATCTACTTCAGGGTGCGACTTGATCCTGGGAGAATATAGTATATATGTATTCTCAGGGGCAAACTCGCTCAGGGCATTGACTATAAAACGTGAATAGTTACCCAGCCCTGTGAAGTTGGTGAAGAGTCGTTTGGCTTCGAAACCAACCTGCATTATTTTTTAAAGTGCTCGTTGTAACGATCTATACTTGCCTTGATGATTTCTTCGGCCTTAGGCTTCGAAAGGAATTCATCTACTTTCACAACCTTGTTCTCAAGCGATTTATAGTTTTCAAAGAAGTGCTTGAGCTCTGCCAGCAGGTAATCCGGTAAATCTTTTACATCCGAAATGTGGCTCACACTTGGATCATCCTCAGCAACAGCAATGATTTTATCATCTGCTTCACCACGGTCAATCATCTGCATCACACCGATAACTTTGGAAGGAATGAGACATCCGGGAACAACCGCTACCTGTGTCAACACAACTATATCCAATGGATCATGATCTTCACCCAGCGTCTGTGGTATAAAACCATAGTTCAGCGGATAGTACATAGATGCATAGATAACACGATCAAGCTTGATAAGACCGCTGTCTTTATCAATCTCATATTTTGCACGAGAGCCTTTCGGAATTTCGATGAATGCGTTTACATGATCAGGAGGGTTTGATCCAGTCGATACTTCGTGCCACGGATGTTTTACCATAAGTCGTTCAATATTTTTTTTATTTCGGCCGCAATATTAGCAAAAAGCCCCGACTTGCGGTCAGGGCTTTTATAGTTTGCTGTTTCTGTTTTGTTACTTTTCTTTCTTCTCAGGCTCCTTCTTTTCAGCAGCACGCACCATATCACCGTCCTTCAAACGTTTGGATACCGCTAAAAACGGACCTGCTATAATTTCGGTGCTATCATTTATCCCGGACAAAACTTCGATATTATCGAAGTCACTGATACCGGTTTTTACTTCAACCATCTTCGCGATGCCTTTACTGTTCACAAATACCACCGTTTTGTTCTCTGGTTTTGCTGCAGGTTTATTCTGGTTGTTCTGATTGTTGCTGGTTTGCTGCGGACCTCCCTGACCTTCCGCCGGAGCTTTGTTCTCTTCCGGGTTACGCGTGGTCACTGCCGACAGCGGTACCGAAAGTACATTGCTCTTGCGATTGGTAAGTATATCAACACTTGCTGTCATACCTGGAAGGAATGGATATTTTTTTCCGGCAGCAACAAGGTCCTGGTACGAAGAACTCAGGATCAGAATGCGCACTTCAAATTCCGTGATCGCATCAGCTGATGCTTTGTCTTTGGCAGTGTTGGCAATGAGCGTAACTACACCTTTGAATTCTTTACCCTGTGTTGAGTATGCATCTACATCAATGATTGCTGTATCGCCCAGGTGTACACGTACTATATCATTTTCGTTTACATCTACGCGAACTTCCATAGTATTAAGATCTGCTATACGAAGCATTTCAGTACCGGCCATGGTTGCCGTTCCTACCACGCGCTCACCTTTCTTTACAATGAGTTTAGATACTATACCGGTCATCGGAGCATCAACTGTGGTCTTGCGGAAATTTTCCTGTGCTTCGCGAAGCGATGCTTCTGTACTGCGAATAACATAGCGTGCTGCTTCAACAGATTGCTCAGCAGAAGTAACATCGTTTTTCGCTACTTCATAATTCTGCTGAGCCAGTTGCCAGTCGGCTTCGGATATAACTTTTTCTTTCCAGAGTTTCTCCTGGCGTTTATACTCTGCTTCGGCACGAATGAACTGTGCGCGTGAGCGTGACAGACTTGCATTCGACTGCTCGAGATTTGCACGTTGCTGGCTGAGGCCTGCCTGTGCTCGCTCCAGCTGACTCTCCCATGTATCCGGACGAATCTTTACCAGGCGTTCACCTTTCTTCACGGAGTCACCTTCTTCAATGAGTAAGTCAATGATTTCGCCTGATACTTCGGGCGCTATTTTTACTTCGGTAACCGGTTGAACCGTACCCGATGCGCTCACCTTTTCAACAATGGTTACACGCTTGGCTTTTGCCAGTTCAACTTCCATTTCTTTGGGCTTGCCAATCCAGCCGGCTGCTCTCCCAACGAGCACGAAGAGGAACAGAAAGGCTACAATTCCAATAAGCCAGTAAATCAGTTTGTTTGATTTTCGTTTTTGTTTTGCCATTGCGGTGATATTAATACTCCAGAGGTTTACCTTGATAAAAGTCGAGAACTTTCTTCTTGAAAATAAAATCGTATTTAGCACGCGTCAGGTCTGTCTTGGCGCGGAACAAATCATTCTGTGATACCTGAAACTCAAATGAGTTGGCAGAGCCTGCGCCATAACGTTGCTCCATCATACGGAAAGCTTCTTCGCGGGCATTTACTTGTCTCAAAGACGAGTTATAGGTTTTGGATGCCGCAACGGCATCGTTATACGCAGTCTCTACATTTTGACGGAGTGTCTGTGCTGTGAGTTGTGCATTGATCTTAGCTTGCTCATTCTGAATGACGCTACGTTGCACAGAAGCTCTTGCTGTATAGTTATTAAATATAGGAATGACCAATTGAATACCCAGAGAACGATATATATTATCCTTCACCTGATCGAAATAACCATATGTATTTCTATATACTCCATTCGGAATTTTGGTATATACAGGCTGTGCAAAGTCTCCGTTTACGAAGGCTATAGGATTGGACGAGTTTCTGAAGGTTCCATCCTCATAAAGTACAGCTTCATTTCTACTGGCATACGTGGAGTTTATACCCGCTGTTAAACTCAGACGAGGATATAGATTTCCACGAGACGCCATCACTGCATGATAACTACTTTGAATTCTCAACTCTGCACTTTTTATTTCAGGCATTACTTGTCTCGCGATCTCGTATATCTCATCACGTGATTGATCTACAATAAGATCTTCCGGATTCAGGGACGGCACTTCAACATCCAGTCCTTGCGAAGCCGGAATTTGAAGAGCCTGCTTTAACTGAAGAATAGAAAGAGCCAAAGCATTTTCCTGTTGTACCAATGTCACTTCATTACCCGCAGCCTGCGCATCTAGGTTAAGTTCTTCAGATTTGGGGAGAGCTCCTGCAGCTACCTGCTTACGAGTTCTCTCCAATTGCTGTTGACTGGATGCAAGTTGAAACCTGGCATTGTCAACGAGCTCTTTATTAAAAACAACATTGATAAACAGACTCGCTACATTCAATATCAGATCATTCTTTGCCTTTGCTAAATCCTGTTCTGATGCACTTACGGCAGTTTGATTTTGCCTTACCGTATTATGAATATTGAAACCATTGAATATGGGAAGTGATGCATTGGCAGAAAGATTCGAAGAGCGATATCGGTCTATAATAAAGGCGTTACTTGTCGGGTCGGGGCTACGTCCCCAGTTATAGCCATACCACGCATTCGCACTTACGTTTGGCAATCTTGAAAACCTCGCTTGTCGAAGTCCGACTTCACTGTTCGCCACATCGTATGTACTTCTTTGTACAGTAAGGTTATTAGCCAGTGCATAATCTATACACTTCTGCAACGACCATTTCTCTATAGCAGGTGGGGTCTGCTCCTGTTGTTTCAGCGTATCAATCTGCGCATGGCTCACGATTGATACAGCCAGTAAAATAAAAATTCCTGTAATTACTCTTTTCATGAATCAACGATCTATATCCGGTATGTAAATCACTTGTTTAACCCAGCTAAGACTCTGCAGGTACGATAATGTTACAGGCTTTATACCTGAATCCATTTCAATTACGAGACAAGCCACATCATTTTTTCCTTTTCGCGATACCGACATGGTGGCTATATTACAATCATCGTGTGCTACAACATCGGCAATAAACGCTATACTTCCCTTTACATCTTCTGCCGTAACGATCATGGTATGCAGGTTCACTCCGAAGTCGGCCTTGAAACCATTTACTTCACTGATGTTGATCAACCCTCCGCCACGGCTCTCGCCTACTACTTCCAGTATATCATTACCGCGTTTCAGATTCAGTCGAATGGTATTGGGATGTAGCGTTGATGCATTGCCCACCGACTTGAATTTATACTGGAGTCCTTCGGCACGCGCTATATCCAGCGCTTCCTTTATTCTTTTGTCGTCAGTCTTGAAGTCGAGCAGGCCTGCTATAATAGCCCGGTCGCTTCCGTGCCCTTCGTAGGTACGGGCGAATGAATTATAAAATGTTATCTCCGCTTCTTCCGGTCTGCCGCCCAGTAACTTATAGGCAGCGCGTGCAATTCGTACAACACCCGCTGTATGAGAGCTCGAAGGCCCTATCATAACAGGACCGATCATATCAAAAACACTGCTTTTCTCTGGCATACGGGTTAGATTACGCAATATGTCGCAAAAAGGATAACAGCGTTACACAAATTATACAGACAAATTTAAAATTACCGGACGGGTATGGTACTTATTAAGCGACTATCATAAAAAAAGCCGGCTCTTTTTACAAGACCGGCTTTGTTGAGATGTGATTATCGGTTAGTGATCATGTTCACCATGACCGCCAACATACAACACTTCCTGTATCTCGTGGAACTGATCGTGCAGCCTGGTAAGTTCATCGGCGATCTTTGTATCATCACCACTCTTCACAGTCTCAACGAAGGATGCTGTTCCTGTTTTTAATTGCTCGAGCTTCGTCTTCACTTCGTCATTATTTACTTTCTCCGGCAGCGGAGCATTTGCCCACTTCTCAGCAACAGCCGCCAGTTCACCGGCTTTGGCTTTGGCAGGTGCCAGGTCCTTATTGTCTTTATAGGGATGGAATGCTTCAGCCATCAGCAAATGGAAGTCATCCATTTCTTTCCATTCATCTTTTGAGACAGCGGCATGCTCGTGTTCATGATCATGGCCATGTTCGTCATGACCATCTTTCTTGCCTGAACATGCACTTAATACTGCTGCCGCCAGCAAGCTTGAAAACAATAGGAATCTCACTTTCATGTATGTCTGTTTTATAGTTTCCTTTAATCTATAGTTCGTGCCCACTAAATATATGCTGCAACATATACCTGAGGCTTTTACAAAGTATATATTGAATACGGACCACGACCTTTCCGGCAAAAATATAAAACTCTTTTTTATGATCGGTCCTTCCTCCGGTATTTGCGCTGATTTTCGAGCACGCGGATGAAGCGCTTCAGTACATCGTAGTATAGCGTAATGAACAGTACGATCGTCATGCTCCAGATCACCGCCAGGTTGAAATACAGGGTATCAAACGTGCGCCCCAGGAAGTACTTGGACGGCTGATGGAGGTTTGCAGAGAAGTCGAACCAGTGTGCAGGCTGGTGATCGTCTTCGTAGATCGGGTATATCTTCTGGATCAACCGGCCATCGTACTCGACTATACGCTCGGAGGTCGCTATATTTTTCACAGCATCGCTTACCGCCTTGTTGACGTACCGGAGACGCATGGCTTCGAATTCGCGTGCCCGATCTGGCGTGGTAGTGAGGGTAGCACTGAGTCGCTCCTTCCTGCGCGCGGCATCATAGGCCTGCATGCGGTAGTAGCGCTTCAACGCAGACAGATACGCCATTGTCTTAGCAAATACCGTTGAATCAAATTTGCCAATGGCGAGCCGCTCAACCTCCGGTAATTTACTTGCGCCTGTCCACTCAAGCTCGTGGCGTATTTCATTTTGCAGCAGTGTAAACGCGTTGTTCATCTCTTCGTTGTTACGGTTGCGCCACTGGCTGCGGTTGTTCAGGCAATACGCGAGTTTTGATTCGAGAGCCGGTATATAGTATACACGCTTGTAGTCGGCCTCGGCTGCTATTTCATCGAACCCATAGAACTGTCGCTCAAACGGATTGTCTTTAAACTGCGTGACCATATAGGCTTCAAAGGCCCAACGCGATGCCATCACCTCTCCTGCTATTGGTATACCAATCGGTTTACCAACGCTTGGATTGAATTTATCAAAGCTGATCACGACACCGCTCAACAGCAACTGTGGAATCAGTATAACCGGAATAAGTATATAGATGGTAACGGCAGAGTTAAACGATGCCGAAATATTAAGTCCGAGCATATTGGCAAAACACGAGCAGCTAAAGAGAATGAGCCAATAGCGAATTTCTGTAAGGGGAATCTCAAGTATAGCATTGCCAATCAGTGTAAACAGCAACGTCTGAAAAGCAGATATACCAAACATAACGCCTACTTTGGACACCAGGTAACTGCTGCGACTCAAATGCAAAAACTGCTCACGCTTCAGAATCTTCCGGTCGCGGAAGATCTCTTCGGCACTCATGGTGAGTCCGAAGAACAACGCTACCACTACACTCATGAAGAAGTATACCGGAATGTTATTGTTGTTGAAGAAGGTATATTTCGGATCGCCCTCCAGCACATTATAGTACTTCACCATAAACGCAATGAAGAAGGCCAGCAACGGAGCTTCCAGTATATTAATGAGCAGGTACTGGCGGTTTGCCAGCTTGGCCAGCACATCGCGCGTCATAAATACTTTGAGCTGATTAAACCAGTTCGGTATCTCCTGCGCCACCGGGAGTTTTTCCTCCACGTGTGTAACGCGCGGTATCTTGATGCGCTGCTTGAAGAACTGGTACCATTGTCCCGGTGATACTTTACGCGTATTCGTTAATCGCCCGTATTCATTTACGATTTTTGTCTCAATGATACTGAAGATCTGCTCCGGGTTTATATTACCACATTCGGGACACGCTCCCTGCGTTTTGTTCGCAGCGTGCATGATGTCGCGAAAGTATATAACGGCTTCAATCGGGTTGCCATAGTATATCTGGAATCCGCCTACATCCAGGATGATCAGCGTATCGAACATCTTGAAGATATCCGACGATGGCTGATGAATTACCACGAAAACCATTTTACCGCGCAAGGCAAGTTCCTTGAGCAAGTCCATGATGTTTTCAGAATCGCGTGATGATAAACCGGAAGTGGGTTCGTCCACAAACAGGATAGTCGGCTCGCGTAAAAGTTCAAGCGCTATATTCAGACGCTTGCGTTGTCCACCGCTGATTGTTTTATTCAACGGAGTGCCTACTTTCAGATGACGAATCTCGGTAAGCCCGAGGTTCATCAGTGTGCGCATCACCAGTTCAATGATCTGCTTTTCTTCGTAATGTCCGAAGCAAAGTTTGGCAGCATAATACAGGTTATCGAATACACTCAGGTCTTCAATCAACAGATCATCCTGCGGCACGTAACCGATGATACCGCTTACTTTATTCGGGTTCTCATGAATATTTAGACCGTTGATGAGTACGCGGCCGCTCGAAGGTTTCTCGGTGCCGTTCAATACATTGAGCAACGTAGATTTACCCGAACCACTGGCGCCCATCAACCCGATCAGTTTACCACCGGTCTCCGCTATATTAACGTTCTGGATACCCGCCCGACCGGTTTTGAAATGATAGAAAAGATGATCGGCTGTAAATGTAAGAGATGTTCGATGCTCCTTCGTTAAGAACTTGCCGATGACATCGCTATAGTAAATCGGTCCGACCTTATCACCGCGAATCGTACTCCCGGTCGGGAACACATCGATCTTCCGGCTCTTCAACAGAATGCTGTTGAGGTATACCGTAGTGATGCCGAGGTACTTTATAAAATACGTTTCGCTATCCGACAGTCGTAATATAGCAATGAGGCCCGTGAGATCTTTTTCGATGATGCGCGGTCCTTCATACTCACCGGAACCTTCATCGATAATGAGTACATCTTTGGATGACAGTTCATCAATGTCCTGACCGGTAACAAAGTTCTGAAGTGCATGCACATCGTACTGCGGTATCTTCAGTGCCTGCCCTATATAAAAGATAAGATTACCCTGGCGATCCGATATATCGTTGTCAACAAAAAGCAGCTCAATGATCTTGATGATGAGCACCATCTTCTGCTGCATGGTAAGCGCCTGGTTCACCTGCTTTACGATCTGCATGATGCGCGCCCAGTCGTCTACAAACTGCTGCGTGTCTTCATCGAGCGAACTCAATTCCTGCCGCGTGTTGATTTCGTGCGTCTGGCAGAACTCATCAAAAAGTTTGAGATAGTAATTCGTAGCCTCACGGTTCAGGTGCACACTGAGGAACTCCTTGATCTTCGTACGCTCATCTTCTGTTATACGCTCGCGAGCAACGATGGCAAAAAGTTGTATAATCGCCTTGAGCAGTTCTTCACTCATAGATTCGGTCTAGGTGCGTCCAAAATAATAATTAAAACGATAAAAATGCGCACCGTTCAAATATCGTCCAAAACAAAAAGCGACTACCCTCTGCAGGGCAGTCGCTTTTATATAGCCTTTGTGACTGTACTTAGTTAACGGTAAGGCTGCGGGTAATTCCGTTTACCGTTACTGATATCGTCTTGCAATCTCCTACACCATAGTCAATTACGATCTCTTTGCTGCCATCAATGATATAGCGTTTTACGCCATCCACAGCAAAGAAACAACCCCGGTTGTAGATCAGATCTTCGGTGAGCGACACCTCATACGTTCTTCCACCACGCGTTGTACCACTGGCTGTACTAACTTTGTCAATCACAAGTTGATCCTGGCTTACACTGGCACCACGCACCCACAACCAGGTTATGTCCGACTCGCGCGTGGCAACTGTACCATCGGCAAAAGTAGCCTTACCGTTTGCAAGCACTACATTAAATTTAGGAGCTTCTTCCGTACTGCCGGTTATATTGGTAGATGTACGAACACCTTCCAGTTTAATTCCATTTATATAGTAATTCTCTGTGGTTGCAACAATGGTAGAGCCGGGTTGAAAACGTCTCTTATAATACGAGAATATAATTTTACCTTTTCGCACATTTCCTTTTGCATCGGCACAGCCGAGCGTTCCGAAGTCAACTGTAATTTTACCTTTGGGTATATCTGCCGTAGACGTCTCATCCGGATCGATGGTTACGACCACGCCATTGCAATCAAAACGATCGTCATTAATAACAATGGTTGAAGCTTTTCGTCCCCCACTCAGCTCAGTATCGCTGGGTGTACCGATAGCAACGCTTCCCATGTCATCCATATCCTGGTAATAGGAATCGGTGAGCGCTTCTTCAGAAATATCCTGCGTATCCTGTACAGTGAGTCGCTTTTCATCGTCCTGGCAAGAAGCCATGAACAGAACTGCTGCCATCAGGCCGCTGGAGGAAAATCGGGAAAGGTGGTTTGCAATTTTCATTTTAATAGTGAATTTCAAGTGAATGTTTGGCGATTAGATTCTATTGTCGGGTGAAGGTTTAACACCTAAAAAAAATTATTTTTGACATCTAAAGGGCTGATAAACGGGCCGGATAACTATGCGAGTAAGATTTATAATACTTCTGTTCCTTTTATGTGTAGCAGGTATAGCGATTGGACAGATACCGGTAAAGATCGCCAAACTGAAATACCAGGGCGGTGGCGACTGGTATGCGAATAAAACCGCATTGCCAAACCTGATCGAGTTCTGCAACCGCGAACTTAACATGACTATTGCTGCCGAAGAAGATGTAGTAGAGACCGGAAGCCGCGATATATTTTTATATCCCTATGTATATATGACCGGCCACGGCAATGTAGTATTTAGCGATGCTGATGCTGCTAATTTACGAAAGTACCTGACCGGTGGTGGTTTTCTGCACATTGATGACAACTACGGTCTGGATAAATTTATACGCATTGAACTGAAGAAAGTATTTCCGGAGCTTGAACTGGTAGATTTACCCCACGACCACCCGATATACCATCAGAAATTTGATTTCCCGAAAGGCTTACCCAAAATACACGAACACGATGGCAAGCCTTCGCAGGGCCTGGGACTAATATACCAGGGCCGGCTCGTGGTATACTATACCTTTGAATGTGACCTGGGCAACGGCTGGGAAGATCAGCGCATCCACAACGACCCGGAAGAAAAACGACTGCAGGCATTGCGCATGGGGGCAAACATCATTGCCTACTGTTTCACCAACTCTTTATAAGTATATATCCGGATGCAGCGCTCTGTTGTCGTAATTGTTATAGCCTGCATCGGTATACTATATTTTGCCGGCTGCGAATCACAATCCGAGAAAGAAGAACGACTTGCCAAACAATACTGCGGCAGCTGCCATACGTTTCCGGACCCTGCGCTGCTCAGTAAGAAAACGTGGACAGACCAGGTGCTTCCGCAGATGGCATTCCGCATGGGCTTTAGCAACATGCAGATGCTGATGCAGATGTCGGATGCAGATCGCGAAATTGTTGTACAGGCTCTGCCACCCAAACCGATGCTTTCCGAAGAAGAGTTCGAACTCATCCGGAAGTATTACGAAAGACTTGCTCCCGACTCGCTTACGCAGCTCCCCCCTCCCGTCACTAAACCTATAACACAGTTTGATATCACCCCTGTAAAATTACCGGTGCAGGGTATACCGCTGGTTACACTCATTAAAGCGGATACGTTACACCGGAAGATATATATCGGAAATCGCTACGGTAAACTATATACATTTACCAATTCACTTCAGCTCGAAGATTCCGTTCAACTAGAAAGTCCGCCTTCGCATATATTGATCGATCACGATTCTGTGATGGCACTGCTGATGGGTATTATGGATCCCAATGATCAGGCACACGGCAAACTGGTAAACCTTCACGAGCCGAAGAAGCCTGTTCTTGAATCGCTGCAACGCCCGGTACATGTACAAAAAGCAGACCTGAATAACGATGGTCTCGCTGATTATATAGTCTGTGCCTTTGGAAACTATACCGGTGCCCTTCAAGTATATCAGAACCTCGGAAATAATACCTACAAGAAACACGTGATACTCGGCATGCCGGGTGCGCGAAACACCATTATAAAAGATTTTGATAACAACGGTTTACCCGATATAGCGGCATTGATGACGCAGGGTGATGAGAAGATTGTGATGCTGCTAAACCAGGGAAGTTTTAACTTCAGATTGAATACGTTGGTACAATTTCCGCCGGTATATGGCAGCAGTTATTTTGAGCTGATCGATTTCAATAACGATGACAAACTGGATATACTCTATAGCAACGGAGACAATGCTGATTACTCGATCACGTTTAAACCGTATCACGGCATTCGTATCTATATGAATGACGGCACCAATCACTTTACGCAGTCGTGGTTTCATGATATGTACGGAGCTTCACAGGTTCGCGCGGCTGACTACGACAAAGATGGTGATGTAGATATAGCGGCTATATCTTTCTTCCCGGATTTTAAGCGTCATCCTGAAAATGGTTTCTTTTACTTTGAGAATACCGGCAACGGCTTCTTAACACAAACTACACCACTCGCTGCTGCCGGGCGCTGGCTGGTTATGGAGGCTGCCGATATTGATCACGATAAAGATATAGATATACTGTTGGGTGCCCTCGATTTTGATTCGGATGTTCCCCGTCCACTGCTGGAACAATGGATGCGCGATAAGACTTCTATTCTGCTGCTTCGGAATTCTTTCCCGCAGAAGGCACAGATTAACGCAGAATAAATGCAGACTATATCCTGCATTTTGGTTTGAACATCTCTCCTTATTTAACTACCACACTACCTAGTCCTAAAACACTATAATAGATTGCTAAAAAAATCTGCGTTTATCCGCGTGTTCTGCGGGCCAAAAACTTGCATTTCATCAACTAATGTTTTAGTTTTACACCTAAATAGATAGTCAATGAAAGATTTAAAGGAACTGACCAAGGCCGAGGATCAGGTCATGCAAATTTTGTGGAAGCTTGAAAAAGCCTTTGTAAAGGACATTGTTGAAGAGATGCCCAATCCGAAACCTGCTTATAACACAGTGTCAACGATCGTGCGCATACTGGAAACAAAAGGATTTGTCAATCACAAAGCGTATGGTAAAACGCATGAGTACTTCCCCACTATTACTAAAGAGAAGTATACCAAGTTCTACCTCAACAACATGATCAAGGGTTACTTCAACGGATCGTTTCAAAATCTGGTATCCTTCTTTGCCAAAGAGAACAAAATGGACGCGAACGATTTGGAAAAACTGCTGAATGAGATCAAGAATCAAAAGCCGTAGCGCTGTATCGCTGCGCACCATATCACGGTATACTATAATAAAGAATAAAACTCATTGCCATGAACGTATATCTTAATTATCTGCTGGAAGCCAACATCGGACTGTGTTTCTTCCTGGTGCTGTATATCGTTCTGTTAAAACATGAAACTGATTTTCGCCTGAAGCGGGGCTACCTGCTCACAGCCATTGCAGCTTCGGTTATACTGCCGTTGTTTCACTTCAACGGTTCGGGCCGTGTAATGCCTGCGCTCAGTGATTTTGTCCCGCCCAGCTGGCTTCCTGAAGTAACCATTGGTGCCAACAACGGTACGGCTACTGCACAAAACACCGCGAGCTCTTTCGATGTGTGGTTTTATGCCTATATACTATATGACATTGGTGTGATTCTTTTTCTGGCGTTGTTCGCGACTCAATTGGTGCGTTTGCTACGGATGATCTATACAGCCGCATCGTACCGCTATGAAAAGTATATTATTATAGAATCCAACGAAAACCGATCAGCATTCTCATTTTTCCGCTTCATTTTTATCGGACAAGTGCACCAGCTATCTGCGGATGAGAAGCAGCAAATTATAGATCACGAACGTGTTCATGCCGAACAACTTCACTCCATCGACATTCTGGTGGTTAACCTGCTGAGTATATTCTTCTGGTTTAATCCCTGTATCAAAGTATATAAAAAGATATTCGTTCAGCTCCACGAGTTTGAAGCAGATGCGCGCGCTGTTGCTAACCGGGATATGAATGATTACTGCAGCCTGCTGGCGAAGGTTGCTTTACTGTCGGCCGACTTCACACTCGCCAATCACTTTAGTAATTCATTAACTGTAAAACGAATTGAAATGATGCGAACGATCAAATCGAAAATAAAACGCTGGAAGATCGCAGCCGTGGCCGCTATACTTCCCGCATTCTTCTTTGTGGTTGCCTGTCAGGATCAGCTAAGCGAAGAAGCCACTGCTATAGCCAAAAATTCTACCATGGCAATCGATCTGCCGGAAGAAGTAGCTGCCGTACTCAATAAAATGAAGGCTGCGGCTCCGGATAAAAAGTTTATTGTTATTGAGCCTGACAAGAAAGACGAAAATGGTGTATCCGATGTTCAAAAGAAAACCGAAGGTATTGACGGATCGCAGATCACTACCATGAACGTGATGAAAGACATCACCGATAAAGACGGTAATCTGCGTTCTTTCATCATCATCGAATACAACGAGGCCACCGAAAAAGTTGCTATGTCGTCAAGGACGGGAGAAGTGTTTACTATTGTGGAACAAAGTGCCACCTATAAAGGCGGCATGGAAGCGCTCGGTAGTTTCATTAGCGAAAACCTGGTATATCCGGAAGACGCCCGTACAAAAGGTATACAGGGAAAAGTGTTTGTTCAATTCATCGTCAATGCCGATGGTTCTATATCAGATCCTTCTATCAAGAGAGGTATTGATACGCAATTGGACAATGCCGCATTAGCTGTCGTAAAAGCGATGCCGAACTGGAATCCGGGGAAACAAAAAGGTATAGCGGTACGTCAGCAGTTTGTATTGCCGGTGAATTTTGCTTTGGAGGCGGAGTGAGGAATTAGAAGTAAGAAGTAAGAAGTAAGAAGTAAGAAGTAAGAAGTAAGAAGTAAG
>CBIHOZ010000062.1:0-35361 GCA_966211525.1 uncultured Chitinophaga sp. | reverse complement strand
CGAACGAGGTCGAAGTTGAAGTGTGCACGCAATACCAGTGTCTCCGCGATGTAGCGCTTCTTCACGTTTTCATCCATCGGTACACCCGGTAATTTTTGCAGCAGTGTATTCGCTCTGAAGATTCCGGAGAAACCTTTCTTCCAGAGATCTTCCTGCGGACCCGTTGCGGGAGTGAGCGTATAGTCTGCCCACGTAGTAAATGTTTTATCTCCCGTTCCTTCACCACCACCGAGGTGATCGTCCGATGCCGAGAGTGTTGCACCTACTTTTGTAGTCAGGTTACCACCCTGCCATCCTACAACATCATATACCGCCACCAGACCGTTGAATGCTTCCTGCTGGTTCTGGTAGTAGTTTGCTTCGAGGTCAAGCCCTTTCGGTTTTACTTCGAGAAAATCGTTACACGCGCTGAGCGGCAGTAACGTTACGGCCGTAACAGCTATATATTTAATATATCGTTTCATACTATACATTGTCAATTAAAATCCTACTGTTAAACCAACCATATAGGAACGTGCCTGCGGATATATACCACGATCTATACTCATGGTGCCACCCCCGATCTCCGGATCGTAGCCGTTGTAATTCGTAAAGGTTGCGAGGTTCTCACTCATCACATAAATGCGTGTGCGCTCCAGTCCGATCTTTGAGACAACCGATGTAGGCAACGTATAGCCTATCTGCAGCGTCTTGATGCGGAAGTAGTCACCATCTTTCAAATAGAAATCAGACGGGTTGTTCAGGTTGTTGTTTGGATCGTTCGTTACCAGGCGTGGATAGGTATTGGATGTACCCGGACCTGTCCAACGACCTAACGCTTCTGTCTGCCAGTTTGAGCTGGTGATACCGAAACGTCTTAATCCGTTAAAGATCTGGTTGCCTGCTACACCTTGCGAGAACACTACGATGTCAAAACCTTTATAACCTGCGCTCAGGGTAAATCCATAGGTATAGTTTGGCATCGGGTTACCGAGGAACTTGCGGTCGTTCTCGTTAATAACACCATCACTATTTATATCTTCCCATTTGAAATCACCCGGTCTTGCATTCGGCTGTATCTTTCCTTTCGGACCAACATACGCTTCTATATCTTCCTGTGTCTGGAATATACCCAGTGTCTGGAATCCATAGAACGAGTTATAGGTATGTCCTACTTCGGTGCGTGTTATACCATACGCGCTTCCCTGGAAGCCTGCGTTACCATCCGTGAGGAATTTTATACCGTTACCCAGGTTGGTAACTTTGTTTCTTAAGTATGAGAAGTTACCGTTGAAGCCAAGGGTCAATTCACCGATCTGCTTGCGCCATCCTAATTCAAGTTCTATACCGCTGTTCTCCATATCAGCAACGTTGGCTGCCGGGTTTGATATAGCACCCACATAGAAAGGTATACGCGGATTCTGGAGGATGTCTTTCGTAGCTTTTTTATACCAGTCGAATGTTAATGTGAAATCATTCAGGATGGTAGCTTCAAAACCAACGTTGGTAGAAGTAGTTTCTTCCCAGCGCAGGTTCGGGTTGGCCGGTGCGTTCGGACTGAATCCGTTCAGGTAACTTCCGGTTGTACCAAAGGTATAGTTACGCCCGCTACCAATGGTAGAAAGGAATGAGAAGTTACCAATGTTATCGTTACCCACAACACCATAGCTACCGCGAATCTTCAGGAAGTTCACAATATCATTTGCAGGCCAGAAGCCTTCATTAGAAGGTACCCATCCCAACGAGAATGATGGAAATATACCATGACGGTTGTTCTGACCGAAACGTGAAGAACCGTCTCTGCGAACCAAAGCACTAACAAGATACTTCTCTTTATAGTCGTAGTTGATACGCGCAAACAAAGAGCTTACGGTGTGATCCTGTCCTTCGGAAGCATCAGACGTACGTTGTGTTGCCGGTACTTTATAGTTGAAAGAAGCATCGTCAAAATTATCCGCGGGTATACCATTGAAAGTCACGCGCGTCATGCGGGTGTTGTCATCCAGGTATGCACCTTGTCCTACCAGTACGGTTACATTGTGATCGGTAAGGAATGTACGGGTATAAGATATAGTATTCTCGATGTTCCAGTCAAGGCGCACGTTGTTCTCGCGGGTAAATGAATTTTGCGAGATGATATTAGACGAGTTGAGGAAATATACCGGTGTGAATGCTTCGTTACCCCAGAAAGCAAGCTTCGCTCCTATAGTAGAACGTACTTTCAGACCTTTGATCGGTTCTGCCTCTGCAAAGAAGTTACCGATAATGTTGTGGCCCCAGTCGTAATTACCCAACTGCTTGGAAATATAGGCCAGCGGGTTCGTCATTTCCTGTCCCACATACGGAGATATACCATACGGATTTCCGTTCTCATCTCTGCGCACCGGGTTGTTCACATATATAGGTTGGTTTGCTTCTACAGCATCTGTAACAACAGCAGGTGTGATCGGGTCCAGGTTGATTGCTGAACTTAACGGACCACCAAACTCGCTGTTGGTGTTACCGAGTCCGATGGATTTGTTATAGGCGTAGCCGAGGTTCTGTCCTATGGTTAACCACTTCTTTGCTTTGTGCGTAGAGTTGAGGCGGATGTTAAAGCGTTTATACTTCGATATATCCGTTGCTACGATACCTTCCTGGCTCAGATAACCAAATGATGTATAGAAGGTAGATTTATCATTACCACCGCTGATGCTGAACTCGTGATTCTGACGTTTCGCACTGTTGTTGAAAATCAGTGATTGCCAGTCTGTACCTTCTCCGTATGACTCCGGATTTGCAAACGGCAGCGGATCGCCATTGGCTGCTGCGGCTTCGTTACGCAATGTAGCATACTGTGTAGCATTCAACAGATCAAGTTTACGTGCAGGCTCTGATATACCGTAGTATCCGTTGTAGTTCATTTTAAGACTTCCGGATTTACCTTTCTTGGTTGTAACCAGGATTACACCGGCAGCAGCACGCGCACCATATATAGCTTGTGATGCTGCATCTTTCAATACTTCAATGGATTCTATATCGGATTGATTCAGATAGCCTATACCTCCGTTGTCGATGATAACACCATCTACAACCCACAGTGGCTGGTTGTTGTTACCACCATCGCGGTTGAACGAGGTAATACCGCGTAGACGTACCGTTGCACCACCGCCCGGCTGACCGGAGTTTGCCGCAATGGTAAGACCTGACGTTCTTCCCTGCAGCGCCTGCTCGATACGGTTGATCGGCATCGCTTCGAGGTCTGACGCTTTCACGCTGGAGATCGATCCGGATACTACACTTTTCTTTTGTGTACCATAGCCCACTACCACCACTTCATCGAGGGTTGATATATCGGACATCAGTAACACGTCAATTGAATTTCTTTCGCCCACGGGTACTTCCTGTTTGGCATACCCGACAAACGAAAAGATCAAAACAGCCTCCTGTGAAGGTACTTCGAGCGAGTATCGTCCTTCAGCATCTGAAATGGTTCCGGTACTTGTACCCTTCAGCACTACGTTTACACCCGGCAACTGTTCGCCTGTGTTTTCATCCTTTACTGTTCCGCTCACAACGTGCTGGGCATGCGCATACCCGCAGGTTAAAGCAAAGCACAGCATGAGGAAGTATCTAGCTTGTCGCTTCCCCGTCTGTAGAAATTCTCTCATAGGTTTTTGATAATGGTTAAGATTTAGAAGTGTCGCGAAAACGTTTACTAGAAATCGTTTCCGCTGAAATCAAAAGTATGGGAGACAGAGGCGAGCAACGAAAAAAACGACTACAGTTCCATTACTGCACACGAAACCGGAAGCTCGTCAGCACTACGTCAAACTCAAAAAGTAATTTGATTGTCAGATGATTAAGTGTTCGCGAAAGAATTCACAGAAAAACAGTGAAGTGATCAAAAACAACGGGACGACCACACGCTATTCACCGTTTGAAAAGAAAAATCTGTCATCGCAACGCCAAAAGATTTTTAGTCCGCTTGAACTTCGTTACCGTGTTTTGTTTAAAAGGTCGGATGAATCATCCGAAACATCGGGAGATTTTTCGTTTGAAGCGTAAAGTTTTTCCAGGAAAGCCGACATGTCCTGTTCATGGCTCATGCCTAAACGCTTGCGAAGACGATACCTCGCTGTCTCCACTCCGCGTACTGAAATGTTAAGGATCGAAGCTATTTCCTTGTTGGTAAGATTCATTCTCACAAACGCGCAAAGCTGAAGTTCTTTTTGTGTAAGATCAGAGAAGGTCGATTTCAGCTGTGCAAAAAATTCGTGGTGCACGCGTTCAAAGTTTGCTTCGAATACCTGGATGTGTTCTTCGTTCTGAAGGTTCGCGTTGATCTTGCGGATGAGGTCGCGCACGATCTGCTTCGAAGCATCGCTGCGCACGGTATCTTTCAAAGTTTTCAACTCATCATGCATATCGGAAAGCAGCTCGCGTTTCTTCACCAGCAGCATGGTATAGTTTGCAAGCTCTTTGCTCTTATGGATCACATCTTCTTCCAGTTGCGCCTTGTCTTTTATCATCTGCTCTTTTTCCTGCTTCAGTTTTATCTGCTGAATTTCGAGCTCCAGTACCTTGCGTTTCTTTTCTTCTTCATCGCGGGTCTTCTGTTTTTCAAGATTGATCTTCCGTTTCACCATGCCCGCTACAGTTATCACTATAAAGGTTGCAAGCAAACTATATATTATATAGGCCCAAACGGTTTGATACCATGCCGGCAGAATCTCGAAATAGTATACCGCTTCGCGCGAGCTTTCGCCCAGCAGGCTTCGTGCCTTTACATGAAATGCATAGCGGCCGGAACGCAGGTAACTGAATTCTTTATAGGGCGTTTCCTGCCACTCCGACCACCCCGCATCCACTCCTTCCAGTCTATAGCTATACTGTATATTCATCTGATCCTGAAAATCAGGTGCAGCAAAATCGAATCGTATGCTGCTGGTGTTGTTGGAAAGCTGTAGCCGTGACGTTGTGTCGGTTAAATCGCCCCGTACTTCCTCCTGTTCTTGCTGTGCGCTCACGTTCGTGAAGAGCATGTTGGCCAACTCCTTCCCGGATGAAGTATAGGAAAGATCGAAGGCGTATAAACCGGTGATCGTACCCATTAAAACATTTCGGTTACTCAACGGCACAATACATTCCATACTCTGGTTGAAAGTACCTTTCAGATTCAGAAAGAGTCCTTTTTCAAGAACTGGTTTTGCATCGTTGGTTAGAAAATACCCGGCTTCATCATTATGAACAAACCAGGTCTTGTCGCCATGCTGCAGCAACTTGCGCACGTTGTGCTCGGTACCAAACAGACTCGTCAGTAACGCATGCGGCTCAAAGCGATTGGCAGTGGCGTTGAAAGTAAATATACCTTTGTTGGTTGTGAACACGGTTTCCCCTTTCCAACGAAACACATTTATATTAAAAGGTGATGGCAATCCATTCTGATCTTTGAAGTGTTCCAGGCTTACCGTGCGCGTCAGGCTCTCATCTACCTTGATACGAAATACACCTTTATACCCATGACACACCCAGAATATACCGGGCTCGTTGCTTTGCAGTATATCGCGACTCGATTCGCGGAAACCTTCTATGCGGTGTTGCAGTACAAAACCTTTCGCTTTATCATAATGCAGCAGATATATACCTTCGTAGGTACACACCAGGAAATCATCGGGTCGTCCGTTCACTTCTATAATCTTCCAGATACCAGTGATGTCGGGTATTTTCTGAATGCCTTTGCCGGTAAGTATAAATATACCGCGATCGTGACTGCAGATCACGGTTCCTTTGAAATACTGCAGTGACCAGGCCTGCCCTTCCAGTCCTTCAATCTTTTTAAAACTCGTACGTGAGTAATTGTCACCGTTACTACTATTGGAAACAAATACACCCTGGTTCGTTGCCAGATACAACGTTTTGCCTACCGGCAGCACATCAAAGATGGCAGCATTGTCGAATACCATGCTCACAGGCGAAGACACATCGATGCAGTCAAGTCCGTTATTCAGTAATGCCCATATATTTCCTTCGCGACTCTCGAAAAGATTCAGCACTGTATTGTCCTGTAAATTCTGAAAGGCTTCACTGGTTGTAACGTGTTCACCGGATTCATTCAGTAACATGATCTTGGTACTCAATGTGCCGAGGTAATAGGTACCTTGTTTCGATTTGATAGCACAGATAATAAGGTTGCTCGAGTTCTCGGGTATCAGTCTTTTTCTGAATGTTGCTGTTCGTTTTTCCGGATCAATGGCGTATGCACTTCCTTTCTTGGTGATCAGCAGCAATCCTTCTTTCTTCAATCCGGGTAATAAACCGACAATCTCTTCGGAGTTTATCTCGCGCTGATGAATAAGATCGGTAAACTCCAGCGATCGTAAATCAACCTGCTTGATCCATTCTCTGTCCTGTACATAGAGTTGATCGTTGATGACATTGCAATAGCGGAATGATTCAGACGAAGGCAACGTAATGGCTTTATTGTTGGCTATCGCGATGAGCATGCGTGTGCTGCGAAAAACTATATAGCCTTGTACTTCGTAGATCTGCCAGATGTTCTCCAGGTTTCTGTCTTCGGGTCGTAGCAGTTCCAATAGTGATTCATAGTAATATTTACCGTACCTGTCGCGCTTGATGATGCCAAGCTCGTTGAAACCTCCGGCATATATATCTCCTTTTTTACTGGTGCGAAGACTTCGTACCGATGAGTTATTGGGGAGTGTAACTTTCTGCCAGCGCTCACCATCGTAAATCAATACGCCATCGTTATTACCAAAATATAAAACTCCACGCTCATCCTGGCACATGGCCCAGAACTGCGGATCGGAGTTGAATTCTTTTTTTGTGTAGTGAATGATGCGCGGCATGCCGTGCACTTCGGCTAGCCCGCCCGTTGTGTTTTGTTGCGCGTTACTTTCTACCGGTAAGCCTGCCATCGCAAAAGCTGCAAGCACAAAAAATTTGATGACTGAATTTGATGAAGTCGCAGCGTTGGGTGCAGCCATGAGGTATGTACAAGATCTGCAGATAAGACTGAAAACAAAAGCAATACCCTGTGCCACGTACCGGTTTGTTTCATAAAAAGCAAATCGCTGATTATCAACCGCTCTGCTATTTGTGAAGTATTGAAGACGTAGGCCCAAAATAGCCCTGATGTATTTTAGATGTATGCGCATTGAAAATTTAAGCCATCATAACCAATATACTTGAATTCCGAAAACGATTGTACATAAACTACAAAACTACGCTCCGATATGATTGAATTTTTACACGGAAGACTCCGGCAGGCTGCATTCATTTTTGTCCTGGCGATCTTCGCGGCAGGCACGGCAAATGCGCAATACCTGCATACGCAAGGCAAACAAATTGTTGACAAAGATGGCAAAGAGGTGATCTTGCGCGGCATGGGACTTGGCGGCTGGATGTTGCAGGAAGGTTACATGCTTGAGACAAACAGCTTCGCGAACCCGCAGCACCAGATACGCGCAAAAATTCAAGAGCTCATCGGCGAAGCCAACACCAACCAATTTTATGAAGCGTGGCTTGCCAATCATTGTACGGAACGTGATATAGATTCACTTGCTTCGTGGGGATTCAACTCGGTGCGTTTACCCATGCACTATAATCTCTTTACACTGCCAATTGAAAAAGAACCTGTTGCCGGACAAAACACCTGGATCGACAAAGGATTTACCATGGTGGATAACCTGTTACAGTGGTGTGCTAAAAATAAAATATACCTAATCCTCGATCTGCACGCTGCACCAGGTGGACAAGGACATGATGCTGCTATATCTGACTATGATAACACTAAACCTTCGTTGTGGGACAGCGAAGCGAACAAGCAAAAGACAATTGCACTGTGGCGTAAACTTGCTGAACGTTATGCGAACGAACCTTGGATCGGTGGTTATGACCTGATCAATGAACCTAACTGGAATTTTACTCCGGGTGGTAACCAAAACGGCTGTGGCGAAACTAACAACGTACCCCTGCGCCAGCTATATATGGCCATTACTACCGCTATACGTGAAGTGGACAAGAACCACATCATCTTCATTGAAGGTAACTGCTGGGGTAATAATTATACTGCTATATTTCCCAAATGGGATAACAACATGGCGGCAAGCTTCCACAAGTACTGGAATAACAACGACCAAAGTTCAGTTCAATTTATAGTAGACATTCGCGAGCAGCAAACTTTACCGGTGTGGCTCGGTGAATCGGGCGAGAACTCGAACACGTGGTTTACCAATGCGATCAGTCTCGTGGAGACAAACAAGATCGGCTGGGCATGGTGGCCTATGAAGAAGGTAAATTCTATCGTGAATCCACTCACGGTTGTAAAGAACAATGATTACAACACACTCCTGAATTACTGGAAGAATGGAGGCACTAAACCTACGGTTGATTTTGCTAAAAATGCTTTGATGCAGCTGACCGAGAATCTGAAGATCAGTAAAAATATATACCACAAAGATGTTATCGATGCCATGTTCCGGCAGGTGAAAAGTAAAACGGCCATTCCGTTTGCTCCTAACAAAGTGCCGGGTATAATTCACGCAACAGATTTTGATCTGGGCAGAAACGGTGTCGCGTACTCAGATGTTGATACTGCCAACTACCAGGTAACTGCCGGAAGTTATAGCGCGTGGAACAGTGGTTTTAGCTATCGCAATGATGGTGTAGATATACAACCTTCTTCAGATACCGATGCATCTTCCAACGGCTATAATATAGGCTGGACAGAGGATGGCGAATGGTTGCAGTATACCATCAAAGTAGATTCAAGCGCAGCCTATAACATCACGCTTCGCTATGCTACATTGGACAATACCGGCAAAATAAAATTGAGACTTGATGGTGCTGCACTCACGGAAACAATAACACTTGCATCCACCGGCGGGTATCAAACGTGGGGCAACCAAACCATCAGCAATGTTGTACTCTATAGAGGCACGCATACGTTCCGTTTTCATATCGAAAAAGGCGGGGCCAACATCGGGTATATGAAATTCGCGTTGAGTAAAAAAATCAGTGAAGTTCCTTTCCAGGTAACATCTGCTGAAACAGCAGCCAATGGCAAGGTGCTATATCTCACCGTAAACAAAAAAGCAGATGCTGCTACTGTAACAGGTATAACAGGCTTCACTGTAAAGGTTGATGGTGTGGATTCTCCCATCACGAGTATACAACCGGATGCTGGTAGTGCCCATCGCATGATCGTTACGCTTAACCAGGATATATATGATAACAACGTTATCACGGTAAACTATCAGGCAGATATAGTAAAAGCGACCGATGGTTCATTGCTCCAGGATTTTTCAAACCTCGCGGTGAAGAATAATCTTCCTTTCCATTTTGTTATACCTGCTAAAATAGAAGCCGAAGCATTTGTTACCAACCAGGGACTTCAAGTGGAGAACACAACGGATACCGGTGGTGGTCAAAATGTAGGACACACGCATGTAGGTGATTATCTTGAGTATCGGATTCGTGTACCTGTAGATGGAACGTATCCGTTCGAAGCGCGTATCGCATGCAACAGTCAGGCGGGCCGGTTGGAGTTTCAGCAGCTCTCTGCAACGGGGAGCCTACTGAACAGTGTGGTGATCGATATACCGGTAACAAACGGTTGGCAAACCTGGAAAACTGTAACCGGCAAACTGAAATTAAATCAGGGATCAGGAACGCTGCGGGTACGTGTTGTGCAGCCGGAGTTTAACATGAACTGGTTCCGCTTTCTGAGTGCGGACATCATCAGCGGTACGGAGAAAAAAAGACAAGGTTCGCTCAAGGTATATCCGAATCCTGCCGATAAAAGTCTGCATGTAGAATTACCAGATCTGGCATATAGTCCAGACAACACCTTGTCGGTACGCACCATGCAGGGCGCGGTGGTAAAAAATTCCAAACCGCTTACACACGATAAAGTTCAGCATGTTTCGGTAGATGATCTGCCCGCAGGCCTATATATTATCGAACTGGCACTGAAAGATGAACTTTACAGTAACAAGTTTATTGTAAAGTAGATATATACCTAAAAGTAAAAAGCGATCATGCTGTCGGGCATGATCGCTTTTTTTATTTATCTCCGTTCTCCTCGAGTTCGTATTCAATCATATTGATCTCCAGTCCGCACTCCTCTCTGAAATCTTCACCTTCCATGAGTATCTCATCATCATCGGGATTGGGATAGAACCAGTTCACCGTTACATCTATCCCACTGTGCTGCAAGTCGCGCAATACACGCAACATCTCAAGCAATGCACGCGAAGAGCTGGTGTTAAAATAATTAAACTTCAGATCGAGCACTATATTTTCTCCGCCTGCCTTCGCATAATCCGAAAACCACACCGAAATCTTTTTGTAAAACTCGTACGGTTCTTCCAGGTATGATTCGCCTGAAATGCTGCATTTGCCTGTAGCAGCATTTAGATTAACAGAGGGAGAGAAATATATATCTCGTGACCCTGCTATTATAAAATCTTCCATAGTATTTATCTGTTTGCTCAGCGTAAAATCCATCATTTTTAAAACAAGTTATTGCAAGCTGTACCTCAACTCTCCTTGAAGATGCTTACGGAAATAGTAAAGAAAGAACGTTCATCGTCTATCTGTTTCGCATCAATATCAAGTGGTGCGTCAGACTTCAGGGCTACTTGTATCAGTCCTATATTTCCTCCTTTGTGATCAGGATCGAGTTCGGCACTGCGATACCTGCGTTTCATTTCCCGAAGGCTTTCACGATCCAGGGTATTGATCTCTTCACATTTCTTCCGGATCTGCTCCAGTACTTCGTTCTTTACCATGTTGCCCGAAGTAAGTACATAGGATGTCGGGGTCTCATATACTACGAGTGTTCCTACGCCCCACTTGCCTACGCTTTCCAGGCGATTCTTCTCGTATGAGTATAGTGATATGTTCTGCGCCAGTTCCATAAAAACCGCGAACAACCGCTTGCCGGCCTTCGGTGAATCGAATGCCTTCTTCCGGATCTTGTTCCCGATCTCGGCAAGGATCACATCATCAAACGGACCCTTGTAGTAAACTATTATATCCTGATCGTTCATGGTACTATACAGATCTATTAAACCTTTATTCTTCTTCTCTTCCATGCGCTATAATTACCTGCTTGATTCAACTTCCTGGTTAAAGTTTTACACCTATTACTGTTATATCATCACGTTGCTCCGCACCTTGCTGGTGGCTTGCCAATGCGTTTTCAAAACCTTTACGCTGCGCCTGTACGGATTGCTGGTATACGTCCTCGATCAACGTTTTGAGACGTTTCTTGTTGAAACGTACACGATCAGGACTATTCTGATCGATAAATCCGTCTGTTGTGAAATATAGTATATCTCCTTTTTCGAGCATCAATTCTTTGGTAGAGAAGTCGCGCACGTCACCGGCATTCGCGCCACCAATTGATTTACGATCGCCATCCAGTTCGAGTAACTCGCCTTTGCGCATTACAAAAAGTGTTTGCTTCGCGGCTGCGAACATCAAGCGAAATGAACCATCATCGTGTTGATCGATTGAACATATACCGATATCCATACCATCATGATTCTGACTTTCTACCTGGCTGAGCTTTTGACGGATACCTCCGTGCAGTTGATTCAATATCTGCGCAGGCTCCGTAACATGTTTTTCATTAACAAGTTCATTCAGCGTATTACTTCCTACAATCGACATGAATGCACCCGGAACACCGTGGCCTGTACAATCTACTACTGCCAGTATTCTGCGTTTATCTTTTTGAGCGGCCCAGTAGAAATCGCCAGAGACTATATCTTTCGGAAGATATAGAATGAAATGTTCCGGGAACAGTTTGTTCATCAGGCTGTCAGCAGGTAATACAGAGCGTTGAATACGTTCTGCATAGCGAATGCTGTGCGTGATTTTCTGGTGTTGTATTTCGAGCTGATCGTTTTGTTCGCTGAGTATATCCTGTGCCGCGCGAAGCTCTTCCATGTTCTGTAACAACGCTTCGTTCTTCTCCTTGATTTCGTTCTGCTGGTGTTGTAATAACCGGTTCGCTTTGCGCTTCTGTATGAGACTCACCGCGATGATACCAATGACCAATACAAACAGGCCCGAGATCCAATAACTATTCTTTAACTGCTCGTCTTTTAATTTCTTATCTGTTTCCAGAAGCTGTATTGTTTTCTTCTGTTTGTCCTCTTCGAGTATTTTTTGCTTCAGTTTTTGTTCCTGCAGCTCTTTCGCTTTTGCCAGCATGTCCAGTTCGCGACTGCGTTTCTCTGCTTCGAGTTGTTGCTGCGCGAGGGCGAGTGCCTGCTCAGTACGTTCCTTCTCGAGTTGCTGGTTTTTATACTCGATCGCTTTTAACTCCTGATCGCGTTTCAGGATGGCGAGTTCCTTCGCTTTAAGTTTGATCTCGTTATCCTGTAACTTCAATTGATTCTCCTTACGTTCGGATTCAAGTGCTTCACGTTCCTGGTCTGCGAGCAGTGTACGGATCTCCTCTTCATTTTTCTCGATCAACAACTGGCGTTGCAGCATTTTCTCCTTTCGCTCCTTCGCCTCTTTGGAAAGTTTATCCTTCAGCGCTTTGTGTTTTTCAAGATATACCTGTGCTTTTGCCGGGTTGTTATCTTTGTCGTGTATCAGGCTAAGAATTTTATAGCTGGTAACCAACACATCCTCTGCGTGGTTTGCTTCGGCCAGTTTAATAGCTTCGTTCACGGCTTTCAGCGCGCGTGAAGTATTACCGCTTACGTAGTAATTGGAAGCGAGGTAATTATCGACATTCGCAATTTCAGTTTCATTCTTCTGGTGTTCGCGAATTTTCAGTGCCGTGGTATAACTCTCTTTGGCCCGGGTATATTGCTTCAGGTTGGTATACGCTACACCAACGTTAATATAGAGTATAGCTTTATCGCTCTCGCTTAAGTTTTTAGGTTGCTCGTTAACCAGTTCCACCACTTTCATAAAGTACTCTGCCGATGTTTTAAGATCGTCATTCCGTTTACTGATAAAACCAAGATTGTTATGAGTCGATGACAGCCCTGCGAGGTCGTTTCTCTTACCATAAATGGATGCGAGCTCGGTGTTATACCGTTGTGCCAACCTGTACTGACGGGTAAGTTCGCAAAGTGATGACAGTTCTTTGTAAGACTCGATCACCTTATCCGTATCTTTCTGCTCAATGTATATATTAAGCAATTGAGTTTTATACTGTATCGCCTGCTGGTAGTTTTCAAGCTGAATATAAGAGTGTGTTATATCCTCCAGCAGCAGCACATTTATTTTTGAGTTACTGTCATCAGATTTCTTCAGCGCCTGTTCAAAGTATTTTGCGGCCTGTGCATAGGCATTCTGTTGCTGATATAGTATACCAATGGCCGCATAGGTGTTTACTACGCGATTGTCCTGCTTCAAAATCTCAAAAGCCTTCAATGCCGACAGGTATGCTTTCAGTGACTCGTTATAGTCTTTCTTCTTTGCATACGCCTCACCGAGTAACTGATTACTCCGGGCCTCGCCTGCCAGGTAAAAATTCTTCTTTGATACAGTAAGTCCCTCGCGTGCAGATTGTATTGACTTATCCGTTTCGTTAGACTTCAGCAACGTTGCCGCGCGTGCTATAAATTCGTTTGCCTTAATGGTATCAACCGGCTGATGCTCCTGCGCATAGCTGCTGAGGGAAATGCTCAGCACAAGACAGACTAACATGGTTCGTATTACTTTACTCATCGTTCTATGCTTCTGCCGTTAAAAATTAAGATTTACACCTACGAGGTATAGTGCCTGCACATTGTCTGCGAAAATATATTCCCTATCGCTGCTGTTCAGAAAATTACGGGCGTTGACAAATACCAGGTTTTCCTGCCAGAATTTATAGGACACCTTTACATTCGGAATAACGCGTGACGGCAGTGATTCGCCTCCATGCGTAGAGGTATACATAACATGATTGCCATACGCATACACACTCGCAGACACGGTGAGTTTTTCTACCAGTGTTCTGAATGTGCCGGTAGCCCCTACCAGGTATCGCGGTGTATATACCTTGTTGCTGCCGGCCGAATCGTATGTATTGCTTGTATGTTGAAAGGTACCAAAGGCGCGCAGCTTCAACTTCCCGGAAAGGCTCGCGGCAACAGATGCATTGATTCCATTTCGTTGCAGATTGGTTGTCGTGTTAACGCGCTCAAGCTGCATCGCCCCGTCTGCATTCATCGATGACTCCTGGCGAACAAGATTTTTATCGGTGATTCTGAAATAGTCTACGCTTACCAGAATTTTATCGGTGGCCTGTATGCGTGTACCTGCTTCTATATTCCGGGCTGTAGCCATGCTAAGGGATGGATTTACAACATTGCGTACGGTTATGCCTTGTTGTGTAGTATACGTGCTTTCATCAAACGCATCCCGTATAGTATTGCCGGTATATCCCTGTGAGTACGCTGCACGCACCAGTACGCGAGCGATCGGTGTATACCCAACGCCAGCCTGATAACTCATGATTGACTGGTCATTGAAGTTGAAGAAGTCTTTGCGGATACCACCGTCCAGCGTCAGTTTATCTTCCAACAGGTTTGCTCCTGCTTTCAGGAAGAAACCGTAGTTAGCCAGGTCTCTGTTACCATTGATAATTGCCGGATACTGGCTATCGGTTGAACGATATGCGCCATCATCCAGTGCGCCTTGCTGATAACTTGCACCCGGCATAATACGAATACCTTTCACATTAAAAGTATAGTATATACGCGCATTGATCCGGGTTACATCAAATTTATAGCCGGGATAACCCACCGCCATATTCTGATCGCCAAAAACATACGAGGCCTGCACACCGAGATTATATACCCGTGCATTGAGATTGGCAAAATTCAGTGTCGATGATCTTTGTGTTAATGCGAGCTCTTCAAAACCACCATATATAGTTTGTGCTTTCGAATTCTGATGTGCGAGTGACAGATTTACTTCTGCATTTTCACTGGGCACGTAGCGCATGGATGCGCTCATGCCGTAATCCTGCCGTGCAAGACTTCCGTAAAGATTTGTCTGCGCAGCTGATGATTGATAGAACAGAAGTGAATCACCAGGAATATAGCGTCTCTGGCTGAACACATAATAGGGGTCATCGAAACGTCTCGTATTATTATAGTTGCCGGATATACGTACCAGAAATTTATCACGTACACCAAAACCAACCGATGCCTGGCTGATGGCTGTCTTGGCAGCTCCCGGAGCAAAACTATATTGCGATGTACCTTGTGCACTAACCTTGTTCCCTTCCTGTGCCCTTGTTATTATATTGATAACTCCGGCAGCCGCATCGCGACCAAAAAGTACGTTTGAAGGACTGCGCACAATTTCGATACGCTCTACATCGCCCAGGTTTACCGGCAATGTTTCCCACAGTATGCCCCCATCAAAGTAGTTGTTAACCGGCATGTTGTCGATCATTACCAATATCATCTTGCTTCGGGCATCGCTTAGTGTACTTCCCTGAGGCACGGCTTCATTACCGTACATATATACTTCGTACAAACCGTTTACACTTTGCTGTACAAATAACCCCGGGGCCAAGCGCAGTGCTTCCGGAATTGTTAGCGCTCCGGCATTTTCAATTTCTTCGCGCGTTAGTACGGTAGCCGAATACGGAGTCTTGTTTACATCTTCTTCCTTACCGGAAGCACCCTGTATCTTTACGGTGGCATCACCTTCGTATTTCAGGTTTAGTATATCCTGATCGACCGTGAATTTATAGAGCGAACCGGATGCATCTTTATCATCTGCAGTCTGAGCAGACACTGCACAGAAAATCAACAGAAAGCCGATTAGTAAA
Organism: uncultured Chitinophaga sp.; assembly: GCA_966211525.1. GTDB lineage: Bacteria > Bacteroidota > Bacteroidia > Cytophagales > Cyclobacteriaceae > Ohtaekwangia. The sequence continues at coordinate 19,577 of CBIHOZ010000062.1, read as the reverse complement.
TAGGTAATACGCATATATACTTTCTGTTTTTTAGAAATCACATCCTGTAAATTCATAGGTGACTTTGTAGAAGCCTTTCCTTGCCACTGCCACATCGCAACTGTTTGATTCGTAGACAAAAACTTCCTCCTCTTCACCAACTTCCGGATTGAAAGTTCCATGCGCGTAAATAGCGTTATTAATTCTGTGGTATGGCCGCAGATCGAAACCAGAAAAAGCATCCGCTATAAAAGGCCGCAGGGTTTCCTGAATTAACATCTTAGGGTTAAATGTATATTCATACCGGAACTCACCGGTTTGATCGCCATTTTCATCGGTAATCGTTAGCACGTTACCATATTTATCGATCGTATAGTCCTGGTGCAAAAGCAGGTTTGTCCGCTCGAGGTCACCATAGGCTCTTAACCCTATCAGCTGACCCGATTCATTATAGAGATAGTCCTTCAGCGATGCAAGTTGATCATCCTCATTATAGGTATACAAGGATGTCCATTGGCCTGCTGCACTATATTCATATACATTCTTCTGGAATACAGCCCCTCCGTACCATGCATTTACCGAATCAACTTTACCATCAGCCCGGTATGCAACTACCCATGTGGTTTCCTCCTCAAAGTAGCTGGTTTTGATTGTTGTTAGTCTATCATTAGCATCGTATGCAAACTCATTCCAGAACTCGTTCCAGAAAATAAGTTTTGAAAGCTTGCACGATGGAGTAATGCATGGTTTCACCTCTATTACATTGGAATAACCGGAAGTTTTTTCCAACCGTTTTGCTTTAATACGATAGTAGTGAGTATCTCTATAATCAAGTCCTTCAATATCCAGTGAAGTACCGACTACTTCAACACGGTTATAGTCTGGCAGAATTGAATTGAAGTCTGGATCAGTTGCTACTTCTACAAGGTAACTTGCAGCATCTTCAACGGCCGTCCAGTTAGCAGTGAAGGAAAATACTTTAACATGCGTAGCCGGTATAGCAACCGGTGATGTTAATGCTGCGGTTGTTACCTGTATAGTATTGGAGTTACCGGAAAATGTATTGTCCCGCTGTGCGCGAACGCGGTAGTAGTAGGTTACTTCGGCTGCAAGACCTGTTACCTGTAACGTAACCCCCGATATTTCGTGTGACTGATAGTTTGGAACCATGCTGGAGAACTGCGGATCTGTAGCTACATCTACTACATATACCGAACTGCCGAGCACAGGTTTCCACGTGGCAACAAAACTGGTAGACTGCACGTCTAATGCATCCAGTGCTATAGGAACAGGTTTGATGAAGTTGGTTTCCTGCAATTCGCAGCCTGCTACCAAAACATACACCAGGGGCATGATGATGTAGCGGCAAAATCTGAAAACAGATATGTTTTTATTCATGGGGTAATCACTCTCCGGCTTATCGTTGATCTTATACCTTAAATCGTAAAGAACTTTCAATCGCTGACTGTGCTAACGAACAAAATGAAGGGTTGCCAAAGTATACATTTAGCAGCACCACATAGCAAGTCTTTTCAGCGTCAAAATTACAAAGGCTTTAATAATGAGGCCTCTAAAAAGATTACACATGGTAGCCTCCGTAAGATTACAGAGGTATACTTCCGTAATGGTTGCGCCACGATCAGATTGTTACTAACATTACAGGTATGAAGCGAGTGAAGTACCCCTATCTGAATAGAGAACTCAAGAGTATGAAAGGTGAACGATGGCGTGATATACCCGGATTTGAAGGTCTTTATAAAGCTTCGAACCTGGGACGGGTGAAATCACTTGATAGAACTATACCCCATCCGCGATTAAAAGAACAATTTGTTGCCGGCAGAATTCTGAGTCAGTCTGTAGCGCAGAACCGGAATATAAAAACAGGTGAGCCGATGATCGATCTGCGTGTATCGTTGTCACACGAAGGACGTCAATATTACTTTAACACACGCCGAGTTATCTATAGCGCTTTTGTTGAAGATATAGATTATGAGAAGGACGGTATGTATGTAATCAACAAGGATGGCGATGGCTATAACAACACCGTAAAGAACCTGAAGCTGGTAACAAAAAGTGAAAAAAGTCTGCGCGTGTTCAAGCGCGATCGCGTTGATTCATATTTAAAAATTGCTGATCGCTCGCAATGGACAAGTTTCGGAGGGCATAGCAGACGCAAGCCTGTTAAACAATATACCCGAAAAGGAAAACTGCTGGCACGTTACGAAAGCATCAGTGAGGCTTCGCGAAAAACCGGTTGTGGTGAAAAAGAAATTATACTGGTGGCACGCGGCATTCACCATCACACCAAAGGATTCAAATGGAAGTATGCGTGAGTAATTTAAATAGAGTTAGCGCGAATAACAGTGTCGCGAATAACGTCATCGAGTTTAAGGGCTGTATCTTCCAGCATTGCTACGATCTTCCGGTTATCATCCGAGAGTGATGACTTCTCCAGTATATTCAGTAGTCCTAATATAGTAGCAACCGGTTGCCGGGTTTGGTGCGATTGCATCCACGAGATCTGCTGCAATATCTCGGTCTGCATTTCAATTTGTATTTCGTGTCGTTTGCGTTCTGTTATATCGACAATGCGAAGTGCTACACCGATCAGCACGCCATTATCATATATAGGAGTATATTCCGATCGTATCCATGACGACATCATGCTGGGATAGTATATTTCGCGCTCGCTGACAACGGTCTGCTTCGTAGTGATCGCTTTGTGATAGTTTTCATGAAACGTAAGCAATGCCATTTCATCAACCCCCGATTCCGTATACGCCAATATACTATCGCCCAGTTTCAACTCACGCCCATGCAGGCTCAGGCTTCCCTCCTGCGCTTTCTTGTTGAAGAAAATAATTCTGTACTGCGGATCTACCAGGATTATATATGATTGTGTGCTATCAAATATAGCCTGCAAAACCTGACGCGATTGTTCGAGCCGCGTGTGCATCGCTTTCATTTCGTGCATATACTCTGTTACTTCCCGCTCAAGCTCTTTGCGTTTAGTGCGTACAAATTCGAGCAGATCGTTTTTAAACACGAGTCCTTCGAACTGCCCACCCTGGTATACCGATAACACTTCCTCCTGCTCGGCTTGCATAATCTGCAACGCTTCGTCTACACTACAGGGCAATGAAACGGATGGCTTCTCCGACAGGCAGTCGATTACAAGATTGCGCGGACGTTGTAAAATATCAAGGGGTGTAAGAATACCGAGATAGTGATGCATTTCGTCCTGCACAACCAATACGGTTTGTTGTAGAAGGAGATCCTTTATTGCTATGACATGTTCATAAGCTCCGATCGTTTGAAAGTCTCGTCTGACAAAGAAAGAAATGTTCATCCGAGTTTCTGTTCAATGTTGCTATAGGAGGTGACGCTGAAGTTTACGTTGATAAGTTCACGAGCGGACACATCGAACAGTATACTATCATTGTGATGGTCCTTTCTTTTATAACCTGCAGTAGTGAGCTGTACAACAGACAAGAGTACATCTGTTTTTTCTCCGGGGATAGAAACATCCCGGAAAAGAAGCGACTCAATTTTTTCGAATGAACGATTGACAGAGTATTGAAGCTCGTTGCCTTTACTCATCTGCTTAAAGCGTATAGACCAGGCTGCAAATATACACCTATAAAAAGTAATCTAATAACCCATTGGCAGGTAGCATCCTCTGTTACGACCTGCTGAGAACGTTTACAGCATGTACGCTATATACTGGTTTCCATGTATAGTAGCACGACCGTGGACCGTGTAGTTTTTCATGCTATACGCAACCTGCTGCATGTCAGTACACTTCATGATATACTACAAATGCACTAGATTTTTTACAACACGATCATTTTCAAATGTGTTGCTACATGTATCAATGAAATAAATAGACGCTATTTTTTTAAAATAACTTTAGAAAGCCAGCGCAATTTTTTTTCGGGATCGTTTTCGAAATATACTCTATGCCTGCGCTTCAGATTTATTCTTAGCCATACTTACAAGGTGAAATATGTGTGAGAGCTATAGCATATCCCCTGTAATCAGGATACGAGTTGTTTGCGGGCAGCAAATTTCTTACGCGACTTGGTAATGGCATCGTAGTTTTTCACAGCCCATTGTGCGAGGCCATTGATGTGTGGCAAAAGACTTTTGCCGAGATCGGTAAGTTCATACTCTACGCGTGGGGGAATTTCAGGATAGTGCTTTCGAACCACCATTCCATCGGCTTCGAGCGTTCGTAGTGTAACGGTTAACATTTTCTGTGATATATCACCGATAGTCTGTGCTACTTCATTGAAACGCATAGCTGTTTTATGTTCGCCCAGTAACAGGATCACCAGGATAGACCACTTGTCGCCAAAGCGATCCAGTACGTTCCGAATCGGGCAATTAGCGTGCAGATCATAATCTTCCAACTTTTTTTTCATGGTCTAACACATTGATTTTCACCTATAGTTTCCTTTTGGTAAGTAAGTGACTGCGAGGTACGCTCTTGCACGGCAATTCAGTATACATTTACCTTTGAGTATCCAAAAGTAACTAAATACCTGATGGATTGCAACTCACCCTGTTTGGGGACAGCAGAAGTAAAAAAATAAGTACAGATGATCTATAGTATCGGCAAAGAATTTGCATACCATTCATACCCTGAAACGAGGATGCTCCGTTGCAACGATTAAACACAAGTGAAAGTCAACACCTTTGAAAGAATATTAGAAGACTGTATATTCCAATTAACTTGCACACTTATAACAATACAAACAAAAAACACAATTTCACTAAAAATTAATTTATCAAAATGAAAAAGCTTACATTATCCTTTATCGCTTTCGTTTTTGCAGTGTCTGCATTTGCTCAGTCATGGTCGTTAGACAAAGCACACTCTAAACTTGGTTTCGGTGTAACTCACTTGATGATCTCTACTGTAGAAGGTTCTTTCAAATCATTCGATGCCAAGATCACTTCTTCAAAAGAAGATTTCTCTGATGCTGTTATCGAACTGACTGCTGATGTAAACACCATCGACACTGATAACGAGCAACGTGACGGTCACTTGAAAGGTGCTGACTTCTTCGATGCTGAAAAATTCCCTACAATCATTTTCAAGAGCACATCGTTCAAGAAAAAAGGTAAGAACACCTATACACTGGTGGGTAACCTGACACTGCATGGCGTTACAAAGCCTGTAACACTGGAAGCTACTTTCACAGGTACTGCTGTACACCCTTACACAAAGAAAACAATCGGTGCTTTCAAAGTTACCGGTACTATCAAACGTTCTGACTTCGGTGTAGGTGCTGGTACTCCTGCTGCTGTAGTGAGCGATGAAGTTACCATCACTGCGAACACTGAGTTTGCTAAAGACTAATTACGGATAACGTTTTAAGTTCTATAACGAATAGCGCTGTTGAACTCTGTTCAGCACCGCTATTCTGCTTTTATAGGGTTACTATATATACCATCATCCATCACGTTTGAATAGTTATACCGGCTTCCTGCTTCTACCCTTGTCAAGCGCATAACCTGCACCTGCTGCACAAGCCAATACCAGTACAACCCACGGGCTATAGGCCGCCACTTGCTCTATCAGTTGAGTAAGCGGATTACTTTGTTGCAAAGCGCGCTCGGTCATCCAACCCAAAGCTGCTATGGCGGCCAATATCGCACCCGCCATCCGTATGCCTTTATAAAATATAGTTTTACTGAGCAGGATGATCCACGGAATGGTGACTGCTATTACCAATAGCTGCATGAGTTCTATACCCACGTTAAAGCCGAGTATACTCAGCATCATCGGTGCAAGAGGTAAATCCAGGTTTTCCAGTGTACTGGCAAAAGCAAGGCCGTGGATCAACCCGAAGCCTGCTGCTATATATGCTTCACGTCCCGGAAAGAGGGGTCGCCATGCGTGGATCGCTGACACCAAAATTGAAAGAGCAATAAGCACCTCTACCGGCTGCGAAGGTAAACGTAATATACCTAACACTCCGGCCAGCAATGTGATGGAGTGTCCTGCAGTAAACGCTGTAACAACCTGAAGCAACCGGACCAGGGTATACCGTGTACCTTCTGATGTATTCCATTTTCCTTTATTAGCCTGCAACGGTGCTGCGAGTAAAAGCACCAGTACAAAAAGCAGGTGATCGGTTCCTTCTGCTATATGATGCATCCCCAGCTTCACCATGCTCACAAAACCGTTCCAGTAACTGCCGTGTGCCGGAGCAACCTTTATAGGGAGAATCGTGTTGCTGCGAACATCGAGTCGTATAACACCGGCTTCTACAGGCGACTGCCCGGTATATATACCGCCTTCCCAATCCTGCCGGATGGAGACCAGCGCTATATGTGTTACCAGTTGGTGAATGATAACATCGTAGTGCAGTGTGAATATTCTGCTGCTGGCATGGGCCGGAGGTTGAAGCCACAGGTGTACCGTAAGTTCCTGGTACGGACCGCTCTCACTTTGTTCAACGGAGCTCACGTTCATATCGCGTACAACAACAGACCATGCACGGTTGTCTGCACTAACGGGACGAACATGCGCGGTAATATAGTCTGCAAGCTGTGGTCCCAATCGCTCTACCAGGGTTGATGCATTTTCATCTATACCTTTTCCGAATGCGAGCGCCAATTCACGGAGCGGCAACTGAAGTTCAGCGGCTACACCATCGGGCTGCAAATTGAGTAACACCAGCGAGCTTGGCATCGGATGCGCAAAAGCCTGTCCGGAGACAGCGAGCAGGGCAAGCGTCAGCAGGTAGCCCAGCCGTTGCGTGAGCACTGCCACGCAACGGAAGGATATAAAACATCTCATCATCAGAATGTGAAGCTGTTTCCATAGTCACGGGTGTGGTCTCGATATATAGCATGATAGTGGATCTCGCTATATACTACACCATTCTGACATACAAATTCAATCCATACACTCGGACCATCAATACGCACATAGTCTGCATGGTTAGCCAATGTAGCATTACCGGAGTAGGCTATATAAGTCTGGTCGAGTTCGCTTTCGTATGTAGCGAGTAAAGATGTACCGGTAGCATCGTCAACATCCTGCAGCCATGGTTTCATAGCGGCCATTACCAGAGCTTTCTGTGTAGTGGTTAATGTACTTACTGCGAGACCTACTTTGGTTGCCGGGAATCCTCCATCGGCACCGGGTCCCAATACCACATCGCTGAATGTAGAAGATAACTTGGCACTTGATAGTTGAGTGGTGGTTAATCCGGCGAGCATCGCAGCCATGGCGGCTTGTTCTGATTTCAGCGGAGCATACGTAGTGCTGTTGGATGTCCATGACTTCGGTTCTATACCCTGGTGTGACGGTGAAGCACCGATTACCTCGCCACCGCTATAGGTAATGTTCTGCGCATAGTGATGTCCGCCAAACTGCAGCATCCATGTACCGGTGGTGCTCGGTGTCCCGAGAAACGCAATGATATAGTTTCCGGATGAATAGCTGTTGGAGTTACCGCTCTTGGTTCCGAGTATATCATCGGCTGCATTGATCTGTGAGAACTCGCTATAGCCTTCGTCAGTGGTGGTGCCAGCTGCTGCTGCAATCACGGCTTTTGCTGCTGCTAATTGTGCTGCTGTAAGCGTGCTGAATGCTAAACCATTGCGACAATTTACACCGCACGGTAAATTAGACCAGCGTATAGCATACGCTTTGGTAAAGCCGATCTGCAACGTAGCGATCTGCGAAGAAGTAAGCGTAGCTTTGAAAGCTTCTGCCAGGCAAACAACTTTTTCAACTTGCGTTGTAGCGGAACTGCAATCGGCAGTAGTTGCTGTTGTTACTGTAAAGTCGCTCGCCGATGTAGCACTCACGCTGTTTACCGTTACTGCAATTTTACCGGTAGTAGCACCGCTTGGTACTGCAACCGTAAGTTGTGTTGCTGTTGCTGATGATACAGTCGCTGTCGTTCCGTTAAACGTAACTGTATTGGCAGAAGCCGTTGTACTGAAGTTTGTTCCGGTAATAATTACCGTTGTCTCTGCTACTCCGCTGGTTGGCGTAAAGCTGGTGATGGTTGGCGATACTGTGCTCGCATTGTCATCATCATCGTCACTGCAGGCAGATACTATGCACAGGCACATCATTACAGCTGCGGCACTTGCCAGCACTGCGAATCGCGTTCGCATTGTTTTTTCAATCAATCTCGTCATGTTCATTTAACATTTATAAGGTTATGGTTTCAGCGTGTCGTTAAACACGATCTGGCTGTTATACACCCTTAACGACCGGGGTAATCGGAATCTTGGACACGAAGACAAGCTTAGCGACAAACGCAGGGATTCACGCGAAGAATCGGCCTGCGCAAATGACTTGCGAAGGCTTCCGCACGCTGGACCAGATATACTATAGTATACATTGATTGTAATATATACTACTCTAAAAGAGGTATATATACGAGAATGGAATTAAAAAAACACGATATACATCGCTAAACATATTTCATAAAAAAAAAGCCATTCAGCATATTTACTGAATGGCTTTATTGAAGAGAGAAAAAACTTTCTACTTGATCAGTTCCATATCTTTGATTGCTTCAAAGGTTGGTTCGATCACCCACTTGCCTTCGGTATTGATCATCCCCCACTTGTCATTTTTCTTGGCTGCAGCATAACCGTTCTTAAAATCACGCGATGCATCAAACTGTGGTTCGATAGCCCACTCACCTTTTGCATTGAAGAAACCGATCTTGGAGTTCTTGCGGCCTTGTGCGAGACCATTGGAGAAATCACCATACAGGTCGGTATCTTTTACATATAATACGCTCCCGGTTTTTGAAACATATCCCCACTGATCGCCTTGCTTGATGCGAGCCAGTCCGCTCTTGGCATCAAACTCTTTTGCTACATCAAATTGTGGTTTGATAACCCATTCTCCTTCGGGATTAATATAGCCTACTTTCTTATCGAGTGTTTTTGCCCACGCGAGTCCGTTCTTGAAATACCCTACGCTTTCAAACTGTGCAGGGATCGCTACTTTTCCGTTGGTACCTATAAATCCAAACTTCTTGTCAGCTGCACGGAAGGGAGCAAGTTTTTCTGAAAATGCTTTGATGTCGACCACATCCGCTGCTACCGGAGTTTCTTCACCTTTTGCGTTCAACACAACATAGGTCGAACCTTTTTTAGCGGATGCATGACCACTGGCGAAAGCTGTGGGTTCATCATACGCTGCCGGTATAGCAAGCTTGCCGCTCGTATTCATATAGCCCCACTTCTCGCCAACCTTCACGGGCACAAGGCCATCTTCAAATCCTTTCAGGTCAATTCCAAAACCATCGATGAGTTTAAACCCGCTCACTTCAGTTTGCAGCTTCTCACCTTTCGGGTTAATAAAATAATATTGTCTGTTTTTGGTATCGTATATGGGAGCGTAGCCATCAGCAGAAAATTCATAACACTTTTCGAATTGTGGTTCGATGATCACTTCACCTTTCAGATTAACGTAGCCCCATTTTTTGTTGCTCGACTTAACCTGCGTTACATACTGTTGCGCCATTACGCTCGATCCGATCAGAAGGATCGCAAAGACTAAACCAAATACCTTTTTCCTGTTCATGATTATTAGGGTTATAGAGTTACTTTTTTTTGACCGTTCTCCCTCACAAATCAAGAGAACGATCGGATTTCGGATTGAATATACGGATGATCGCGTAATAAGTTTACAAAGATCAAACTCCGTTTCGGGTTAGTCAATCTTACGTGGAGCTTTTGGAAACAATACGCGACTTGAGCAGACCAACGACATGTGCGGCACCACCGCCCGCGAGCAGCACGATGCCTGGCTCCATGGGAATGTAAAACCGATTGTCCCAATCCACGGTGGAGATGCCGATGAGACAGCAATTCAGGATGACCACAACCACCGTAAAAAACCGGACAGAACTTTTTGTCGCGTTGCGCCAGCCAATGTAATAGAATATATATACGAGCACCATCCAGCAAAGTATATAAGCATTGTGAAGCGTTGAGTAATATTGACGTATACCCGTTACTAAATAATATACTTTGAGACAAGCAGCTTTCACAAAATATATCGGGTTGTCAACTATAAAATATACGATCTTCCATACGGGCGGCTTGTCACGCGCCATGGTCAACCCAGCCGTATCGATACGAAGGCTCTCATTGTATAATTCGTTACCTTCGATGGTATCCATGTAGGTAACTATATTTCCACGAACGTACTGGTCTGTAAAATCCCACCGTGAAAACATATGGTCAGCAGACCAGTACGTCAGCAATACCAGCACCGGTATACCGACTGCTGTAACGATGAGATCTTTTCGGATATCATGCCAATAGAAATGTATCAGAAAAGCAACCGTACCAACAATGATAATGATACCCGTAGGCCTGGTGAACAGGTTTAAAATCAGGAGTATACTAATCCAGCAATAGTCTTTTATTGAACCTTTGAAACTGGTTAACCGATAGATTGTAAAACAGATTATACTGCAGGCAAGCGATTCTGTCAACGTGGTGGTATTCCACTGTATATTATCCCACCAGATCAAAAAGATTATACCGGATATTAGGCCTGCACGTGTACTATTAAAAACACGTGTGCCGGCCCGATACAAAGCGAGTGTCGCGAAAAAAGAGAGTACACTTTGAAAAAACAGGTAGGGCAAGAGTTGTCCCGGAAACATCCAGCGAAAAAAAGCCATGAGCGCAATTGGAATCGCATAGAATGTCTCATGAGGATCTTCCAGGTATCCGTTCTGCACCAGGAAATCAGCGCATCGTATATAGCCGAGTCCGTCAAACAAACTACGAACACCATAATGATGAAGCAACAAGACATGAATTACAGTCCACAGCAGCAACAATATCGTTACATGATACCTATATTGATGTTGATCGCGCACGCGGTTTGTAAAGGAAACAAATCTATATAAGACGAAATAACAGAAAGGTGTGCAGTTTACCAAGTCTTACAGCGTTGCCGGAACGAGCGAAGCATTTACTCTTTCGCATCGTTGATCTCGATCCAGTAACCATCCGGATCCTGCAGCCAAAGTTGTTTCACACCGTCAACGCGTGTGGTAATGGCGAGTTTGGCACCATCGCGATCTTCCCATGGAATATTATTTTTCTTTAACATGGCAGCAAAAGCATCCACCGATGCAACGCTGAAACAGGTGTGCTGATTTTTATAGTATTCTTTCTTTTCGGTAGCACCTTGTATAATATGCATCGCTACTCCGGGAGCAATTCGAAACCACGCGTGCTTGCCATCGTGAAACGGTTCAGGAATTGTATCGAGGCCAACAATGTTGTGATAGAATGACGCGCTTGTCTTTACATCCTTTACATAAATAGCAGTGTGATTGAGCACAGCCTTCGCTTTGGTTGCTCTCGATTGAGCCATACCATCGCTCATACTAAAAAACATTGCCAGTACGAGTATACCTGGTAAAACACTTTGCTTCATACAGATTATAGTTTTCTTGAAAGGATACAATATACAAGATGAGTCAGCATTTCGTATTATCATATTCCACAGATTATGAAGGATTGAAAAACGGTATAGAAGGAAAATAGAACCTGCGAAAGGACCGTGTCCTATAACGCAAATCACAGAACTATTAAACGGCCGATGCCAACGGTACAGTAAATGAAAACTTGCTTCCGCGGCCGGGTATACTTTCAAGCATGAGCACGCCCTTATTCTTCTCGATGAACTCGCGGCATAGCATCAACCCGAGTCCAGATCCTTTCTCTCCGGCAGTACCGTAACGGGTAAAATAATCTTTACGCAGTATCTTGTCGGTCTCTTCTGCTGAGAGTCCTACACCCGTATCGCGAACGGAAACCACAGCGTAGTGATGATCAACTTCCACCGATACCTGCACGCTGCCATCAGACGGTGTAAACTTTACTGCATTGCTTACGAGGTTGCGTACTACCAGGCGGATCATGTCTTTATCGGCACACACTTCGCATCGCTGAGTCGCTGCGCTCACCAATGTTACATTTTTCTTGAGAGCCTGTGCTGCAAGCAGATTTATATTCTCCTGCACCACATCTGCCAGGTTAAAGGTGGCCCGCTTCACCTGTATACCTTCAAGCTGATCTTTTGCCCAATGTAGAAGATTATCCGTGAGGGTTGACACGTAACTTATCCGTTCGCGCAGGCTCGGCACAAGTACATTCTGAAATTCCTCCCGGGATATATACCCGTTGTCCATCAGGTTAAATATTTCGTGAAGCTGATGCACAGGGCCGCGCAGATCGTGTGAGATAATTGAAAAAAGTTTGTCCTTCGTTGTATTGGACTCTTTCAATATCTGCGCCTGATTTTCAATTTCTACGTTCTTTTTATTTACCTCTTCGTTGATCATGGAGATCTCTTCGTTCTGCGCCATGACCTCTTCGTTCATCGCCAGCAGTTCTTTTGTTTTTTCGTGCACCTCTCTTTCAAGTAGTTCGTTTCGCCATTGAATTCTTTTGGTATTTAAAATACCAAACACGTACAGCAATATACCGAACAGCACTATATATAGCAGGTACGCCCAAACCGTGCGATAAAAAGGCGGGTCGATGTGAAACGAAAAAGTCGCCAACCGGCTTTGATTCCCATATATATTCCGGGCCTGCAACATAAACGTGTAATCGCCTTCGGGCAAGTTGGTGAAACTTGCCTCACGCAGGTTCACCCAATGCGACCATTCCTTATCAAAACCCTGTAATTTGTACTGAAACTCAATACGCTCGGCATCTTCGTAATAGGGCAAATTAAAGCTGAAATGTATACTGTTCATTTCATAAGGCAACGTTATACTTTTGGCGTCTTGCCCGGCTATATAAATCAATGAATCGTGTGCTGTTACCTTCCGAATATACGGCCACAACGGCTCATGATAGTACGTTCTGCGATGCGGATTATACACAATCACTTTGTTATGATTGGCAATCCACGCTCCGTCATTTGTAGCCAGTATGCTCGGCTCTGTATCCGTCCAGATTATTTTCTGAAAAGGTGCTGTAAGTAATTCATACTCTTTATCACTCTTACGTATTAATACACCGGCCACTTCATTCTCTTTCGCGTTCACATTTTTGCCACGGAAGTATATATTACCGTTGGGTGCTTCCATAAGCGAATAAATTGTAGCGCCTGTTAAATGTCGCGCGAACCGCTTGTCTGGCTCAAACCTATTCCGCGAGGCATTATATATGTATATACCACTTGATGTAGGAGCTACGATGCTGTTATCACGGCTTAATTTATAAACCCGGTTGTCAAAAACGGAAGGGAGACCTCGTAACGTATCATAATGTTCTTTTTCAACAACTGAATCCATAGCAGCATTCAACCTGATTTTCCAAATGCCATTACTGAAATGCCCAATCCATATATAGCCGGAAGTATCTACCTGCATATAGCGCACTTCATCATCAAATCCCCTGATCTTTTGCTTTTGCCAGCCACTCCTTGTCTTCCGCACGACCCACATGCCAGAAGTATAGGTACCCATCAGAAAATAGTCTGTACTTTTTTCCGGCCAGTATAAAGTCTCAACATGATGTTCGGATACAATCCATTTCAAAACATTGTTTTTTATTTCGAGTACACCATCTTCATGTGCCACGTATAGTACATCGCCCTGACTGTAGAAATTCCAGACCGTGCCGATGGTTCCCGGTATATAGACAAACTTCTCCTTTTCAGTTCTGCGAAAAACACCACGATCGGTGCCAACATAGTGATGACCATTATGAAACGCCTGGGAGTATATAATTCCCTGTATACCGTTGTATTTGCTGAAGTAGGCGAGCGGAGAACTGGTTGCGATCATCCCGATCGATTCATCTGTCGAGAACCACAGGTTATGATACTTATCTTCATGCAGTATCTGCGACCATAGATTACCCTTCAACATATCATTGGTCACTGTAAAAAATAATTTACCGTTACGACCAAAAATAAGAATCCGTGTATTGGTAAGAATCGCTATGCGACCTTCTGACAAAAGTGTAAACTGCCTGATTTCCTCATGCTGTAAATGCTTATCCAGCTCCAGGGAAAATGGTTTCCGTACTCCTGTCGCTGCATCCGCTACCCATACCTTGTCGCCCCGATCTACGATTATATATTTACCAGGGGTATAGTCGTAGATGTACTGTATATCCGCTCCAGGAAAAACAAATGGCACTTTCACAAAATCGCCATCGCGAAATAAGAGCATGTCTTGTGCATGAATAGTGTAAACCGCACCACCCAAAACAATAGTTCCGTCATTGACTCCGTTCCACACGCGGATCGCTCCATCCTCATAAATGTAGACATGCTTCCTGTCACTGAAATATACCGTGCTGCCAACCGTTTTAACACTATTTATTTCCTCTATATACTGCTGATCCTTGGCAGGCACGAGTGAAAGCAGGGAGCGATAGTGATATTCTCCAGCATTGTCCTTTTGCAGGTAGCCCATATCGGAAATAGATCCTATATATACATGTCCGCTGTTATCGGCCTCTACTGCTACCGGATAACCTGGCATGTCATCAACAAGCTTCCATTCGAGGCCGTCATATACCAGCAAACCATCGGTATTGGCAACGTATACTATACCTTGCGTATCTTCTGTGATATCCCAATTTTGTGAAGAGCCTTTATAATCTTCAACCGGATACTCCTGAATAAAGAGTTGCTGTCCTGTGACCGGCAGGTATACTGCGCACAGACAAAAAATGATCCATAGTTGAACACGTATGTTCATATATACTGTTACAATCGATTAGATACGCCCTTACTATTGTATAAAGACTAAAACACTCCGCATTGGTTTATAGCTGGTAACATTTACAAACAGAAACTATCTGACTTCCTTTGCGAATCAATTATCACAAGTATACCGTAACCGTAAATCTGAGAATCACTCCAATGCCCGAAATCAAAATCCAGGTAAAGAATGCCGGCATCCCAGAGGTGTGTTGTTGCACGTAACGAAGCGAATAATTCAAAAAGACAGTAGAAATTTCTGCATATAATACATTTCGTGTTTCCCGCTGTTAGGATTAATCGTGTAGAACGCGCTTGCCGATAATCACCCGGAATGGCTATCGTATTGCGTTTACCGAAAAATCAAATTTAACATAAATACCCCGCGTATTGACGAACTACCAATTATAAAATTACGGCAACTCGATAAGTGGTATACTATTTTAAATAGTGTAATATTACAGATGGTATAGAACCTGCAAGAGTGGAAATAAATGCCTGTGCTATACGCCTTACGGATTGTTAAGACAAGTAATCTCTATGAAAATCTGCGTGGCCCAAACCAAGCCTGTTACTGGTGATATTGAACAGAACATCCTTCATCATAAAGAATTCATTAACCGCGCCACCGCGCTGCGTGCTGATAGTATCATTTTCCCGGAGTTGTCGCTAACCGGTTACGAACCAACGCTGGCGAAGGCGCTTGCCGTGGATTTGTATGATAACCGGCTTGATGACTTCCAAGCCATGAGCAACGCTCAGAAAATTACCATCGGCGTGGGCATACCAGTGCGAACGGAAAATGGCATTACCATCAGCATGATTATTTTCCAGCCACACCGCGAGCGGTTGGTATACTCTAAAAAGTATATACACGCGGATGAAGAGGAGTTTTTCATTCCCGGACACAATTTCCCAACGCTTGCTGTAGCGAACCACACCCTTGCAATCGCTATCTGTTACGAGCTTTCGGTAGAGGCACATGCTGAAGAAGCATTTAAGAACGGAGCGACTGTATATATAGCCAGTGTAGCGAAGTTTACAAATGGCGTTGACAAAGCAACGCAACGGCTATCCGAAATCGCAGAAACAAAGAATGCATGGGTGTTAATGTCCAACGCAATCGGCGCGGCTGACGGAGGCATGTGTGCCGGTAAAACGACTGCGTGGAGTGCAGACGGTACACCGATCGCGCAACTGAACGATTCGCAGGAAGGTATACTGATACTCGATACCGACACCGGAAGCTGCACCGTGCAGATGCTATAGCATCGATGAAATCACGACTTCAGCAGCGCAGGTATATCAAGCGGAAGATTACGCAGCCGCTTTCCTGTGGCAGCATATAGTGCATTGGCAAGCGCAGGTGCTATGGGCGGTACACCCGGTTCACCGGCACCACCCATACGTTCGTTGCCGGGTACTATATATACTTCCACCACCGGTATTTCCGGCAGACGCACCATTCGATAGTCATGAAAATTACTTTGCTTTACCACGCCTTTCTCAAATGTAATCTCGCCATAGAGCGCGGCCGTAAGCCCGTATACAATTCCACTTTCCATTTGGGCACGTACTCCATCGGGATTCACCGCCAGTCCGCAATCAATAGCGCAGACAACTTTATGGATATATAGTTTTTGACTGGCGATTGAAATTTCCACGGCCTGTGCTACATAACTTCCCATAGCAGCATGTACGGCTATACCGCGATACCGGCCAGCAGGCAAGGGCATATGCCATATCATTTTCTCGGCTGCGAGATTGAGTGCTGCCAAATGCCGCGGGTGATTTTGCAAAAGTATACGCCTGTAGGCAACAGTATCTATACCCGCCTTTACTGCGAGCTCATCAATCAGTGTCTCCATCACAAAACAGGTGTGCGTATTTCCCACCGAGCGCCATGCTAACACCGGAACATCACAAGTTGTTGTGTGCAACTCAAGGCTGTGATCGCTCGTGTTGCTTATATAGGGCGATCCGTTTACTCCGTCTACAGAGCTATAGTCTATACCATTGGCAACTATATCTTTTTCCAGCACGGTATTTACAAACAGCGATTGGCCCACAATGCGATGCAGCCATGCCGAAGGTAAACCGTCTTGCCCTATACCAACCTGCACCCGATGCAAATATACCGGGCGATAGCCGCCACCTTTTATATCGTCTTCGCGTGACCAGATCAATTTGATGAAGCGGCCGGTGGCTTTCGCAATGTGTACAGCTTCCAATACCCAATCATTTCCAAATGAACCGCGTCTTCCGAAACTTCCTCCGATATAGGGTGTATTTAAAATTACCTGGTCAGGCGATAAGCCTAAAAATGCTGCTACCTCCTGCTGATGAAGCAACGGTGATTGTGTACCGGTCCATATTTCACAGCGATCACCACCGATCTTTACGGTGCAGTTCAAAGGTTCCATCGGTGCGTGCGCCAGGTATGGAAAGGTATATTCTGCCTCAAGTATACTACCTGCTGTTTTCAATGCCTCGGTTACATGTCCCTTCTGCTGCACAACACGTCCGGGGGTTTGGGACAGCGACCGGTATTCATCCCGTTGTGTACTGCTCGTTACCGGATTGCTTTTGTTAAAGTCCCATTCAATCTGCAGCGCATCACGTCCCTGGCTGGCTGCCCAGAAGTTAGTCGCTATAACAGCAACGCCTTGCGGGATCTGTATAACATCGTATACCCCGTGCACAGCTTTGGCTTTACTGGCATCAAACGATTTTACAACAGCATTAAAAACAGGCGGGTGCGCTACCACGGCTGTAAGCAGATCCGGGAACTGTATATCTATTCCATAGCGTGCTTGTCCGTTTACCTTTTCGGGATTGTCCAGACGCTTTTGAGACTTACCTATATATTTCCATTTCGAAGCATCGCGTAGTGCTACGGTGGGTACGGGCAATGTTGCTGCGTGTGTGGCTACTTCTCCGTAGCTGATACGTTTATCGCCTGCTATAACAAAACCATTTTCGGTGTGACACGATGCTGCCTTCACTTGCAATCTCCGCGAAGCTGCTTCGATCAGCATTTCACGGGCTGTTGCCCCGGCGAGGCGACAACGATCAAATTCCGATTTCGTGGAGTCGGAGCCTCCGGTAGATTGAACAAATATTGACTCACGAAAATCATCTCCCCTGCCGGAGGGACGATGCATTACTTTTATCTTTTTCCAGTCGCAATCCAGTTCTTCAGCGATCAGCATCGGCAGAGTCGTCCATATACCTTGGCCCATCTCTACTTTAGACAAGATGATATATATACTGTTGTCTTCGCCGATTTTCAGAAAAGCATTCAACGAAGCCTGCGTTATTGCATGCGCCAAAGGTTTTGTAGTAACAGCTCGCACTGAAAAAGAGAGGAGCAATCCGCCTGCAGCAAGGCTACCAGACCTTAAGAAATCTCTGCGCGATATTACCGAAGGTTTTTTCATTTGCTTATAGGGTTGGAAGTGCAGCCTGACAAATGAACTGTTTTTACCCGATACCATTCGTTAAAAATTCGTTAAATCATAGCATCGCATTCCTGTAACGTTCATCGCGAAGGGATGTCAGGTATATTTTTGTGGCAACATTGTAACACCGTATCATGTTGCTTCCAAATCTTTCGCATACGGCATCTGTCAGATACAAAGAATCCGATATATTTAAGCAATTATCCTGACCTGCATCGAATCATGAAACACCGTATCACGCTATCCTTATCCATACTTTGTCTTTTTATACTTTCGTGTTGCAAACCGAAAACAGATCATGCAGATCAAACCATTACTGTGCCTCCGGATAGTGCCATTACTGAGGTGGGCAGTAACGTACCATCTTCGGTTAATGTAAAAATCGGATATGAAGGTGCTGCCAATGACAGCATTCGCATCGCCATGGAAACTTTCCAGCCACTGCTTGATATTTATACTCTGGTCAAACGAGCGATTTATACCCGTGACAGCCTTGAGATGATTCGTGACACGCAAGAGCTTGATCTGCAGGATAGCCTGGTCTTTGCACCTTTTGAAATGAAAGCGTACGAAGCTATTGTTACCTATAAAAAATTGATGCAGGCAGGAACGATAACGCATGAAGCATGTCCCAAACTTATACAGCTTAATCGCGTAACCCGTGCAGACGATTCGTCCTTTCATGTTCTTCCCGCTGCGGGTGCATCACAATTGCTCGCGGATGGTAACTTTTTCTTTCTGGGCGGAAGACCGTTTATCTATAAGCTAAGCCCAGAGGATAATGCAGTATATACCTCCCCGGATGGAAAACCGGAGACGCGTTTCGAATGTTCCGTTACAGAAAACACAAACTTTCTGTTTAAGTCGATTTACCATGTGCGCCAACCTAAAACTGCTATAAGATTCGGTGGTCCCCTCATGTCATACAAAAGCGGCCCGCAAGAGGTAAACGGTGTTGGATCAATCATCCACGAGTTCACCGACCGTATACCGGTATATTTTCTTACGGTAAATGGTGCCGTACCGGCTTATATTATCTCAATCACCGCGAAGATCGTTCCCGAAAGCCTGGGCTGTGTTTCCGATCAACACCGTATTGATTTTGCCTGTGCAGCAAGTCTGGAAGCGGAAGATATACTTGCGGTATATATACCCTACGGGACAGACGGGAAGGTTTCATTCAGCGTCAAAAATCCGAATAACAATGTGTGGACCGCTGACCTGAACGGAGACAACATTGCAGATATCGCCTGTGTGTCTGCAACCTCGGAAGGCATCAGCAGCGACACGCTCGCGGAAGTTCTGTGGTTTGTCAATATACAAGGCACTTGGCAGATTATCGATTGGGGGCTAGATCTTGATTGCACATGAAAGCATATATACGCTCTGTT
>CBIHOZ010000061.1:0-36115 GCA_966211525.1 uncultured Chitinophaga sp. | reverse complement strand
TAAGAAGTAAGAAGTAAGAAGTAAGAAGTAAGAAGTAATTTTCTTCAGAGATATATAATTAATAAGCCCGCTTGTGCGGGCTTATTGATTTTTATAGTGTGCAATGCTGTTATGATTTCAGTTCTATGCTGCCGTCAAATTCGTGGCAGGCTTCTGCGCAGTGCTCGCATACTTCAGCACAGTGCTGACAATGATCGTGGTTGTGTTTACGACATTCCTCGGCACACATGCGGCAAGCTTCTTCACACACACGGAGGAAACTTGGAAGTATTTCAGAGTCGCGTTCCATAAAGCGTGCAGCCTGCACGCAGATCTCCGCGCACTCACGGCTCAGCTCGATGCAGCGCGTCATGATGTTTACTTCACGTTCCTGTAGCGATGCAGTAGCACATGTTTCACAGGCAATAGCACACTCCAGCAATTCACGAACCATTGGGTTGTTGGATTCTGGTGAGTGTGGACGATAGCTCATCTTCTTGTTGTCTTTCATGGTGAATATATTTTTTGATGGGTAATGTTTTTTTGTCTGGGACAATCGTAAGTGAGTAAAAAACTATTCCACGAAAATGCTTTTATAGCCTGGCATGGAATTTTGTAACGATGCAGGAAAGAAAGATTTATCAATATGGAAAAGATTAAAAACGGAGATTCTATTGTGTATAGAAATCGGGAGGGGATAGTATACGGTCGTCCGCGTGAAATTAAATCAAGAGGTCTTATTTATACCATCCGTATCGGCGATGAGTATATAAAAGCACTGCCCAGTGAATTGTCGTTAGCAACCAAGCATGATTAAATGCTTTAACTGAGCCACGCGCAAGCTGGTCAAATACTGAATGTCAACTGAACTTATAGGAATTGCTGCCGGTATTTGTACGGCTATATCGTTGCTGCCACAGCTGATAAAAATCATCCGGGAGAAGGAAGCCCGAAATATATCTTTGTTCTACCTGGTAATTCTGCTGGCGGGGCTTTCGCTCTGGATCTGGTATGGTGTTCTCAAGGACGATTTACCCATTATCGCTACCAACGTTGTCTCTTTGGTGCTGAATGTTGCCATCATTGTTATGGGCATCAAGTACAAACGGAAGGATAAGTAACTATAGACTTATACTTGTAGCATGGAAGAGAACAGGTTGAAACAACCTATTCTCTTTATGCATGGTTAGTAATTATACCAGTGATGCATCAAGACTGATGTCGGTATTCAGCAGTTTGGAAATAGGACAATTCTCCTTGGCATCTTTAGCACTTGCATCAAACTTGTCTTTGGATATACCCGGAACTTTTGCTTTGAGTGTCAACTCCGATTTTGTGATCACACCATTATCGAAGGTAATCGTGCAGTCAGTAGAAAGTTCATCAGCGGTAAAGCCTGCTTCTTGTAACACAAAGCTGAGTTTCATGGTAAAACATCCGGCATGTGCAGCAGCGATCAGTTCTTCGGGGTTGGTTCCAACGCCTTCGGCAAAGCGAGAGTTGAACGAGTATTGTGTTTTGTTTAACACAGTGCTTTGGGTGGAGAGGTGGCCTTTGCCATCTTTACCGGAGCCATTCCAAACGGCAGTTGCTTTTCTTTTCATGTGCAGTTATAATTTAAAGTAAACGAATATAAATCCAGAACGAGCTGGTGTGATATCTCACTGACTAAATTTAGAAATGAAATTGAACTATACCACACGTTATTTTTATACCGGTATAAAGTTCTTGTTAAGAAAAAATTTTTTCAGATCGTATAGCAGGACGTGACCCCGTGCTTCCGTTCACTTCTAAACCTGTAGAATTGTAAAAGGCGGTGCAATGCACAGGTTTACGTTGGTTTTTATACCGGCTATATATACAACCAGTGCCTTCATAAATATATGCGGCTCACGTTGGTATGCAAAAATCAATTTGGCTATCTTTCATTGTATAGCATAGCTGAAAAAAATAAACTTTTGCCAAATGCTATTACACGGAATGAAATTTCACCGGATGCAAGTCTTTCAAAAATACTCGGTTTCATTTGGCTGTAATACCACCTTTTGTTCTGAAACGAGGAGGCGAGTGGTGAATTTATCTATCTTTGCAACCGTTTTCGAATGGTTTTTTAAAACATTCGGGTTTAAACAATTCATCAACTGATTTCTAAATTTTAATCTATGGCATACATTGAACCGGCCCCGCTGAAGGATAAAGAGAATCCCTTCGAGGCTATGATGTCGCGCTTTAAAGTGGCTTCTGAAATTCTTGGACTGGAAGAAGAGATCTACAACGTTTTGAAGAATCCAGCCCGCCAAGTGATCGTATCGCTGCCGGTAACTATGGATGACGGAAGCATCCGCGTGTTTGAAGGCTACCGTGTTATCCACTCCACTATATTGGGGCCTTCCAAAGGAGGAATTCGTTTTGACCCGCATGTAAACCTTGATGAAGTAAAAGCACTTGCTGCATGGATGACCTGGAAGTGTGCCGTAGTAGATATACCGTATGGTGGTGCCAAAGGCGGTGTAACATGTAACCCGCGCGAGATGTCTGCCGGAGAAATCGAACGACTCATGCGTGCCTATACGCAGGCGATGGCTGATGTATTCGGACCAGACCGAGATATACCGGCACCAGATATGGGAACAGGACCTCGTGAGATGGCGTGGCTCATGGACCAGTTTTCGCGTAACCAGGGAATGACTACCCATGCCGTTGTAACTGGTAAACCGCTTGTGATGGGCGGTTCTCTCGGAAGAACAGAAGCTACCGGGCGCGGTGTGATGGTATCTGCGATGGCTGCCATGGAGAAGCTGAAGATCAATCCTTATAAAGCTACATGTGCTGTGCAGGGTTTTGGTAACGTGGGCTCGTGGGCTGCACGACTGTTGCACGAACGTGGCTTGATTGTACAGGCTGTAAGTGATCTTTCCGGTGCATACTATAATGAAAAAGGTATGGACATCGAGAAGGCTGTGAAATATAGAGATGCCAACAAAGGATCGCTGGAAGGTTTTGATGGAGCAGAGAAAATCAGCAATGAACAGTTGCTTACGCTGCCAGTTGATTTACTAGTTCCGGCAGCAACTGAAGATGTAATTACCAGTTCAAATGCATCGAGCATCAAAGCGAAACTTATAGTAGAAGGTGCTAACGGACCAACATCATCCCGAGCAGATAGTATCATCAATGAAAAAGGAATTGTTGTAGTGCCCGACATCCTGGCCAATGCCGGTGGTGTTACCGTGTCTTACTTCGAGTGGGTGCAAAACCGCTTAGGCTATAAATGGACTGCAGACCGTGTAAATCGAAGAAGTGACCGGATCATGAAAGATGCTTTCAACAACGTGTATAAAACTGCTCAGGAATATAAAGTGCCGATGCGTATTGCTGCTTACATGGTAGCGATCGATAAGGTTTCGAAGACATACAAGTTCCGCGGAGGATACTAATAACAGGCTTACGCGAGAGATTAAGAAATACCGGAGCTGTAATTTCTCACTTTCGTGAATCGCTATCCCGGAAATCACACTAAATTTGCACAGCAGGTTTCATATACTTGCTGTGCTTTTTTATTTTTAAACGAACTATACGCATTAAATTATAACGATCATGACCATTCACCGCGAGGGCCGCATATTACTGTTTGTATTACTTCTTATTCTTTTTGCATTGAACTGGGCTGTGTTTTATTTCTTCCCCACCAGTGCCCTGGTGCAAAACAGTGTTATCCTCTCTAGTGTTATTTTCTACCTGCTGATTCTTCAATTCTTCAGAAACCCGATCTTCTCCATAACGAAGAACGAGAAACAAATTCTCGCCCCTGCCGATGGTAAGGTAGTAGTGATTGAAGAGACCGAAGAGACTGAGTATTTGAAAGGAAGAAGAAAGCAGATCTCTATTTTCATGTCGCCGGTAAACGTGCACGTTAACCGTATGCCGATCGGTGGTACCATCAGTTTTTATCGTTACCATGCCGGTAAATACCTGGTAGCGTGGCACCCGAAATCAAGCACAGAAAATGAACGGACAACGGTAGTTGTTAAAACGAAAAACGGTGTTGAGATTCTTTTCCGCCAGATAGCGGGAGCACTTGCACGCAGAATAAAATGCTATGTAAAAGAAGGTCAGGCGCTCGAGCAAGGTGAGGAGTTCGGCTTTATCAAGTTCGGTTCGCGTGTAGATATATTTCTACCACTCGATACGAAAGTTACCTGCAAGATTGGCGATGTTACAAAAGGTGGCAGAACAGTTATTGCTGAATTAAATTAATCATTATTAAAAAGTTACATGGCTTTTGCCAAGGCATCGTAAACCGGTGCTATACATTTAGCCGTCATAACAATATCACGCAGCCGTATCCGCTGGTTTTGCTTTAAATAAGATACATAAAATATAGTGTTAGCGCTGTAAAATACGCAGTCGCTAACACTCGTTACTATGTTAATTATCCCTATTTTTAACAAAGAATTTTTCGCACCACCTGGACTAGTACCTGTAAATTTTTTCCCTATTTCTTCATGAAGACATCCAGTTCAATCAAGTTCTCTTCTGCCCGTAATGATTTTTTTGCGACACTGAATCAGCGCGTGAATGAGTATTTCAAAACCAATAATATATCCCGTTACGCAAACTTGGAGATGAAGGTTAAGACGACCTTCATGTATGTGTTATACCTGGCTCCCTATATATTGATGATGACCGGTGTTGTTAGCAACGTGTGGTTTATGCTGGCACTTTGTATAGTGATGGGCTGTGGCGTTGCCGGTATCGGATTGTCTGTTATGCACGATGCAAATCACGGTGCATACTCCAATAAAAAGTGGGTTAATCAATTACTCGGCTATTCACTGAATGTAGTAGGTGGTAACGCCTTTAATTGGAAAGTGCAGCACAACGTGTTACACCATACCTATACGAACGTTCATGACGTAGATGAGGATATCAGCCCGCGCGGTATATTAAGAATGACACCACACAGCGACTGGAAAGGTATACACAAGTTTCAGCATATATATGCGTGGGTGGTGTATGGCCTGATGACTTTTGTGTGGGTATTTGTGAAAGACTTTGTTCGCATTGTCCGCTATCAAAAAGATGGCCTGGTAAAAAATCAGAAAGCAGATATACGTACCGAATGGACTATATTAGTTGCAACCAAGGTTATTTACGTGTTCTATATATTCGTTGTGCCTATGTTTATATTCCCGATAGGCGTTAACGGCTGGCAGTGGTTTGCCGGTTTCTTCCTGATGCACTATGTAGCAGGTTTTATACTTGCGGTAATTTTTCAGCCGGCTCACGTAAACGAAGAAGCTGAATATCCGCTGCCGAACGAGGAAGGCAGACTGGAAAACAACTGGGCTATACACCAGTTATATACCACAACAAACTTTGCACAGGGTAACAAAATTCTTTCATGGTATGTTGGCGGATTGAACTACCAGGTAGAACATCACCTGTTCCCGAATATATGCCATGTGCACTATCGCAGCATTTCTAAAATTGTAAAGCAGACTGCTGAAGAATTTGGACTTCCCTATAAAGCTGAGCCTACATTTATAGGTGCATTGGCAAGTCATGGAAGATTGCTGAAAGAACTGGGAAGAAAACCAGAACAGGTAACAGAACTCGCTCCGGCACTATAAAAACCGGAGCCCCACTTTTGCTCCCCACCACCACTTACTATTTATATCATCACTACTGGTGCTCTCTGAAAAGAAGTGTGGCTTGTAGTTGGTAAATATATCTGGGTAATTCTGATACGATGTGTCGGTTATATAGAGATTCAGCGTTACACCTGCTGTAACCGACATCTTTCGTGCAAACTGGTAGTCAACACCCATATATAGTTTGTTGATCATGTGGATAGCATCAGTCCAACTGCCTTTTACTACCTGGTTAGCAGTAAGGTCTACGTTCAGATATAGTGTGTTGGAAAGTCTTGGAGCAGTTCCCAATCCATAGCCAAACGTCCATATAGTTTCGGAGTCGTTAAATGTTTCAGGCTTGGCACCAGCAGTAAATATGTTATAAAACTTCCGTACGCCTGTACGAAACGCGATGTTGGTATAGAAAATCTCGTCAGCAGAAATTTCAATTTTATGATAACCCCCTCTGCTCGCAAAAGTCAGGAAGCCAATCGGTACGCCCTTTATACTATCAGAGATATTCAGAAAACCGAGTTGAAGTCCGTTTACTTTGGTAGCGTAGTTAATCACACCGACTTGTGTACCGGTAACTTTTCCGCCTGCTAAATTGAGCAGTCCGGAAACCTGGGCGCCCTGCACATCGTGTGCTGCAAAATTTACCAGGCCGCCTACTTGGGCACCGTTGTTCATGGAACCTGCTGTAAAATTAAGTAAGCCAGCCACCTGTGTAGTGCTGGCATCGTGCGTTGAAAAATTAAAAAGTCCGGCTACGCTCGGACCTTCCTGTTTCCCCATGGTAGCGTTACCGAGTCCACCGACTCGTGCGCCCTTCGAGTCTCGCAGACCAAAGTTCAGCAAGCCTGCTAACGCAATGGTGTTGGTAGTGTCAACATTGAAGTTCAGCAGACCGGCAATTTGTACACCGGTAGTCTTTCCTAAGTTACCATTAACAAGACCGGCAATCTGTACTGCGTTTGTTTCACCGGTTACTCCGTTGGCAAGTCCTGCAATTTGTACTCCACGTACATCTCCTCCCACTGCATTAAAGTATCCGCCGATCTCAAGTTTCTCCGTTCCCTTCGAGTAACCACCAAACAAGTTCAGCGAGTAATCGTTGATGATATTACCACTCAGCTTATGATTAGTACCAATGAAGGGAATCACTGAAAACTGAAAATGACGATGCAGTGTATCGTCAATGTTTATCATGTTTATAGCTTGTATGGTGGCGCTCTTTGTGGTGAGCCAGAATCGTTTCAGTTTCTTCCCGACACTATCGGCCAGTACATTGAACTTCTCTTTATCAATTTTTATCGGCACGTTCAACAAACCTTTTCCATCGCCTGTTGCTGTTACCACCGTATCCGCATAATTCAGTTTTTTTACAACGAGACTTACTTCTTCATTTGATGGCTTGGGTATTTCAATCTGGAAAAATCCGTAAGCATCGGTAACGGCCGATGATAATGAGACTGGATCATATATACTTACGTTCTTTAAACGCTCACCCGTTGCTTCATCAATAATATACCCGCTTACTTTCTTGGTATCCTTGGAGTTATTTTCGGCTTTGGTGAGTATAATATGTTTTCTGCGCTCTTTATACTGAATGTTTCCTTTAAAGATATAGTCCAGTACTTCGCGAACCGTCTTGTTCGTTGCTTCGTAAGAGATCAGGCGTTTGCCATCCAGTATGTCAGAATTATAGGAGAATGTAAAGCCGGCAAGTTCGCCAATCTTTTTCAACGCAGAGGCTACTGTTTCCTGTTCGAAGTTTACGCTCACAACGCGCTCGAGCAACGGTGTCTTCGGATCTTCAACAACTTTGGCAGAGGCAACCTGCCATAGTGCAAGAAAGGCGATCAGTAAAAATATACTATTGGTTTTCACAACCCTGACCCTCCAAAACAATTTCTTTTCCTGTTTCCTTTACAGTAAGATTCAAGGTCTCGGCAATTACCTGTGCAATCTCATGTATATCTTCATTGTTGAATGATACCGTAAGATGGCAACTCTCTAAATTTTTAGAGATAACAATTTTTGTATCGTAAACACCATTCAATGCCTCTACTACTGAAACAAGATCAGCGTTGCTGAAGCTGAAGAATTTTGTTTTATAAGACAATGTGTTGTTCTCAGGTTGTTCAATAGAGAATGTTTTTGTTTTCTTGTCGTAAACACCTCTGCCGCCTGCCTTCAGATTTATACCCGAATCTTTTTCAGTATAGAATTGTACTTCACCTTCTACCACCACTACCTCTACGGTGTTAGACTCCGGATATGCCGTTACATTGAAAGATGTACCTATATCGCGAATAAAAACACCTTCAGCATCTACCAAAAACTTTTTGTCGTCCTGGTGATTGATGTTGAAGTATGCTTCTCCTTTCAGTTTCACAACATGGCTTTTCTTTTTCTTGTCGTATGAATAAGTAAGGTTCGTTTGCTTGTTCAGGAACACACCGCTTCCATCCGGAAGTGTATCGCCTTTCGTTTGCTTGTCAGCAATTACCTGTACAGGTTTTGTTTGTGTAGTGCTTATACCGCGGTATACGAAGAATCCTATACCCAGCAGAATTACTATACTGGCCGCCACGCGCAGGTATAAGAAACGCTTCGGTGCATGCAGTGGAATCTCGCGTGCTTCTTTCGGTGTATGAAGTTTGGAGCGAAGTTTACTCCAGGCAGCATCGGTATCAAACTCCTGCCACTCTTTGATCGAAGAAGCTTTTACGAAAATTGTTCTGAACTGATCTATATATTTCCGATTGGCATCGTTTTGCAATTGCCATGACTCAATAAAGGCATTCTCTTCCGGAGTAGCTTCTCCGGCCAGGTACTTGCCTATCAGTTCGTCAATATCGTTCGTGTTGTATTGCAAGGTCGTTAATTAAGAAATCCGTTCATCAGTACAATCAATAATGGAAGATAGTCCTTAAGCTGCTCGCGCATAATCTTGAGCGCTTTTCCCATTTGGTTCTCTACCGTTTTTACAGAAAGATCAAGTTGTTCTGCGATCTCTGAATATTTCAATTCTTCGAAGCGGCTCAGCTTGAAGATCAACCGGCATTGCTGCGGCAGTTTCTCCATAGCTTCATATATCTTCGTTTCAAGTTCTGAAGCCATTACAGTACGCGTAACAGATTCAACACTCTTCTCTGCTACCGCTAATTCTACAGCCGCATGTTGTTGTTTGATCTTTTCGTGTTTTAACACATTGAGACAAGCATTACGCACCATGGCATAGAGATACGGTTTTACTGCTGTGCGTATCTCCAGGTTCTCACGTTTCTCCCACACCGAAAGAAAGGTTGATTGTACAATCTCTTCGGCCTCGTCACGATTCTGCACGAAGGTGTACGCGTAATTGCAAAGTGGTTGATAGTAGGTTCTGAATAACATTTCAAAAGCAGTTATATCGCCCGTCTTGAGCAACGCTGGTGTTACTTGCTGTTCCGTAAATTCCACTGCTTTTGCGAATTCGTTTAACAGCGAAATTTACGTTTTTAAGGCTTTGAGGTTATGACAATCTGGAAAAGATTTACCCCTATGCCGATAAAAAAATTCTCAGAGCGATTCTCCGATCCAGAAAATGTTATCCGATTCTATGCTGATGAGACCATCCGATGATGCTATAACGCCTTCACCTTCAGTGGTTAGTCCGGTAAAAGTAAATTTTTGGGAAGGATCGTTCGGATGAATCATCAACGATGTACCAGCCGGCACCCATTTTTCAAAAAGATGCGTGTGAAGCGACCATTTACGGTCGTGATCCATTAACACAATTTGTATTTGCTGAAAACTTTTGGCGAGATGCAATCTGTTTTGAACAGAACCTGTCATGATGTTAACGGCCGTATTCTTCGATGCGATTAAAAAATGAAGTGCGTTTTCCAACGGATCTTCACCGGGTTGATATGAAAGTATTTTTACCGGAGCCTGCTCGATCAACTTTTCCTGCAACGCACGCACCGCAGTATCTTCACCCAGCACAACATCAATTTTGATTCCCCAACGTAAAACTTCATCCAGAGCTGTATCGCATACAACTACCAACGGTGCCCACTCCAGCAAAGGCTCTGCAAGTTCAAACGACAATGCCTCGGCAATGAGTAATGCGGGTTCCTGACCTTCTTTTACAAAATGATGCGATGACATCTACGAATAATTTAATTCGATCTAAAAATAACAGATAACGATTAACCATACTGGCAACGATTTGCAGATAACGGTTAAATTGCGACATTAATTATTTCAATATGCTATCAGCAACCCAGTGTTATAAAATATTTGATCAGAGCATTCAGGATTATCACGTACACGATGATGTGGATACAGCTGTAAAAAATCCATATCCGGCTGGCAGCTTTGAATTTTTACTATACGCGAAAAACTGGATCGATACGGTGCAGTGGCATCTGGAAGATATAATCCGTCTGCCGGATATCAATCCCACAGAAGGTATACAGATCAAACGCAGAATTGATAAGTCGAACCAGGATCGTACTGATATGGTTGAGAAGGTTGATGACTATTTTCTTGAGCAGTTTAAGAATGTAGTACCTAAACCGGGAGCGCGCATCAACTCAGAAACACCTGCGTGGTTGCTCGATCGCATGAGTATTCTGCTGCTGAAGATATACCACATGAAAGAGCAGACTGAACGCAAGGATGCCAGTGCCGAACATATTGCCAAAACACAGGCAAAGCTTGCTGTTTTGATGGAACAGAAAACAGACATGCAGCTTGCGTTTGATGAATTGATGGAAGACATCAGCAACGGAAACAGAAGATTTAAAGTATACCGCCAGATGAAGATGTATAATGATGCATCGCTCAATCCGATGTTATACGGACAGAAAAAATAGAAGAAGGTTTGAAGAAGAAGATACTCATACTTCGGTTTTCTGCTATGGGAGATGTAGCATTGCTCGTGCCGGTGGTACGATCGCTCACCGCTGCTTATCCCGATGTAGAAGTTACCGTAGTAACGCGACCCAAATTCGGTCCTATGTTTTTTGACATAGAACGCGTTTCCGTTTTTCCTGCTGATGTAGACTATACATACACCGGTATATTAGGCATGCGCGATCTGTTTCGAAAACTGATGCGCAAAGGTCCGTACGATGTAACGATGGATATGCATGATCACATCCGTACTAAAATTCTGCGTGCTTTGTTTAAACTTTTCGGTTCGAAGGTAGTTGTATTCGAAAAAGGCAGAGCGGAGAAAAAAGCATTCAGCCGCAAGGAGAATAAAATAACAGAACCCTTGCCGCATACCGTAGAGCGTTACAGGCTTGCATTTGAAAAAGCAGGCTTTCCGTTCCAGATACAACGGGCGCCCTACCTGTCGCTGAGCGAACCTATACAAAATGCTTCAGGGTGGTTTGGCTATAAAAAGTCCATGGAGCTCACCCGGTGGATCGGCATTGCTCCGTTCGCGATGCATAAATCCAAAATATGGCCGCTTGAAAATTACCCGGCGCTGATTGAATCGATCTTGCAAAAAACACCTGCTAAATTTTTTCTTTTTGGCGGAGGTGAGAAGGAGATAAAGTACTTTGAATCATTGAAAGAAAAATTTCCGGAGCATTGTGAAGTGATTGCCGGTAAACTAAAGCTGCGGCAGGAGATTGCACTTATGCAGCACCTGGATCTGATGTTGTGTGTGGACTCATCCAACATGCACCTCGCAGCTTTATCGG
Organism: uncultured Chitinophaga sp.; assembly: GCA_966211525.1. Taxonomy (GTDB): domain Bacteria; phylum Bacteroidota; class Bacteroidia; order Cytophagales; family Cyclobacteriaceae; genus Ohtaekwangia. The sequence goes on along the minus strand of CBIHOZ010000061.1, from coordinate 24,792 downwards.
GTATACCTTTACTCTCTATCTGGGGCGGTACACACCCGGATGTTGGCTTCGGTCCCTATAATTATTCATACGATAAAAATATCATTCAGATAAGTCGCGAAGAACTCAGTTGCAGACCATGTTCAGTATACGGAAGAGAAAAATGTTTTCGGGGAGATTTTGCCTGCCTGAACCGTATCACCCCGGAAATGGTTTCAGAGAGAGTAATGCAGCGATTTCAATAGTATATACCTGCTTTAGTTTCTAAAAAAGACAGCCCTATATTTTCATGAAAACAATTAACACGATCATTTTTGACCTGGGTGGTGTATTGATTGACTGGAACCCACGCTACCTCTATCGGAAAATTTTTAAGACGGAGGATGAAGTAACATGGTTTCTCGAAAATATATGTACCAGTGAATGGAACGATGCGCAGGATGCCGGCCGCTCTTTTGAAGAAGCAACGCTGGAACTGATTGCCAAACATCCGGAGTGGGAGTTTCCTATTCGCGCGTGGTATGAGCGTTGGCAGGAAACTATACCCGGACCGTTGCATGAAACTGTGGAGATATTGCAATACTTTAAGAGCAACGCATCGCACAGGCTATACGCACTTACCAATTGGTCGGCACAAACTTTTCCGTGGGCACTCGATAACTTTGAATTTCTCCATTGGTTTGAGGGCATTGTTGTATCGGGTGTAGAGAAAACACGAAAGCCGTTCCCTGAATTCTATAATATTTTATTTGAACGCTATGGTGTTGATCCAGCTACATCACTTTTTATTGACGATAACATCAAGAATATAGAAGGTGCCAGGGCTGTAGGTTTGACTACGATTCATTTTCAAACACCTGCACAGGTAAAGCAGGAGCTGCAGCGATTGCAGCTGTTGCCTGAAAGCTATCGCTGAATTTTAACTACAGCCTTTACGTTACCTTTGCTATATGCAACCGGCAAAATATACTCATCTTGTTAAGCAGGTAGCGGCTGAGCTGGGCTTCAGCTTTTGTGGAATTTCAAAAGCAGAATTTCTGAAAGAGGAAGCACCTCAACTGGAAGCATGGCTGAAACGTGGTTATCAGGGAAAGATGAGTTATCTCGAAAATCATTTCGATAAAAGACTGGATCCTACGTTGCTTGTGCCGGGTGCTAAATCAGTAGTGAGTCTTATCTATAATTACTTTCCTGAAAAAGATCTGGCAGCGGAAGGCAATCTTAAAGTTGCCAAGTATGCTTATGGTGAAGACTATCACTTTGTAGTAAAAGATAAACTTAAAATTTTTGTTGAGAGACTGCAGGCAGAAGTCGGTGAAATAAACGGACGCGCTTTTGTAGACTCGGCTCCCGTAATGGAAAGAGCCTGGGCCAAACGCAGCGGCCTCGGGTGGATCGGTAAAAACAGTTTACTGCTCAATAAACAGATGGGAAGTTTTTTCTTCCTGGCAGAGTTAATCATTGATCTTGAGTTGGAATATGACGGCCCTGTAAAAGATTACTGCGGAACGTGTACGGCTTGTATGGATGTATGCCCGACTGATGCTATACCTCAACCTTATGTAGTGGATGGAAGTAAATGTATATCATACTTTACCATTGAGCTGAAAGAAGAAATACCAGCCGATGTAAAAGGTAAATTTGAGAACTGGATCTTCGGTTGCGATATATGCCAGGATGTGTGCCCGTGGAATAGTTTTTCAAAACCACATCGCGAACCACGATTTGAAGCGCATAGCGATCTTGAAAAAATGTCTGCTCAGGATTGGAAAGAAATTACCCATGAAGTTTTTCAAAAGCTCTTCCGGCATTCAGCTGTAAAGCGCACCAAGCTCGAAGGATTACAAAGAAACATTCGCTTTATAACTGGCGAATAGTATAGCCATGCCGTTGTGGTGTATTATACTTCCTGGATTAGTATTTTATTTGAAGTATATATATCGCGGACAAGGCAATAACTTGACAAAAAATTAGCCCCCGACTTTTTTATAATCGGGGGCCAGAGGTTTTTGGTTAATGAGTTTTCAGTTTAAGCAACCACAAAGCAACGATTCAGAATGGCTTCGTGTTCGGTCCCAAAGCTGGTATAGCACCAGCGCTTGAGTTCATTTACTTCATCTGCTATCAAAAGCTTGATAGCTTTTCGAAGCTCTTTCTCGAATAGAAGAGCATCGAAACTAACTTTTGTCAGAACAGTTTTTGCGTAATGCAGCATGGCAAAATTTGATAGTTAAAAAAATTGGTTTTCCTAACAAGTGTTAAGGTAAAAAATAAATTGAATATCCAAAAGAACAATCGTGTTCTTTTACTAAAGCTACCCAAAAGCGCGGTAAATTAAAGCCGGCACAGCTAAAAAAATACACTTTTAACCGATTAACGGACCCTATTTAGATGCCAATGGGCTATTCAGTATTTTTGTAACGATTAATCAGGATAATGTTTTTGTATGCGCACAGTTTTCTCGATAAAGTCAGTATTATCACTTTTAACAGGTATTCTTTTCGCGGCAGCAAGCTATGCTCAGTCTGCACAGATCACGCTCGGTCCCGATGAAATAGGAGAGAACCAGGCGTGGACTATAACCATCACGATACAGAATGACCGTCTGAAGAGTTATGATAATTTTCCGGAAATAAACGGATTCAGAAAACGTGGACAGTCAACACAGTCGAGCACGAATATTATTAACGGGCAGATCACTTCTTCACAAAGTGTTATCATGACATACCTGCCCACGCGACAAGGTGTTGTTACCGTGCCTTCGTTCACTCTGAAAGTAAATGATAAACCTATTAATGTACCCGGAAAAAAAGTAAAGGTAGGCCCTGCGGTGCAGCAGCAACGCGATCCGCTTCGTGACTTCTTCGATCGTCCCGATGATTTCTTCGGACGTAATGAAACAGAATTTGTCGACATAAAAGAAGATGCGTTTCTCGCCTTAACTACCAGTAAAGATGAAGTATATGTAGGCGAGGGATTCAACGCCACTATATCTTTCTTTGTAGCGGCCGACAACCGTGCTCCGCTCCAATTCTATGAGCTTGGTAAACAGATTACAGATATTCTTAAAAAGGTAAAGCCTTCAAACTGCTGGGAAGAAAATTTCAACATCGAGAATATAGAAGGAGAAAGTGTAACGATTGGCGGCAAAGATTATACGCAGTATAAAATATACCAGGCTACGCTATATCCACTCAATACAGAACCTGTGGTGTTTCCTGCATTCGATATGCAGATGATTAAGTATAAAGTCGCAAAAAATCCTTCCTTCTTCGGGCAGAATCGTAAAGAAGATTTTAAAACATTTCGCAGTAAACCCAAGCGGGTAAATGTAAAGCCGCTGCCACCACATCCGTTAAAAGATGTTGTTGCTGTGGGCGATTATCATTTGAATGAACGCATGCGCAACGTAGACATTGAAACCGGCAACAGTGCTTCGTATGAGTTCAATATATATGGCGAAGGAAATATATCAGCTGTTGAGAAACCAACTGTAAAGCGGGATGGAAATTTTGAATTCTACGAACCCAACGTGCAGCAGAATATTAACCGGCAGAACAATCGGGTATCGGGTACAAAATCATTCAACTATTTCATGATACCGAAAGAGCCCGGCCAGTATAAATTAGGTGATTACTTTCAGTGGGTATTCTTCAATCCTGCCAAGTCAAAATACGATACGTTAAGATCGAAGCTTACGGTATATGTAACGGGTGAGAGTAAAAAGAACGAAGCAATTCAATCAAACGACCTCGGCAGTTTCTACGACAAGCTCGACACCGCTGATAACAAATTGCGTCCGGTAGCCAATACGCATTGGCAGCAATGGGTATTCAACGGATTCATTGCGTTAATGGTGGGTGCTGCTGTCTTCCTGATTTTTAAGAAGTAACGCACTTATAAAAAGGACGCAGCCTGTAAATTAATTTAACATCTTCTTCTATCTTCGACCCCGCATGAGCAATTCGTACGGAACCCTATTTAAGATTTCAACTTTTGGAGAGTCGCACGGCCCTGCTATCGGTGTAATTATCGATGGATGTCCGGCCGGTTTACAAATTGATGAAAGCTATATTCAATCAGAGCTTGATCGCAGAAAACCGGGTCAGTCTAAAATAACTACACAGCGTAAAGAAGACGATACGTTTAAAATACTCAGTGGTGTGTTCGAAGGTAAATCTACCGGTACACCCATTGCGATTGTTATTGAAAACCAGGACCAGCGTAGTAAAGATTATAGTCATATAGCAGAGACGTTTCGTCCTTCGCACGCAGACTATACCTACGAAAGTAAATATGGTATACGCGACTATCGCGGAGGAGGAAGAAGCTCAGCGCGCGAAACAGCAGCGCGTGTTGCAGCCGGTGCTATAGCCAAGCTATTGCTGAAGCACCATGGTGTTGATATTAACGCGTATGTATCGGAAGTTGGCGATATAAAAACTCCACACTATACCGAACTTGATCTGAGTAAAACGGAAGAAAATATTGTTCGTTGTCCGGATGCCGCTACTGCTGAGAAGATGATAGCGCTCATCGATCAGGTACGTCTTGATCGCGATACCATTGGTGGCATTGTTACCTGCGTAATCAAAAATACTCCCGTTGGATTAGGAGAGCCTGTGTTTGATAAGCTTCATGCTGAAATAGGCAAGGCGATGTTAAGCATTAACGCTGTAAAAGGTTTTGAATATGGAAGTGGTTTTGAAGGAACACGACTTCGCGGCTCGCAACACAATGATGCCTTCTATAATGAAGGCGGAAAAATAAAAACGAAAACAAATTTCTCCGGAGGTATACAGGGCGGCATTTCAAATGGCGAGGATATTTACTTCAATGTAGCTTTCAAACCGGTTGCTACCATTATGCAAGATCAACCCAGCGTTGACAAGCACGGCAATGAAACTACGGTGAGTGGCAAAGGAAGACACGATCCTTGTGTTGTTCCGCGCGCGGTGCCGATTGTAGAAGCAATGGCTGCCTTAGTGCTTGCTGATTTTCTATTGCGTGCTAAAACGTCCAGACTTTAATATCCAATAAAGTTATTTGTCACAACGCTTCTGTCGTGTTGTTCATACATCACGCGCAAACTCTTTGTAAACAGAATCGTTGTGTAAGGCTCACGAACATTCGGAGCAAAATCTTTTTCAAGTATATTGCGCCAGCGTATGACTGTTAGCCCCTATGGCCAAGGTCTTTTTACCCAATTCGATAAGAACTTAATCTATGGCTGAAATTAAACCGGAGAAGAAGAGCAGACTCACCCTATATATAATCATTGCCCTTTTTCTTGGTATTGCATTGGGGTTCGTACTGAACAAGACCTACGTTAGCAAAGAGAATGGACTGATACAGGTAGCCGATACAGAAATTGAAGCGCTGAACACTGAGATTAAAAAAACATCAGACAGCGTTGCGTATCAGGCATTGGAAAAAAACAAAAAGACAGTTGTTAAACAACGTAGCGAAGTGCTGGCTGCACGCGATAAAAAGATGGAGCCGTTCTCGCTGCTGGCAGATGTTTTCCTGCGACTCATTAAAATGATCGTAGCGCCACTTGTATTGTGTACGCTGATTGTAGGTGTTGCCAAGCTTGGTGATATTAACTCTGTAGGACGCATCGGTGGTAAAACGTTGCTATGGTTTCTCTGTGCTTCATTGCTAAGTCTTTTACTCGGGCTTGTACTGGTAAATATTTTCCAGCCGGGTATAGCCATGCACTTGCCGCTTCCGGAGAATAACGAAAGTGTTGTAGCACGTGTGGCATTTTCACTGAAGGATTTCCTATACCACATGTTCCCGAGTTCCATCATTGATGCGATGGCCAAGAATGAAATTCTGCAGATTGTAATTTTTGCATTGTTCTTTGGTGTAGCAACGGCTGCTATAGGCGAACAAGGTAAAATTGTGATCAAAGCTTTCGATGCTGCTGCGCATGTTATACTCAAGGTAACGGGTTATGTAATGAACTTTGCACCTGTAGCGGTGTTTGGCGCCATGACTGCCGTTGTGGCAAAACAGGGTTTAGGTATACTAAAAACCTATTCGCTTTTTATAGGCGAGTTTTATATAGGCCTGGCGTTACTATGGTTCCTTCTCGGTCTCGCAGGTTTTGTGATTATAGGCAAACGCGTCATCAACTTAATCAAGCGTGTTAAAGAACCTGTGTTGCTCGCATTCAGTACGTCCAGCAGTGAAGCGGCTTTCCCGAAGACAATGGAAGAGTTGCAGAAGTTTGGCTGCAAGGATAAGATCGTGAGTTTTGTTCTTCCGTTAGGGTATTCATTTAACCTGGATGGAAGCATGATGTATATGACATTTGCTTCGCTATTTATAGCACAGTCGTATAACATCAGTCTGGCGCTGGGTACACAACTCAGTATGTTGCTTGTATTGATGGTTACAAGTAAAGGAATTGCTGGAGTGCCGCGTGCATCGCTGGTTGTTATTGCCGGTACATTGGCGACTTTTAATATTCCGGAAGCGGGCCTTGCGTTACTGATTGGTATAGATCCGTTGCTTGACATGGGTCGAAGTGCCACCAACGTAATTGGTAACAGCATTGCTACGGCCGTGGTAAGCCGTTGGGAAAATTCATTGGAAAAAGAGGATCCTGACAGGGCTATTTAGGTTTTTGCCAACACTGTGCAGGATGAACTAAAATCATTTAATTTTGTTGGCATATATAAATCTGAAAATCCATGCTACAGGCTGCTCCTAAAAATGTCCATATCTACCTGGAATCAAATCCAAACCCCAATTCATTGAAATTTGTGGTGAATGAAATGCTCGTGCCGGAAGCGATGAGCTTTGATTTTCCGGACGCAGTAAGCACCGGTATTTCACCGCTTGCCCAAGAATTATTTTCGTTCCCATTCGTTGATCGTGTTTTCTTTGCGAGCAATTTTATTACTGTAACGAAGAAAGAAGATGTGGAGTGGCTCGAAATTCAGAGCACATTAAAAGAGCATATCAAAAAATATCTCGAAGCCGGTAAATTTATCATCGAAGTAAACGAAGAATCGTCAGCGTCCGCTGAAGAAGAAACCGAAACGATCAAAAAGATAAAAACCATTCTGGATGAATATATACGTCCTGCCGTTGAGCAGGATGGTGGCGCTATAACCTATCATTCATTTAACGATGGCATTGTAAAAGTAAGACTGCAAGGTTCATGCAGCGGTTGCCCGTCATCGATGGTAACATTGAAAGCCGGTATCGAAAATCTTTTCACCCGCATGATGCCCGGTGAAGTAAAAGCTGTGGAAGCGCTGGGATAATATATATCCGGTTTCGATCTCACTATAGATATAGTATAAATAAAAAGGTCGTCTGTTTTTAGACGACCTTTTTTATTTGATGTTAGGGACGATTTAGCAATCAACATTTTGATCGGCGAAACTTTCATTGGCATTATCAGTAAGAGAGACTGCCTCGTTTTAAGGCAGTCTCTGTATTAAAGAAAATCTCTATTCGTTGCGAGTCATAAACTTGTTTGCAGCTAACTCATTGGAAGGTATAGGCCAGATGTAGTTCAACGCTGTACTCGGTACGGCTCCTACGGACGCCTTTGATGGAAACTCTTCATTAAGACGAAGCAAATCCATGCTGCGAAGACCTTCACCTAAAAATTCAATTCGTCTTTCAAGCTTTATAGCATCCAATAGTTCAGTATTATCTGCAGGGGCTAATGTAACAGATGCATCGGCACGATTCCGTACAGCATTCAGTAATGCAAGGGCACGCGCATCAACACCTGACGTTGTTCTGGCAATTGCTTCAGATAAGTTAAGTAGAACTTCTGCGTAGCGTATCACAGGAGCTTTATCTATATAGGGGGTCCCGGAAGGATATTTACCCCAGAAAAATTCTGATCCTACCTTATAAGCAAAAGCTCTGCGGGCATCGGTCTCCGGCCAGCCGGTTGTATTGGCAAGTATACCTGCTGTGTTAAGGCCATATTCTCCACCGCCAGGATTTGTAGACGATGTAGAAGATGAACGATAGTAAAATGCTAATTGATTCTGCGTACCAGGTGTATTTTGTGCGGTAAATGGAAACGACAAAATACTTTCTGTTGTCTCCTGCGGAGATGCAAATACAGCACTGACAGACGCCTGAAGCGCATGAGGAACTCCTGTCACTGCGGTAAACGGAGCATTCTCAGAAACAATTTTATTAGCTTCTTCAATCACTGAAGCATAGTCGCCCATGGTTAAATATACTCTCGTTTTCAATGCTATAGCCGTGTTACGATGTGCACGGGTAACATTTAAGGCTGACGCCGATGCCCCATATGTTAATGGCAGATTCTGTTCAGCAAAATCCAGATCGTTTAAAATCTGAGTATATACTTCTGCTACAGTACTTCTGGCGAGGTCATTGTTCTCCAAAGATGTTTCAGCTTTTAAACGCAATGGAAGTCCCGGATTGTTACCTGACATGGTGTACGGCTTTGCATATATCTGTAACAGGCAGTGATAAGCCAGCGCGCGCAGTAATCGTGCCTCAGCCTTAAAGCGGGGAACTTGAACGGTGGTATAGTCGGCTGCAAAAACGGGAGGTACAAACTTTGCAGCGTTGTCTTCTAAACCTTGCAGGAATACATTAATCTGGTTAATCGATGCATACGCTGCGTTCCAGAGACTGATAACATCATTTTGTGATGTCTCTGTTACGGTCTGGTTCCACACGAGTAAACCTGTAACACCATTCGAGGTTCTGTTCAGAAAATCGTTAGCTCGTATATCGCCATATACCTGATATCTTCCTCCGAGAAACTGACCGTTTTTTACAGATGTATATACATTGTTAACCTGTAGTGTGATACGATCCGGTGTATCAAAAGCAAATTGATCAATGATTTGTGTTTGCGGAACCGGATCCAGCAAATCAGTTTGACAGGAGAATAGACCTGCCGTAAATACTGATATAAAAATTAGTATCGAACCTTTTTTATATATACTTCTAATTCTCATAGTCATAGTAAAGTTTAAAAGCCTACGTTAACGCCAATTGTATATGTTCTTGCCTGACCAACAGAGTTACGATCAACACCGCCACCGGTGGTGCTGTTACCGTTGGATGATATCTCAGGATCTATCCCTGAATAGCCTGTGATCAGTGCAGCGTTTTGAACCTGTGCATAGATTCGTGCATTGGCAATCTTTATTTTTTCCAACACTGTTTTAGGCACGCTATATCCTAACGAGATATTTTTTACTCTTAGAAAATCTCCTTTCTCAACGTTCTCTGATATAACCAGGGCAGAGCCGTTAGAAATGTTATCGCCATAAACAATACGAGGAATTGAGCCGCTTGTGTTTTCTGGAGTCCAGCGATTCAACACGTCTGTGTGGTTGTTCCAGAAACGCTGATCACGCAAGCCGGATTTTGTACCGTTGTATATATAGTTACCGCCTGAGAACTGAATAAATACTCCGAGATCAAAATTCTTATAGCGGAAAGTGTTATCAAAACCACCATACCATTTTGGTATAGCATTGTAGTATTTCCCATCTTGCAATTGGTTAGGAGCAGATATAGTGGCGCCCTCTAATGTAGTCCACCCTGTTCCGGCACCACCATGGTCATATTGAACTACAGTGCCATCAGCTTTCACAAACAACCTTCTTCCGTTGTCCGGATTAACACCAATTGTTGGTACAGCAAGTATAGCTCCCAGTGATCTGCCAACGGTGGTATAGTTAGATGTTTCCAATGTACTGGTGGCAGTACCGATGCGGTCACTTTCGGATGCTAATGCTAACACTTCATTTTTAAGGGTTGTAAAATTGCCGCTGATCGTCCAGTTAAAGTCGGCTTTGTTAATAGCATTGAATCGAATGCTAAACTCTATACCTTTATTCTCCAGTGAGCCTACGTTGGCCGGAATGGTATTGGCGCTGTTTGGATTAGGAATACCTTTTGAAGGTGCTTGGGCGACATCAAGAATGAGTCCGTCAACGAGGTTTCTATACCAGGAGAATTCACCTTGTATTCTGTCGTTGAGAAGACCATACGAAAAGCCTATATCTGTCTTCTTACTGGTTTCCCAAGTAAGCAGCGAGTTTCCGGCCTGGTTATAGCCTAATGTAGCCGCGCTTCCGTAAAGTCCTGATGAATATGTATTCAGTGAAGCAAAGTCTCCTATACCCTGGCTATTGCCCACTTCACCATAACTTCCTCGTATTTTGAAGAACTCAAAAATTTCTGAAATTTTTCCATTCTTCCAGAAGCTTTCCTCGGATAAAGTATAGCCGAGTGATGCTCCATAGAAGTTACCATATTTCTCAGCCCATGCAGAGTAACCGTCACGTCTCAAGTTTAGGGATGCAAAATATTTTTTGCCAAAGTCGTAGTTTATACGACCGAAGTACGACACCAGGTAGTTTTCTCCCTGCAGGTTGTTGGTTACTGCAATGTTGGTATAGTTGCCCTGGAAGCTTTCGAAGAATATATCTGCGATTGTAGTACGGTTAGCTCCCCAACGATCTACTTGTGTATACTGTTGTTCGCCTCCTACTAATACCGACATAAAGTGCTTGCCGGTTTCGAGATCATATTGTGCAGTGTTCTGCCAGTTCCAGCGTTTGTTTGTTCTATAAGTATTGGTAGCGGAACCTCCTGTTGAAAATCCATCGCCTCCCAAAGAAGTCTGGAATGATATATCTTCAAATGAGATTTGATCGATACCATAAGTAGTCTTCAGCGTAAGGCCTTTAACAATTTCCCAGCTTGCATATATACTTCCTTGTACCTGATTGCTTTCCGATGTAAAGGTATTTTTATCAAGTATAAGTGCAGGGTTATAGTAGCCTGTTACCAGTGCGCTTGGATTTGCTGCGTTTGATGTAGGGTTCAGGTTTCCGCCCGGGCCAAGGCCAGCTCCGTTAAGATTATAGGTTCCATCTGCATTATAGGCAGGTACGTTAGGCGGCAATACCAATGGTAATCTTCCTAAACCCGCAGTACCGTATGCCTGGCCGGATAAAGAACCAGAGTTAGGAGAGGAGTTATATATATTAGCAAATGAAAAGCTGGTACCAATTCTGAATCGATCAAATATTTTATGATCTAAATTCAAACGAAGTGATGTGCGCTCGAATTCGTTGTTCTTCAACATACCTTCTTGTTGAGTATGTCCAAGCGATACATAATAAGATGTCTTATCAGTAGCGCCTGAGAAACTTAAACTGTTAGAATGTGAAAAACCGGTTTGGTAAATATAGTCATACCATTTTGTATCAGTAGGAATCGGATTCCCGTTTGCATCCGTAGGGTAGCGGAAGCTGTTCTCAATGGCGGTACCGGATGTACCCGTTTTCCGTCTTGTGTTTTCATTGAGGTTTACTATACCTTCATTTTTAATCATCATATACTGCTCAGCATTGAGCATATCAAAAAGACGCACAGGCTCAGTCCAACCTACCCAGGCATCATAGTTGAATTTGGCCGAACCTTTAGCTCCTCGTTTTGTCGTAATGAGAATTACACCTGCAGCAGCACGTGAACCATATATAGCACTTGCCGATGCATCTTTTAATACCTCTATACTTTCAATATCTGAAGTATTGAGGTTGCTCAACGGGTTGTTAGGAGCTGAATTTGTTGAGTTGTCTCCAGAGTATGTCGGTATTCCATCAATAACAATTAAGGGATATGAACTTAGATTGATGGAGTTAACACCTCTAATGCGTATAACAGGAGGGTTGTTTAAAACACCGTTGGGAACAGTGATATTTACACCGGGTGCCCTACCTCCAAGCGCTTGCTCAAAACTTTGAACGGGGGAGACAGCTATATCTTTTCCACTGATGGAAGATATCGATCCGCTGATATCACGCTTGCTCTGTGTTCCGTAGCCAACAACGATAACTTCGCTTAGCTGGGTGACGTCTGATGCAAGAGGCACATCAATCACCGATCTGTCACCAACTTCAATTTCTTTTGTTTCGATGCCGATAAAAGTAAAGACCAGTGTACCTCCGGACGCTGGAACCTCGATCGAGTATCGTCCATCAGCATCGGTGGCGACACCAACCGTGGTGCCTTTTAAAATTACGTTAACGCCCGGTAGAGAACTTCCGTCTTCGGCAGAAGTCACTTTCCCTGTAACGGTTCTTCCCTGCGCCATTAATTGCAATGAAATAGCGCATGAGAAGATCAAGAGTACAATCTTCCTCATAAGTTTTAGTTTAGGTTAATATCCCCCAAAATAAGTTAGATACTTATGAAATAAAATAGTGATGCTTCAACGATGGGGAAATGCTTCAACGGTTTGCGGGGCCTAATCCAGAATTTTATTCTGAATTGAAAGAAATGTAACGTGGGGCCGCTGGAAAAAATAAGTTTTTCGGCCGAAATGATATTTTAAATTTTTTGAGTAAACGTTATAAAAGTTGACGTTCTGTCAGGAATTTTTGTCGAATTGCTGCAATAACGGGTTTTAAAACAATCCACAAATCAAAAAATGAGTGTGCATAAATATTTCTTCAAAGGAAATATAGGGCGCATGCTTACGAGAATTGGATATAAATAAAAAAGCATCTCCAAACGAGATGCTTTTTTGATGTCTTTTCGCAGGGGAGCGATTAAGCTTGTGCGATCGGTTCTACCGATACATAAGATTTATCTTCTCTACCTTTTTTGAAAACCACAACACCGTTTGTAAGAGCAAACAATGTGTGATCTTTTCCGATACCTACGTTTTTACCAGGGTGGTGCTTTGTACCACGCTGACGAACGATGATGTTTCCGGAAATTACTTTCTGACCACCGAAGATCTTAATGCCAAGTCGTTTGCTTTCCGATTCGCGGCCGTTCTTTACTTTACCTTCACCTTTTTTATGTGCCATGGTATTTCTGTGTCGTTAAAGTGTTGATGAATTAACCAATGCTTTCGATTTGAACCTTGGTGAACTGCTGACGGTGACCATTCTTCACCTGGTAGCCTTTTCTTCTTTTCTTTTTGAAGACAATCACCTTGTTGCCTTTTACGTGTTCAAGTATCTTACCTGATACTTTGAAACCACTTACAGTAGGGGCGCCAATTTGAATATCTCCACCGTTATCAACGAGAAGGATTCTGTCGAAGCTTACAGAAGCTCCTACTTCGCCTTCCATCTTTGGGGCATAGATATATTGGTCTTTAGCCACTTTGAACTGTTTACCTGCAATGTCTACTATCGCGTACATAGCTTTTTAAAATTGGATTGCAAAGGTAGGAAAAGAATCGGGATATCAACCTATGAGGTTCAATTAATTTCCGACTTCGTTCGAAAACGATTGGTCGAAAATTTTAAAAAAAAATACTTCGCCAATATTAACTCAAATCATACACGAAAATGACGTTCCTAAGCAGTTATTTTACAGGAACTTATCTGTCCACATTGCATCAACAAGTTATCCACATTCGTTGAAATCAGCTTGAAATCCCTGTTTTGATTTTTAGAATCGTTCTATTTCATTTGTACACTTAGTGCTGACCACGAGAGACAGGCGTTCAGTTTGTATCTTAAACAAAGCAAAAAGATTTATTGGACAATTCAGGGTATGAGCGAGAGCTGATGCCCCTTAGATATTTTGGTATAACCCTAACTTCATTAATTGACATGAGCCAGTCAGAAGAACTTATCCTGAAAGAGAACAAAGATCGCTTTGTGCTCTTCCCAATTCAGCACCACGATATATGGAAGTTCTATAAACAGGCTGAGGCCAGTTTCTGGACAGCCGAAGAGATAGATCTTAGTCATGATCTGCGTGACTGGGAAACTCTCAACGATGGTGAGAGACACTTCATTACACATGTGCTTGCATTCTTTGCTGCAAGCGATGGTATCGTAAATGAAAACCTCGCGGAACACTTTGTTTCTGAAGTACAATATACTGAAGCAAAGTTCTTCTATGGCTTTCAGATTACAATTGAGAACATTCACTCCGAAACATATTCTCTTCTGATCGATACGTATGTAAAAGATCCGAAAGAGAAGGATAAACTCTTCCACGCCGTTGAGACAATGGACTGTGTAAAGAGAAAAGCTGACTGGGCACTGCGTTGGATCAACCAGGGTAATTTCCAGGAAAGGCTAATTGCCTTTGCTGCCGTTGAAGGTATATTCTTTTCGGGTTCTTTCTGCTCGATCTTCTGGCTGAAGAAGCGCGGACTCATGCCGGGACTAAGCTTCTCCAACGAGTTGATTTCCCGTGATGAAGGTTTGCACTGCGACTTTGCCTGCCATATATATACACAGCACGTTGTGAACAAACTTCCGGAGCAAACCGTGATCGATATCATTAAAGATGCTGTTGAGATCGAGAAGGAATTTGTTACCGATGCACTGCCGGTAAATCTGATCGGTATGAACGCTGCCCAGATGCGCCAGTATATAGAATTCGTTGCTGATCGTTTGCTGAACGAACTTGTTGGCAAGAAAATTTACAATGCTACAAATCCTTTTGACTTCATGGATATGATTTCACTGAGAGGTAAAACAAACTTCTTCGAGAAACGTGTAGCTGAGTACCAGAAAGCCGGAGTGATGAAGAGCACTGAAAAAGAAAGCGCTCCGAAGTTTTCCCTTAACGAGGATTTTTAATTACATTCAAACACTTTTTTAACTTCTCCACTTAAAAACAACCCCTAATTCCGCGATGCTTGTACTAAAACGTGACGGACACAGAGAATCAGTTAAGTTCGACAAAATCACCGCTCGTATTGAGAAACTCTGTTACGGATTGGATCCGAAGTTCGTCAATCCTGTAGAAGTGGCCATGAAGGTGATCAATGGCCTCTATGATGGTGTATCTACACAGGAACTTGATAACCTGGCTGCAGAGATTGCTGCAACCCTGACTACCAAACATCCTGACTTTGCCAAGTTGGCTGCGCGTATAGCAGTTTCAAACTTACACAAGGTAACAAGCAAGTCGTTTTCAAATACCATGAAGCGACTGTATACATATGTAGATCCGAAGACAGGTCAGAATGCTCCTCTCATTTCAAAAGAAACTTATAAAGTAATTAAAGAGCATGCTGCTGAACTGGATGCTGCGATCATTTACGACCGCGATTTCAGTTATGATTACTTCGGCTTTAAAACGCTCGAGCGCTCTTACCTCATGAAGGTAGAAGGCAAAACTGTGGAACGTCCGCAGCATATGCTGATGCGTGTAGCAGTAGGTATACACGGTGAAGATATACCGGCTGCCATCGAGACCTATAATTTACTTTCAGAGAAGTGGTTTACACACGCTACACCTACATTATTCAATGCAGGTACTCCGAAGCCTCAGTTGTCATCATGCTTCCTTCTCACCATGAAGGACGACAGCATCGATGGTATATATGATACATTGAAGCAGTGCGCAAAGATTTCTCAGTCCGCAGGGGGTATAGGACTGAGCATTCACAACGTACGGGCTAAGGGTTCTTATATCAAAGGAACCGGTGGAACATCAAACGGTATCGTGCCGATGCTCCGTAACTTTGATATGACAGCTCGCTATGTTGACCAGGGTGGAGGTAAACGCAAAGGAAGTTTCGCTATATATCTTGAACCATGGCATGCAGATGTTTTTGAATTCCTGGATCTGAAGAAGAACCACGGTAAGGAAGAAATGCGTGCACGCGATCTGTTCTATGCTATGTGGATTCCGGATCTGTTCATGCAGCGCGTGGAGAACAACGAAATGTGGTCTCTCTTCTGCCCGAACGAAGCTCCTGGTTTAGCAGAAGTATGGGGCGAAGATTTTGAACGCCTGTACGAGAAGTATGAAAAAGAAGGCAAGTTCCGCAAGCAGATAAAAGCTCAGGATCTCTGGTTCGAAATTCTTGAATCACAGATTGAGACCGGAACGCCATATATACTATATAAAGACGCTGCCAATAAGAAATCAAACCAGAAGAACCTCGGTACGATCAAGTCAAGTAACTTGTGTACAGAGATCATCGAATATACTTCACCGGATGAAGTAGCGGTTTGTAACCTGGCATCTATAGCGTTGCCTAAGTTCGTAACCGAGGATGGTAAATTTGATCATCAGAAACTTTATGAGATTACCAAAGTTGCTACCCGCAACCTCAATAAAGTAATTGATGTGAATTACTACCCGGTAGTGGAAGCCAAGAATTCCAACATGCGCCACAGACCAATCGGTTTGGGTGTGCAGGGATTGGCTGATGCGTTCATCATGCTGCGTATGCCTTTCGATTCTCCGGAAGCACGCGCATTGAATGCAGATATATTTGAAACTATATACTTTGGTGCGATGGAAGCTTCTATGGAGCTTTCAAAAGTTCAGGGTCCATACGAAACATTCAAAGGTTCTCCAGTATCAAAAGGTATATTCCAGTTTGATATGTGGGGTGTTACACCAACCAGCGGTCGCTGGAACTGGGAACAACTGAAGCAGGATGTGAAGAAGCACGGTGTACGCAACTCGTTGCTGGTTGCTCCGATGCCGACAGCGTCTACTTCACAGATCCTCGGTAACAACGAATGTTTTGAACCGTATACTTCGAACATCTATACCCGCAGAACATTGTCTGGTGAGTTCATCATCGCTAACAAGCACCTGATGAAAGACCTGATGACGCTCGGCTTATGGAGCGAAACGATGAGACAAAAACTTATCGCTGCTAACGGATCGATTCAAAATATACCGGAGATCCCTCAGAACATTAAAGACATTTATAAAACAGTATGGGAGATTTCGCAGAAGGCTATCATCGATATGTCTGCTGACCGTGGAGCCTATATCTGCCAGTCTCAAAGTCTGAATATACACTTAACGAACCCGAATTTCGGTAAGCTTACTTCAATGCACTTCTATGCATGGAAGAAAGGACTGAAAACCGGTATGTACTACCTGCGCACAAACGCGGCAGCCGATGCTATCAAATTTACCCTTGATAAATCAGCGCTTCAGCAGCCAGCAGCCGAGGCAACTGCAAATGCAGAGCAGCATGTAGCAGTAGCTGAACCGGTAGCTGTGGTAGCAGCACAAACTTCCGATGCACAGCAAACTACGCTGCAGTACGAACAGAAAATGTCTGACATGATGTGTTCGCTGGATAACCCGGATGCATGTGAGGCATGCGGAAGCTAAATTAAACGCGAACGTTTAAACTCTAAATACAAGAGCCCGGTCAAACTGATCGGGCTCTGTTGTTTTATACCGTGAGAACTTATAAACTATAGATGTGCAATTGTCGGGTTATCGAAATTGTGCAGTAGCCCAACCGTTACTTCTCTACGAATGTAAATTCTATTCTTTTGTTCATTGTCTTTCCTTCCGGAGTCTTATTTGATGCTACCGGTTTGGAAGTACCGTAGCCGTGATAAGTAATTCTGTTCCTGGCAATACCTTTACCAAAAAGATACGTTGCTACAGCTTTTGCCTGGTTGGCGGTAGAGACTTTTACAGACGGGTTTGTATGTGCCCCTATATCAATTTTAATGTGAGGATTGGCTTCGAGATAAGCTGCGAGTCTGTCGAGTTCGGGGAATGACGCTGCGGCCAGCACGGTTTTGCCCGGTTCAAATACTATATTATTCAACAGCACCGATTGACCGCGTTCTACAGGAACAACAATAAGATCGTGGGTAATGCGTACTTCGTTTGTCTCATTCACTACATCGATCGTTTCGTATACCGGGTAATAATCTGTTACCACAGCGCTCAGCGTATAACGATCTTTTAACGGGAAACGTAGTTCATATTCACTCGTCAATGAATCAACAACCGCGGCCACTGACGAAACGCCTTCAACCTTTACATCAGCCTTTATACCAGTAGCCAGTACGTTGCCTGTCTTTTTATCAATAATTCTTCCGGTAACAATCGCCATCTTTTCAGCATCGGCCTGCAGGTCGAATGTTATCTCTTCGTAGCCATCTATATTTTTGAGGTCTACTACATCGGGCAGCGATTCAAAGTGCTGGGCACTAACCTGTACGTAGTAGATCGTGCCATGATTTAATTTTATGGTATAGGTTCCTTTGGCCTGATCAATCACCGCAGAATCCATCTCTTCACCGTCCACTATAATTTTAGCTTTCGCAGATGCCGGTATAGTTTGATCGGTATTCTTGATGAGCAGTTTTCCTTTGAGCAGTACAAATGAGACAGGCTCTTCTTCCAGGTCAATAGTTACTTCGCGATATTCTTTATCACCGCTGACATCAATTGTATAAGGCTTTGCTCCGTATTGGTATAGCTCTGCTGCTATTGTGTGACTTTTGCCGAACGGCACTTTTATTTCGAACGTTGCTGAATCTTTGTTGATAGCATGTTCAACAGGTTTGCCATCCATCACGATCGTGATGTCTTTGCCTTTCAGCACGCGTTTCGTTTTTGCATTTACAACTTTACCGGTCACTAAAACATACGGGCGATCTTCAAATAGCTTTACTTCAAAGATGTCGCCTTTGCCGGTTGAATTTGTTGTGGATGAGAAGTAGCCCCAGGCACCGTTTACATTTGTTTTTAGCGATGATTCATCGCCTGCTGTATTAATCGTGTCGTTCAATGCAACAGGGGCAGACCATGCTGTCCATTCCGTGTCTAGTCGTTTTATAGCAAATATATCTTTGCCTTTGTCTTTACGCGATGCTGTATAGTATAATGTTTTATTATCAATGAGCAGGTGAGGTGTCTGAATTTTTCCTTTTATACCTTCTGCAACGATAGCTTCTTTCCAGCTGCCATTGTCATTCTTTTCGAGTATATATAGTTTACTGCCCTTCCGGTATAACAACGATTTACCATCAGCACTTAGCGTTGCATCACTTGATGCTTTGATATTCAGTTTCTGTGGAGCAGACCAGGTATCATTTTGCTTGGATGCCAGTGAGAGACCTTCGTCTGTATAAAGTAATAACGTGTTGCCATCGGAAGTAAGCGCGAGTGCATAATTATACTGTCCTAAATTGAGCGAAGCAGAACGTTCTGCTGTCGACCATGTGCCATCAGGTTGCCGGGAGCTGATCCAGATGTCAGCGCTTTTTTTGACACCGTATCCATTTTGAGGATGATCTTTACGACTGAAAAAAAGTGTTTTCCTGTCGGGAGAAATTACCGGACTCACTTCATCGTAAGCGGAATTTATTCCACTGCCCAGATTTTTGGGTATAAAAGTAGATTGCGCCTGCGCAGAAACAATAAAAAGCAGAGCACAGATAAATGCCGGGAGTTTCATGAAGTGAAAAAATTTAAGGGAAATAACTATCCGTGCTAAAAATAGACTACCCTGCTCACTCTCGAAAATCTATGTAATAAAATGTCGGCTTTTTACCTGAAAGTGTTATGCCACGGTGGTTATTTATCTTTTTTCTTCCCCTTTGCTGCGGCTACTTTGTTTTTACCGGCCTCACTCATTGCAAAGTTTCGCGTCATGGTTTTGATGTGTTCAGCCTTCCGGAAACGTAAAGCACTCCAGTCTTCGTCAATGGCTACCATTCTAACAGGTTCCCAGCCAAGTTTCCCCAATTCATTCCACCCGTTGTCGCGATTAAATTCGCATTTGTACTTTTTGGATGATCCTTTGGGATAAGCAAACCACAGCACGCCATCTTCAATCATTAAAGGCGAGATCTTTTTGGCAAGATCATCCACTTCCTTCTGCTTCGTAACAAACGCCAGGAAGAACTCAACAGCCTTTGCCCCCGTAAGGGACGTCTTTAGGGTAGCAAGATCTTGCATCTCATCCGTCTCGTTTTTAAAACTGTCGGGAGCATTGATCACATGGATAAACTTCTGGTCTTTATAGTTCAGCTTTTTGAAGATCGGGTTCATGCCGGTAAAGTTTAGATAATCAAAGTTACACGAGAAAATAGCTATATTTCATTTCCTGGAATTAGTAAGATTATAAAATTATAAGATTGTAGAATTTGAAGATTGAAAGATTTCCAAGGGAAATCCAGTTGTCCAATTTTTCAATCTTCCAATTTTTTAATTTTTCAATCTTCTACCCCTATAGATATACCTTGATTTTTTTAAGTAATATTTAGTTTCATGATTTCATTTTGATACCTGGATATATGAAAGAAAAACTTCGCAGTCAGGGCTGGTTTGGCAAAACTGGTAAAGATGGTTTTATCTATCGTGCATGGATGAAAAATCAGGGCATTCCTGATTATGAACTGCGCGGTAAACCGGTGATTGGTATATGTAATACATGGTCGGAACTCACACCTTGCAACGCACACTTTCGTGAACTTGCCGAATCTGTAAAGCGCGGTATATCTGAAGCCGGAGGGTTCCCGGTAGAGTTTCCGGTGATGTCACTGGGAGAAACATTGATCAAGCCTACGGCTATGCTATACCGGAACCTCGCGAGTATGGATGTTGAGGAGTCCATTCGGGCCAACCCTATAGATGGCGTTGTGTTATTATGCGGATGTGATAAGACAACACCTTCGCTGGTAATGGGTGCGTGCAGTGTTAATATTCCAACACTCGTTGTATCCGGCGGACCGATGCTTACGGGTAAATATCAGGGACGCGATATCAGCACGAGTGATGTGTGGCGCTTTAATGATGCTGTGCGTGCCGGCGATATGTCGCAGGAAGAATTGACGGTAGCAGAAGCTTGCATGTGCCGAAGCCGCGGACATTGTGCTGTAATGGGTACAGCTTCTACGATGGCATGCATGGTTGAATCGCTCGGCTTGTCGTTACCGGAGAATGCTGCTATACCGGCTGCCGATTCGCGCAGAAAAGTTGTTGCTCAATTGTCGGGTAGCCGTATCGTTGAAATGGTTCGTGAGAATCTCAAACTCTCCGATATACTCACACGACAGGCATTTGAGAATGCTATTGTCGTGAACGCTGCCATAGGCGGATCAACCAATTTTATTATACACCTGCTAGCTATAGCCGGAAGAATTGGTGTTGAGCTTTCGCTGGAAGACTTCGATCGTCTGTCAGCCAATGTACCGCTGCTTGCTAACCTTCAGCCATCGGGTAATTACTTTATGGAAGACTTTTACTACGCAGGAGGTTTACCGGCTGTGATGCGTGAACTCGATGGTTATCTTCATCGTGATTGTATTACGGTGAATGGTAAAACACACCAGCAAAATTATCAGCGCGCTGCATGTTTTGATCCGAAGGTAATTGCTTCGGTAGCTGCACCAGTTAGTCCGCTATCGGGTGTTGCTATTGTAAAAGGAAATTTATGTGAACATGGTGCCGTAATAAAGCCGTCTGCTGCCAGTGTAAAACTGATGACGCATACCGGTAAAGCAGTAGTATTCGAAGATATAGAAGATTATAAAAAACGAATCGATGATCCGGATCTGGATGTTGATGCAGACAGTATACTGGTTTTAAAAAATGTAGGGCCGATCGGCTATCCAGGTATGCCTGAGGTTGGGAATATGGCTATTCCTAAAAAACTTCTGGAGCAGGGTATACATGATATGGTCCGTATATCAGACGGGCGAATGAGTGGTACGGGATTCGGAACTGTTGTACTGCATGCATCTCCGGAAGCTGCGCTGGGTGGTAATTTTGCTGTGGTAAAAGACGGTGACGTGATTTCATTGGATGTTGCTAACCGCTCGCTGATACTACATGTACCCGATGATGAGCTTGCTGCGCGAAGAACTGCGTGGAAACCGAGGCATAAGAAATATACCCGAGGATATGTGCAACTATATCAGAACCATGTTGAGCAGGCCCACCTGGGCGCTGATATGGATTACCTGCGGGGCGGATCGGGCAGTGAAGTAACGCGCGACTCACACTAATTATATACCTATATGTTTACCAAACAGGTTGCTATTGTTACAGGTGCGGGGCAGGGTATAGGACTCGCCATTTGTCGCAAGTTGGCGGCATCAGGTGTACGTGTTGTTTTAAATGATAAGGAAGAAAGCCTGGCGCGTGAGGCTGCAACGCAAATTCAAAAGGAGCAGGGTATATGTATACCGTTTCCCGGTGATGCTTCAGATGTATCTTTTATAGAAGCTATGGTTGATGAAGCCGTTAAACAATTTGGAAGTATAGATATAGTTATCGCCAATGCCGGTATTACACTCTTTGGAGAATTTCTAAGCTATACTCCTGAGGATCTTAACGCGGTAATGAAAGTAAATTTGGCTGGCAGTTTCTTTTTAGCGCAGGCCGCGGCACGTAAAATGAAAGATCAACAAACCGGTGGAAGAATTTTATTTATGTCGTCTGTTACAGGACACCAGGCGCATAAAAACCTGGCAGCATACGGCATGACGAAAGCAGCGCTGGAGATGCTGGCTAAAACGTTGGTTGTAGAATTGTCAGAGTATAAAATTACCGTAAATGCACTTGCGCCAGGCGCTACTTTAACAGAGCGCACAGTACATGATGCAACCTATGAAAGTACGTGGTCACGGATAACACCTACCGGGAGACCCGCTACCACAGATGATATTGCACACGCTGCTTTGTTCCTGGTGTCGCCTGAGGCCGGCCATATTACGGGCCAATCGCTTATTATTGATGGAGGCTGGTCATCGGTGAGTCCATCACCGTATTGATTAGGGAAGTATATAGCTAACTATATACCTAACAATATACCGGCATAAAAAAGAGAAGACTCCCATGCGGGAGTCTTCCGTATTCATTTTCATTTTTCCTTCAGCTTTATCTGTTCAGGTGTAAGAATATCAATTTCAGCTTTCGTTGAGAATAGTTATTCTTTGTAATGGAAATGAACTGCACAATGATATAAAAAGACTGTGCCCGGCGGGTTGATGTATTTTCCATCATTTATCCCGGGGAGTGTGGAGTTTATCGGCCTGATATGAGAAACTAATTCCTC
Source organism: uncultured Chitinophaga sp. (assembly GCA_966211525.1). Taxonomy (GTDB): domain Bacteria; phylum Bacteroidota; class Bacteroidia; order Cytophagales; family Cyclobacteriaceae; genus Ohtaekwangia. Next base: position 2,006 of record CBIHOZ010000061.1, on the reverse strand, counting down.
CATAGGTTGCGGGTACCGTTTTTCTGTATAGAGGGTAATCTAAATTTTAAGGTTATGAATACATATTCGAAATCAACATCGGAGTTTCATGAACATACCTTTGAAGCTGCAACCAGCGATGTTCACGAACATAATAACGATACGAAACATTCTGTTGCCAGATCAAAGGCGCTCATGAAAAAAGGAACGGCTGCTACAAGACTGGCAGCAAGAAAGAAATCGGCTGCGAAAAAACTGCAGACGAAAGAACATGCAATGCGTTGATAATTAAAAGCCATCATGTATCTGATGGCTTTTTGCTGTCGTTATTCTTTCTTAAAACTGAACGCGCCGATGTCGCTGTTGAATTTGGAAGTATATAATTTAGCCAACGAGCTTTTCTCATCATATCGATACGTTAAGTCGCAGAGGCGCCAGAGTAAGTAGTAATGACTTCGTTCGTTTGGGTTGAAATGATCTTTACGTTTCATAAAGTGATACGCCATTTCTCCGAGCTCTTTGCGTTCAAGATTGTATAAAAGATTGTTCATCAGTCGCTGCTCTTCGTTATAGGTACTTGTATAGGGCGACACGATACTGCGAAATACACTGTTATCTTTTGCCAGCAATGAATTCAACAAGGCTATACCGATACGACTGACAACATATCTGTTCTCAGGATACTTTTTTAACATTTGCATCGCATAGTATAGCGTGAGGTCAAATTTACCTGCACGCAACGTGCTGTTTATAATTTGAAGTTCCGAAATCGCTATACTGAAAGACGGATTTGTTTCTGTATTGGGTATATAATTCGCGACCTCATACTCGGCAGCATCGAGGTAGGCCAATCTGCGCTGCAGGTCCGGGTGAGACAACAGCGAATCATACGAGAAAACATTTGTACCACCTTTACGCGATGCATTATATACCGCGGGTTTTTCATTAAGCCAATGCGTTTGAAACGGATATTGCGGGCTATCGAACGGAAGAAAGAAGTCTATACCGATTTCATATTTAGGTTTATCCTGTTCTTTTAATAAATCCAGTAACTCTAACTCACCTGTTTTTTGATAGCCAGCTTTGCCCAGGTATAGCAAGCCTAACGAATCGGCTGCTGTCTCTGCACCTCGTGAGTGGCGCATTACCTGGTAGGCGGTGTTCCTGTATTCCTCAAGTTCCTCCAGGTCTATATCATTGTTGTAACGGAATACCTGCTTTATAAATTTTTTTGATTTTGCCTGAAGCTTTACGTTTCGCTCCAGTAATATTTTTTCCCGGATATGCCCCAGTTCATCGTGCGCCAGTTCGTGGGCCAGTACAAAGGCAAGCTGATCTTCGTTACGAATGGCAGCCAGCAGGCCAATGTTAACAATAAATATACCTTTACCATGACAGCTCGCTGATCGCGCGGCATTGTCTGCTATAAATGCATAGCGGTATGTTTGATCACTTAAATCATTGGCATCGGCAATTCTTCGGAGCACGGCATTTACAAATTGCTGGAGTGTGTCATCTTCCAGGAAGTATCCTTGTCTGACGCTTTTTTTGAGCGCAATGAGTCGTTCGATGTTAATCGATTGTACGATGGGATCGCGCTGATAATCTTTAAAATCTGTTTTTGCTTCCGTATCAAACATACCTTCAAACCTGCCGATCATTGCCACGGAATTCGGTGATGATATTTTTCGGATTTTATAATTATGCTCATACTGCGCGAGACATGCAGTCGCCAGAAAAGTAAAGAGGATACCAAGAGAAACGTTAATGCGGTGCATAGGAGAATAGGAACGTTGTCCTAAAGATGTGACTTCCTGAAAACTTCAGCCAGAGTTTTTATTCCAACACCGCGAGCTTTTTAAAAAGCAAAAAGGCCGTCTCTTTAGAGACGGCCTTGGATGTGGGAGCTGAGGGGTTCGAACCCCCGACCCTCCCGACTGATGTCGGGATGCTCTGTAGCCATGCGAGAGCGTTATATATTTTTATTGCTTAGAGTAAGCCATAACTTCATTTTTATACTTAGGACA
>CBIHOZ010000060.1:0-36406 GCA_966211525.1 uncultured Chitinophaga sp. | reverse complement strand
CAAACAACAAGAATGAACCGGCACTACGCAACTGCTGATCTATAAAATTATAGGTTGACCGGAACGAGAAGCGTTTGTTATCGAACGTATAGTTTACACTTACACCGTTGTTGTTGGTTTCAATATCCCGGCGATGCGGGTACGGCTGGTTAGCCGGTATCTTTACATCCGGATCGTCAACATAAAAGCCATCGTAATTCTGAACATACGCATCAATGCCCCACTTGCGCCCGATGATGTTTAACTGCAAATCGCTGGCATCTGATTCACCGTAAATGCGTCTGTTGGTTTCGTCTTGCGGCAATGCAAAAGTTACTTCTATCGCCAACTCGAACAAGTACATACCGAGTCCTAAACTATACGGTTTGTTGGAACGATACGATACAGAAGTCTTGCTGTCTTTCTCGCGCTGCATTTCAAAACCCAGCCTGCGTTGCTTTAGCACCGGCCAGAGAAAGAAATGATTGGGGAATGTTTTTATATACTTCGATCTTACGGAATCATACCCGGGTTCCGGAAAGGCTCCGACGGAAACATCATCCTGACCAATAGCCGGTATAGCTATAGTCATTGCTATACCGAGTATAATAATCGCAAGCCTTGTATATTTCATTTAGAGAATGTATTCGCTCAGGTCTTTATTTTTTATAAGGCCCGCCATTCGCTCGCGCACCATATCTGCCGTAATGAGCAGTCGCGCGTTGGGACCAATCTTATCCGGTACATCAAACAAAAATTCATTCAACAATCTGCTCATCACCGTATGCAACCTGCGCGCTCCTATATTCTCTACTTCAGCATTAATGGTAAACGCTGTACTGGCAATTTCTTCAATAGCATCATCGGCAAAACTTATCTCAACACTTTCGGCTTCGAATAACGCCTGGTATTGTTTGGTAAGTGCGTTTTTCGGCTCTTTCAATATCTGAATGAAGTCTTCTTTCGTCAGGTTATTCAATTCAACACGAATCGGAAAACGTCCCTGCAATTCCGGAATAAGATCGGATGGTTTTGAAATGTGAAATGCTCCGGCAGCAATGAACAACACGTGATCTGTTTTTATAACACCATGCTTTGTGTTCACGGTACTTCCTTCGACTATAGGAAGCAGATCGCGTTGTACACCTTCGCGACTTACATCCGGACCACTGCCGCCTTTCTTGGAACCTGAAGCAATCTTATCGATCTCATCAATGAAAATGATACCGGCATTCTCTGCGCGATGTATAGCTTCTTCCTTTACTTCATCCATATCGATGAGCTTGGCAGCTTCTTCATCGAGTAAAATTCTGCGGGCCTCTGCCACGGTAACTTTACGTTTCTTGCTTTTCTTCGGCATCATACCGTTCAGCATTTCCTGCAGGTTCATCATGGATACTTCATCCATCATGCCGGCACCGATCATGCCTACGTTTGATCCGCTTCCGCCTTTAATGCTGATCTCGATCTTGCGATCTTCGAGCTCGCCATTGCGTATCTTATCGCGGAAGTGATTGCGTGTACGTTCGTTTAACTCTACATCACTCGTAGGTATATCATTTGAATTTTCTGTTTGCGTGGAAAATCCGGTTGAACGTGGTTGCTGCTGGCGCAGCGGTGGTATCAGGGCATCGAGTATAGCATCCTCCACAGCCTGCGCTGCTTTCTCCTTTACCTCTTCTTTCTTGCGCGCCTTTACCATGTTTACCGATTGCTCTACGAGGTCGCGCACCATGCTTTCCACATCGCGGCCTACATATCCTACTTCGGTAAATTTAGAAGCTTCTACTTTCACAAAAGGAGCATCAGCAAGCTTGGCGAGTCTGCGGGCAATCTCGGTTTTACCAACACCGGTAGCACCGATCATGAGTATATTGTTTGGTACAATTTCTCCCTGTATCTCCGCTTTCGTGTTCATTCTTCTCCAGCGGTTACGCAGTGCTATTGCTACATTACGTTTAGCTTCCTTCTGTCCTATAATGTATTTATCAAGTTCCTCAACAATCTGTTTCGGTGTTAAATATTTTTCGTCCATCATAATTTTATACTCTTCTCAACACTCGATTTATATTCGATGACAATGTTAATCCATACCCGGCTTTACCCGCTACATATCCGCTTCTGCTGAAGACGAATTCAAACGAACGGATGCGTGCCGAAAAGCCGAATGACAACCCGGCACCTCCTCCTCCATTTTCCAGTTTCAATTCCTGGTGTGTGAGGTAATTATAGCCTGCCAGTATATTTACATTGCGATGTATTAAAATTTCAGCGCCAAAGTTAATGCGCCTCAGTACCTTATCCAATCCTCCCGGTTCGTCTTGTCCGCTCGCAGCATCGTAGTACGTAACACTCTTTCGCGCCAGGTTATACGCTGTAATTGAAAACCGTAACGGCATATGTTCAGGCTTGAATGTCGTTCCCAACTGCACATCGAACGGGAGCTCTGAATTGCTCGACTCCGAGTATTCAGAAAAAACTATTCCCATATTTTTTACCGCCAGCCCTATACGCCAGTCGTGATGAGGATGTACAAACACCCCGCCAAAATCTATAGCAGCAGCAGTGGCACGATACCCGGCAATGTTGGAAAAGATCATCTTCACATTCGCCCCGACTCTGAAATTAGAAACCTGGTGACTTTTACCAATCACGATAGCTGTTTCGCCAGACTTAAATGTACCGATCTCCATTCCCGATGCATCGTAACCCTGCATGGTTCCGTAGCTCAGATGTTGCACACCAAAAAGCAGTGTACCTATATTTTTAAACTTATGTGCGTATGAAACGGTTGATTGCCCAACGTCTGCCACGTAGAACTGGTATGTAGCGGAAGCAAAGCCTGCTAACGAATCAGAAATCAGCGAAGGGTTGGAGTAAAAAAAATTTACATCACGATCGGTCAGCGATGTATTGACACCACCTATTGCAGCAAGCCTCGCATTATTGGCAACGTTCAAAAACTCAAAAGACTTCTGTCCGCCTGTTTGGGCAAACGAAACCAGAGATGAGAGAACCAGTATTGCCGGCAGTATCTGCTTCACAAAATAGAGTTAAACTGCAATATCGTAAAACATGCTGGCATTTTTAAACCTTCTTGTCTCAAGCCATGCCCTCGTAAGTATGCGGGCTGTTTACAAGGAAAATAAAAGCGCTCAACATTGCACCGCGGCCGGTAAGCCTCGCGATGCAATGTCGGTATGCTATAGGAAGAAAGATCAATTCTGACTGATTGTTTTCTGATCGGCGAAGATGAACTTCATCGGCTCCTTTATCTTCTCTTTCATGAGGGCGATCTTCAGTACATCGTCCACGGTATCTACATAGTGGAAGGTAAGTCCTTTGAGATAGTGCTTCTCGATTTCATCGATGTCACGCTTGTTCTTGGCGCTGAGGATGAGTTCTTTTATACCACTGCGCTTGGCAGCCAGTATTTTTTCTTTGATACCTCCTACCGGCAGTACTTTACCACGCAGTGTGATCTCGCCCGTCATGGCAAGCTTCGCGCGAACCTTACGCTGAGTAAAGATTGATGCGAGTGAAGTAAACATCGTGATACCTGCAGAGGGTCCGTCTTTCGGAACAGCTCCGGCCGGAACGTGTATATGCAGATCGTACTGTTGAAATAAACGATGATCTATATCTAACGCTTCAGCATTGGATTTGAGATATGAAAGCGCAGCCATTGCTGATTCTTTCATCACATCACCAAGTTGTCCGGATATAGTGAGTACACCTTTACCGCGACTCAAACTTGATTCAACAAAGAGTATCTCTCCTCCTACCTGTGTCCAGGCTAAACCCGTTACTACGCCTGCTATATCATTCCCCTGGTATAACTCTTCGTCAAATATTTCGGCACCTAAAACTTTACGAACAGTCTCTTCAGATATCACCTTGTCGTACGGTTCTTCCATGGCTACAGACTTGGCAACATTGCGCACCAACGTACCAATCTTCCGCTCGAGGTTACGAACACCTGATTCACGGGTATAGGCATTGACTGTCTTAATAACAGCATCTTTCGAAAACTTAACATCCGAAGTTTTCAAGCCGTGTTCTTTCAGTTGCTTCGGTATAAGGTGTTTGATGGCAATCTCAACTTTCTCTTCGAGTGTATAGCCCGTTACTTCGATGATTTCCATACGATCGCGCAAAGCAGGATGTATCGTATCAAGCGAGTTGGCTGTAGCAATGAAAAGTACTTTTGATAAATCGTAATCTACTTCGAGGTAGTTATCGCCAAAAGCATTGTTCTGCTCCGGGTCTAGTACTTCGAGTAATGCAGACGATGGGTCGCCACGAAAATCTGATTTTACTTTGTCGATCTCATCGAGTATAAATACCGGGTTGGATGATTGAGACTTCTTGATGTTCTGCAAAATTTTACCCGGCATAGCACCTACATAGGTTTTTCTATGGCCGCGTATTTCAGCTTCATCATGCACGCCGCCTAACGACATGCGCACATATTTACGTTGCAAGGCTTTTGCTATAGAACGACCTAATGAAGTTTTACCTACACCGGGAGGACCATACAAGCAAAGTATAGGTCCCTTCATATCCTGCTTCAGCTTTAGTACAGCAAGATATTCGAGTATACGCGTCTTTACTTTTTCAAGACCAAAGTGATCCTGATCCAGTATTTTTCTGGCGCGCTTCAGATCGAAATCATCTATCGTATAATCTTCCCACGGAAGATCGAGCATAAATTCCACGTAGTTCATCGCTACCGGATATTCAGCTGCCATCGGGTTGATGCGCAAAAGTTTATCAAGCTCACGGTTGAAATGATCCGCTGCCTGCTTCGACCATTTTTTACCTTCGGCACGCTTCCGGAATTTTTCTACTTCTTTATCCGGACCATCGTAACCCAGTTCATCCTGCAATACTTTTATCTGTTGACGCAGGAAGTAGTCGCGTTGCTGCTGATCGATATCAGTATGTACTTTCTTCTGGATCTCGTGTTTGATCTCGAGCATCTGTACATCCTTCAGCATAAACTGAAGCAGCAGTGTACCGCGCTCAATTATATTCTGTGTCTCAAGTATCTTTTGTTTCTCGCCTACTTCTGCATTGAGGTTTGAAGAAAGGAAATGTACCAGGAACGACATGCTGGATATATTGTCCAGTGCTACCTGTGCTTCCTGCGGAAGTTCGGGATTGAGCTTTAGAATTTTTGAAGCTGCATCTTTCAGCGACTGCACCAATGCTTTGGCTTCTTTACCATTAACATTCAAAGCCGGTTCGGGTTGCAGCTGAATGCGTGCTGTGAGGAACGGTTCTTCCTGCACAAATTCTTTTATGGTAAAACGATTTTTGCCCTGAATGATAATCGTAGTGTTACCATCGGGCAACACGAGCATCTTGATAATTTTTGCTACGGTACCGGTGCGGTATAATTCTTCTATAGTAGGCTCTTCAGCCTGTGAATTCTTTTGAGCGATTACGCCAATGATTCGATTTCCCTGATAAGCTTTTTTAACAAGCTTGATAGATTTTTGTCTTCCTACCGTTATAGGAATAACAACTCCCGGAAAGAGTACTGTATTTTTTATAGGAAGAATCGAGAGTTCTTCCGGTAAATCTTCCGGCTTCAGATCAGATTCCTGTTCGGGATTAATCAGTTGAATAAGATCGTCTGAATCTTCCTGAACGAGTTGTATAGGTAATGATTTGAACATGCTTTCGTTTATAAGGTGCCAAACTGACACGCGTTTCGTATCAGCGATGGTTGTATACCAGGTTCGCCTAAAGGACAATAGTAATGCCAAGAGAGTTGTAAAAGAAGTAAAATTGTATCAACTTTATCCATCTGGCGTGAATTTTTTACCAAACAAAGGTTCTGTGAAAACCTACTTTTTGATCTTATTAACAGCCTTTTGGTTGTTGGTTCACGTTTCGTCCCTGGCTCAAAAGCCTAAACAGAAATTCAAAAAGGGAGGAATCGTACAACTAAATGATAGCCTGACAAGCTACAGCCAATCTGACATTTTCGATTTTCCGAATCTCAATAAGGTTCGCTACTATAAAGATGCAACCAAGTTGGGTAGAATAAAAGCATTAGCTGCAACCGGTGATTACGAACAGGAATATACCGAGTTAAAAGCGTATGTGAAGAACTTTGGTGTTGATAATTTTTCGCACGACATTCAATTACTCTGGGACTTTGCCAAGCTGTCTGAAAAACAAGGACCTCCCGGTGAAGCCGTGCTGCTATACAAGCTTGTGTTGAAACACTACAAACAGAGTATAGATGAAAAACAGTTGCAACGCGAGTATGATACGCTTACCCGCAATGAAAAAGATCTGTATGTACCGCTGCAACAATACTATGAACTGGTAGCATTCCGAAAAGAGATCGATACACTTCGTCCGCCACAAGGTGTGTTGTTAAATATGGGCTATGGCGTAAACTCGGAGAAAGAAGATTACGGCCCAACCATTGGTAACATCGATAACGTATTATTGTTTACCTCGAAGCGTAATTCTAAAATTGATCCGCTTAACAAAACGTATAATGAAGACCTGTTCTATACTATAAAACAAGACACGGTATGGGGCTTTGCGGAAGAATTCAAAACGGTGAACACACGGTATAACGAAGGCTCGGCAAGTCTGAGTAAAGATGGCAAGCATTTATACTTTGCCCGCTGCAATTCACCTGACTCGTATGGTAACTGCGATATATTTGTTGCCGATCTGAAGGGCGATAGCACATGGGGTACACCGCGTAACCTTGGCCCGAATATCAACACGGCTTCATGGGATTCTCAACCTTCGTTATCACATTCCGGTGATACACTATATTTCTCTTCCGACCGCATTGGCGGTTTCGGATTTTCAGATATATACTTTGCTGTAAAAGATTCAAAAGGTGTTTGGCAAAAAGCACAAAATATAGGTCCGATCATTAACACACGTGCCTTTGAAGTGAGTCCGTTTTACCACCATAGATTTAAAGTGCTATACTTCAGCTCGAACGGACAGCCGTTAAACTTTGGCGACTTCGATATTTACAAATCATACAGTCAGGGTAAGAACTGGGGCGAGCCTAAAAATATAGGGCCGCTTGTGAATGGTCCCGGCAGTGAATATTACTTTACGATTGACTCCGAGTCGAATCGTTTATACTATGCGCGCTCGGCTGCCGATGATCTGAACAACCTCGATCTATACTCCTTCCCCGTACCGATGGAAGCCCAGCCCGAAGCGATTGTGAGACTCAAGGGAACGTTGATAAATTCAGAAACGAAGAAACCATTCAGAGGTATAGTTTCCGTTATTGATCTGGATAAAGGCGTGGAGGTAGCACCGAAGTTTTTACGCGAAGACGGTTCGTTCGATTTTCGTTTGATTAACAAGCGAAATTACCTGCTCATTATTCAGGGCGATGACTTCTTCCGCATTGAACAGATTTTCTATATGGAAGGCGATCGTGAAATGAACCTGGAGACAGAACCGATTGAAAGTAAAATGGCCTTCAAGTCGCTCGAGTTTGAAAATGGTAAAGCCGATATACTTCCAACCATGCACGATGACCTGAACAAGATTGCAAACTTCCTGATCGATCATCCTAAATTATCCATCAGTATATCCGGCCATACTGATTCGCAAGGCAATGAAATGTCGAATCTTAAACTCTCGCAGGCACGTGCCGATGCTATTAAAGCTTATCTCGTTTATCAATATAAAATAAGCACCAAGCGCATTGAAGCACACGGCTACGGAAGTTCAAAACCGATTGTAGAAGAAAAGACAGACGAAGATCGCGGCTTGAACAGACGGGTTGAGTTCGAAATCACCAAGACGGAGGAATAAACATCTCGATATATATACTTCGACAAAAAGAAAGGTCGCTCCGTTACAGAGCGACCTTTCTTTTTATTGTCTTATGTGATCGAAAGTTGTTACAATCAGAACAACTTGATAATGTCGTTAGCAAAGATGAATACCATCAGCGCCAGCAGGAATACCATCCCTACTTTCTGTGCGGCTTCGAGGAATTTATCAGACGGTTTTCTGCGTGATATAATTTCGTATGAAAGGAACATCACGTGACCACCATCCAGTGCCGGTATAGGAAGCAGGTTCATAAACGCGAGCACCAATGAAAGAACTCCGGTGAGTGACCAGAAGCGTTCCCACTGCCACTCCACACCATATGCCTGCATGATACCAATTGGACCAGACAATGATTCTTTCGGAGAGAGGACACCGGTAATTACTTTACCGAATGCGCGGATCTGTGTATTCAACGTTTGGAAGGCGCGCTCTGTACCCAGTGGTATAGATTCGAGGAATCCGTATTCGATCGTTACTTCTGCTTTCTTCAGATAATCTTTTGTTACCATCGGTGCAAAACCTATGGCTGTTCTGCCTTCGAAACTTTCCTTGAAGGTAAGCTCCTTACCATCGCGTATAACTTTAAAAGAGATAGAGTCGTGTTTAACAGCTTCGGTCTTGATATAGGTATGAAGCTCATCCATATACTTGAATGGCACACCGTTGATCTCGGTGAACAGGTCACCTTCTTTCAAACCTACTTTATCAGCAACGGAGTCTTTTGCTACTTTACCTACGATCGGAAGTATACGGTATTGAATGAAATTCAACGCGCTGTCTTTCTTGTTGAATTTCTGAATTAAGTCCGCAGGAATAGGAACGTCAACAAGTTTACCGTTACGTTCTACAGTATAGTATGCGTTGTCTGCCAGCAACGTCTGCGGACGAACGATATCATCAAAGTATTTAAAGTCGTGGCCGTTGATCTTTACGATCTTATCACCGCTCTGTAAACCGATGCGTTTACCGATCGGTCCTGCACTGATACCACCGAGGTTATTGATCTCATCTTTCAACAGGTATGTATCACCGAAGGCGAATGTTATACCTATAAAAATGATAATCCCTACAATTACGTTTACTACTATACCCCCCAGCATTACGATGAGACGTTGCCATGCCGGCTTCGAGCGAAACTCCCAAGGCTGTGGCGGTTGATTCATCGTTTCGGTATCGAGCGACTCATCAATCATACCGGAGATCTTCACGTATCCACCCAGTGGTATAGCGCTGATCGCATATTCTGTTTCGCCTTTTCGGAAGGACCACAATTTTGGAGGGAAGCCAATGGAGAACTGCTCAACCCGCATTCCGAAATATTTTGCTGCTAACAAGTGCCCCATTTCATGCACCGCTACCAAAAATGACAAGCTCAACAGAAGCTGAGCTAAACTTACCATCCAATCCATTCTTTATCCTTTATCGTTATCTGTTACGCAATTCATTTGTGTGTGATGTGTGTGATTGAATATAAACGCCTTTAAACTGATTTTATCATTTCAAGTGCCCGAACGCGTGTCTCTTTGTCAGTGTTCACGTAATCTTCATACGAAGGGTTTAGCACATAATCCATTTTTGAAAGGCATCGTTCAACAATATCCGACATTTCAAGAAATCCTACTGAATCCTTCAAAAATCCGGCCACAGCCACTTCATTGGCAGCATTTAAAACGCAGGGCATGTTTCCGCCACGTGTCAACGCATCAAATGCCAGTGCAAGATTACGAAAAGTTTCCGTATCAGGTTTTTCAAACGTTAATGACGGGTAATTACTGAAATCAAAACGAGGAAAATCTGATTTTAACCGGTCGGGGAAAGTCATGGCAAACTGAATGGGAAGCTTCATATCGGGCAGTCCCATTTGCGCTTTTATCGAGCCATCTTCAAACTGTACCAGCGAGTGTATAATCGATTGAGGATGCACCACTACTTCCACCTGGTTGCTGCGAAGACCGAACAACCACTTTGCTTCAATTACCTCAAGACCTTTGTTCATGAGTGTAGCGGAGTCGATCGTTACCTTAGCACCCATGCTCCAGTTCGGATGTTTCAATGCCTGCGCTTTTGTTACAGCCACCAGTTCATCTTTCTTTCTTCCTCTAAACGGTCCGCCCGAAGCAGTCAGTATAATTTTTTCGATCTTGTTATGAAACTCTCCTACGATACATTGAAATATAGCAGAGTGTTCTGAATCTACCGGGTATATATTTACTCCCTTCTCGCGCGCGAGTCGTGTTATTAAATCACCTGCCACAACAAGCGTTTCTTTATTGGCGAGTGCTATTGTTTTACCGGCTTCAATGGCCTTTATAGTGGGGCGTAAACCCGAGTATCCTACCAGCGCAGTAAGTACAAGATCAATGGTTTCCATCTGTACTATATCTGCCAATGCCTTTTCACCGGCATATACTTTCACATCTTCTTTTGCCAGTGCATCCTTTACGGTGATGTAATGATCTTCATTTACAATTACCACCGCATTTGGTTTGAACTTTATAGCCTGTTCAATCAACAGCGCAGCATTGTTCTGAGCCGTGAGCACTTCAACTTCAAAAGCTTCCGGATGTGCCGCGATAACTTCTAATGCCTGTGTTCCGATGGAACCTGTGGAACCCAGTATCGCGATATTCTTTTTCTTACCCAATGTTATGCGGTGATTATTGAATGATTGTTTCCCGATTTAGCTGATGGCATCTTGAAACGTGTTTAGCAAGCCACGCAGCTCCGGTTGATTATGTTTATTGTATCGGCACGTTTGTACAAAAATAAGCAATTAGTTTTATACTCTTCACCAGCCGGCAAAGCGATGTCCTAAACGGCATAATCCTGCAACACATCCGCAATTTTACGGTCGTTCGATAAACGCGGCACTTTGTTTTGCCCACCAAGTTTGCCGAGCGACTTCATATAATCGATAAATGCATTGCGTTTCAATGATGTTATGATCAACGTTCTAAGAATGTTGCCCGATATAAGATCATCGTAATAAACATTCAGCTTGCGCATCTGGTTATCGAGTTCAATAGAAAAAGCCGCCAGGTCATGCGGTGCCCGTGAAAATTCCACAAGCCATTGGTGATGCGGCATGCCTTCTTTCGGAGCCACATTGGGTGCAACGGTGAACTCGATCAACTCGGCTTCCGGAAATTTCTCCATGGTATATTTCATGGCTTTCTCCACTTCTTCACCAATCACGTGCTCACCGAAGGCAGATATAAAATGTTTGATCCGTCCGGAGACAATCAATCTATATGGATTTTTAGAAACAAACTTGACAGTATCGCCAATCGAGTATCCCCACAAACCTGCATTGCTGTTTATGATGAGTGCATAGTTCTTGCCGAGCTCTACTTCTTCGATACTTAACCTGCGTGGATTGTCGTTGAAGTATTCTTCTGTCGGAACAAATTCATAGAAGATTCCGCTGTTCAATTGCAGCAACAATCCCGGTTCAACCTGTGAGTCCTGGTACGCTATAAATCCTTCTGATGCCGGATATGTCTCAATTGAATCTACTTTCTTACCAATCGAATCAAACAACTTCGCACGATACGGTTCAAAGTTTACACCACCGTATACGAACATCGAAAAGTTAGGAAATACATCTTTGATCTTTTTACCTGTGCGCGCCTGAATGCGATCAAAGTACATTTGTGCCCAGGGTGGAATGCCGGAGATCAACGTCATGTTTTCTTTCAGTGTCTCATCGATGATGCGATCGAGTTTCTCTTCCCAATCATCTATACAGTTGGTTTTATAGCTTGGCTTCTGGTTGGTTCGCAGGTATGAAGGCACATGGTGATTCGCTATACCGGAGAGACGACCTACTTTTATACCGGCTTTCTCATCGAGCTCCGGACTACCGGAAAGAAATATAAGACCGCCATCCAAGAAAGATGCGTTGCCTGTTTCGTGCACATAGCTTAACACTGCGTTGCGCGAGTTGTTAAAATGATACGGAACAGAATCCTTCGTGATGGGTATATATTTGGTACCCGATGTTGTACCCGATGTCTTTGCGAGATATAGGGGCTTGCCTTTCCACAGCACATCAGCCTCACCTTTTACGACCCGGTCGAAATATGATTTCAGCAATTCATAATCGCGAATGGGTACGTGTTTTTTAAAATCATCGTATGTGCGAATGGATGCGAAGTCGTGATCTTTACCAAACGCAGTAGACTTGCCGTGTTCGACCAGTGAATGCAATATCTGCATCTGGAATTTTCCAGGTTGCATAGCCCACTGCCTGGTTTGTGAAGCGATATAGGCGGCAAACGGTTTTGCCAGAAAAGAGCGGATTCCCATGGTTACAAAACTAATAAGAATTGGAAGATTGAAAGATTTTAAGATTGAAAGATTGGAGGAAGCTTCTAGCCTCCCAATATTTCAATTTTTCAATCTTCTAATTCTTTAATTTCCTAAAATTGAGCCCTGAAATCTAAACTTGTTTTGCTTTTTTAGAGTTAAAATGAATTGATTTCAAACTTTTCAGACGATCACTTCATCTGTCTGGAATGATTAATGCATACTAAGTTTTCAATATGAAGAATACTGTTAAGATAATTGTTCTTGCCTTTTTGGCGGGTTTTGGCGGATCGTATACTTTCTACCACCTGGTTGTAAAACCCGAGCTTGCTAACAACGAGCAACCAGCTGATACTCAATTCAGCGCTGTGCGCTACGACTCGGCTGTTCCCTATATTTCATCCGGCAATACCTCCACCAGCACGGTGGCTGCTCCTGCGGTTGACTTCAGTGAGGCTGCATCAAAAGCTACACAGAGTGTGGTATATATCAATAGTATATCACAAGGGGTTTCTTATTCGTACTGGGACTGGTTCTTTGGTGAAGGTGGCGGAGGTAATCGCACCCAGGTGAGCAGTGGCTCTGGTGTGATCTTTACTGAAGACGGCTATATTGTAACGAACAACCACGTGGTAGAAACTGCCGAGCGCATCGAAGTAAACTATAACAAACAGGTATACCCTGCCGAACTGGTGGGAACCGATCCTTCTACCGACCTCGCGGTGATCAAGATCAAAGCGAACAACCTGCCGGCTATAACATTAGGAAGTTCAAAGAATGTGCAGGTTGGCGAATGGGTAATTGCTGTTGGTAACCCCTACTCACTTTCCTCTACAGTTACTGCAGGTATAGTAAGTGCTAAAGGAAGACGCATTGGTATACTCGAAGATAAATTTCCAATCGAATCATTTATTCAAACCGATGCTGCCATTAACCCGGGCAACTCAGGTGGTGCGTTGGTTAACAAGACGGGCGAGTTGGTAGGTATAAACTCTGCTATACTTTCGCGCACAGGTTCGTATACCGGGTATGCTTTTGCTATACCAATTGATATAGCGAAAAAAGTTTTCAACGACCTGGTGAAATACGGCTTGTCGCAAAAAGCTTTCTTCGGAGGCAGTGTTGTAGAGTATGATTATGAACACGCCAAGAAGTATGACTTGCCAACCAATGTAAAAAATTACAACGGTGTGCTGTTGGAGCAACTTGATCGTGAAGGGCCAGCGTTTCAGGCAGGCCTTAAGCTTGGTGATGTTATTACCAAGATCAACGATGTTACAGTAAACAGTCAGAGTGAATTTGAAGAAGAGTTGAGCTATCACAATCCTGGCGACAAAATTACATTTACCTATATGCGTGACGGTAAATCCAATACGGCATCGCTTACGCTGATCAACCAGAACGGAACTACGGAGATCATCAAACGCAAAATATTAACCGACTCAAGTCTGGGTGCACAGTTGGAAGGTACACGCTACGGTGTTAAAGTATTCAAGATAAAAGATAACAGTGTGCTGAAGCAGATCGGCTTACCCGAGAATTTTACCATTGTAGCCATCAACCGCCAACGCGTAAAAGAACCGGAAGAAATCAGCGAGTTCTTTGCCAAGTATAAAGGCCGTGGGTATATATATGGCGTGAATAGTTCGAAGCAACAGGTGGAGATTCCATTTGTAATTCGATAACTTTTTGGCCTGCAGATTTCGCAGATAGACGCAGACGTTTTTTTTACAAATATATTCTGCGTTAATCTGCGCCTTCTGCGGGCTAAACTATTTTATTCCAGCGGACGCTTCTTGATCATGCCTCCCTTTATATCATTCACGCTGTTCTCTACAACAAAGGCTTCAGGGTCAATCTTGGCAATTTCAGTTTTTAGTTTTTGCAACTCCAGTCGCGTGATCACTGAGAAGATCACATCCTGATCTTTGGTACGATGTCCGGTTTTGCCGAAGCCACTCTTTCCTTTCAGGATTGTCACGCCTCCTCCCATTCTTTCGGTAATAGCATCTTTAATTTCAATACTCTTCTCCGATACAATCATCACACTGGTATATTCTTCAATACCGTGTACTACAAAGTCAACTGTTTTGGAAGCGATCAGATAGGTTAATATCGCATAGAGCGCTGTCTCAATGTTGATGAGGTAAGCCGCAAACCCAAATATAGCGATGTTGAACAGCAGAATTATATCGCCTACCGTTAGCGGTGTATTACGACTGACATAGATCGCCAGCACTTCTGTACCATCAATTACACTTCCTCCTCGTATTGACAGGCCTATACCGCATCCTAAAAAGAAACCACCGAAGAAAGCGATCAGCAACTTATCATCCGTAATCAGAGGAAACTCTACAAACGAAAGGCAAAACGCCAGTGCTGTTATAGCAACCAGTGTCTTTATAGCAAAGAGCTTTGATATCTGCTTATACCCCGTAACAATAAAAGGTATATTTATAATAACCACCAGGTAGGCAAGGTCTATATCGGTGAGCACATTGGTGAGCAATGATATACCCATCACACCGCCATCCAGGAAAGAGTTCGGCAGTAAAAATCCCTTTAGTCCAAAGGCAGCGGAGAGTACACCTAACGAAATAAAGATCGTATCCTTCACAGCACGCACAATCGTGATCTTCTTCAACCGAAGCTCGCGTAGATGAACAAGTCGCTGCTGTGATGACATATTCCATAAGTTATAAAAAAGAAGCCGCCCTGAAAAGTCAGGACGGCTTCTGCTGTGCTATTTATTTTGCTTGGAGCTAGTTCTTACTCACACCCGGTTCACGCTTCAGGAACTCCTCGTATAGTTCAGTCTGTCTGCTTACCATTGGTATTTTCCAGCCATCGATAAATACCTGCCTGATGTTTGTCTTGGTCTCAAACGGATCGCCATCGCTGATGAACAACGTAGCATCTTTACCTACTTCAATCGAACCGATGCGATCAGCGACACCAAAAATTTCTGCGGGTACGATTGTCACTGCCTTCAGTGCTTCTTCACGGCCAAGGCCATAGCTCGCAGCAAAGGCTGCATGGTATGGAAGATTACGTACGTTACCACGCGCTTCCTGTGTACAGAGTGCTACTTTCACGCCGGCCTTCTTCATCAACCCTGCATTTGCATAGGCTTTGTCATAACGATCGTAATCGCGTGACGGTAACTCCTGTATAGGACCAGTGATTACCGGGATGTTTGCTTTGGCAATCTCTGCTGCAACACGCCAGCCTTCCAGTACGCCTACCAGTATAACTTTCTTTACCTTTCTGTCCTTTACCCACTGCAATGCGTTGAGTATATCTTTCGCTGCATCGGCCTGTATCATCAATGATCGCTCTCCGCGAATTACCGGAAGCAACGCCTCCATTTCAGGATAGTACGATATACCTTTCGATTTTGACGCAGAGTCGATCTTGTGAAACTCGATCGCTTTGTCCCACGCTTCATTGAGCTTGTTCAGTTTCTTTTCGTAGTCTTTCTTCAACTCATCATCCGTTCTGCGATCAAAGAAACCTCTTCTGACTACATCCGGAAATTGTAACACGACTCCTTCAAACCCTGCAAACATCTGGTCAGGTGTATAGCCGTGAAGATCAATCAGCGCTGCTGTACCGGACACGAGACTGCCACGCGGTGCAGCAATAACAGTCGTTACTCCGCTGATGCGCGTTACCGGGATCAATGCCGAGTTCGGGTTAACAGCCGTTATAGCATGTACCTGCGGAATGATATCGCCAACCTCTTCAAAGTCACGCGTACGCGGATCGGACGCAACTTCACTTAATCCAAGTTGTGTGAAGCTGTCGATCATACCCGGGTATATCCAGAGACCTTTACAATCTATAACCTGTGCACCGGCCGGTACAGTTACAGATGTACCCACGGCTGTGATTTTTCCGTTGGTAATGATAACTGTTCCGTTTTGAATAACGCCTTTGGTTACTGTCTCAATCGTACCGTTGGTAAGTGCGAAAGTTCCGAACACGGCCTTCGGTGATTGTGCCTGTAGCCCTGACGTTGCAGCACAGAAAAGTATAACGAGTATACTGAAGTATAAATGTATGTTTCGTTTCATGATCGTGTGCTTAGTTAACATTAAAGATTGTCTCAAACTCAGAGTATGTTCCTTCCATGCAGCTTTCATGTTCGTGATCGCGATCTTCGAATGTAGCAATCTCGATCTCCTGCTTCGGATCTACGTACAGGCGCATATCGTCCTGGTCTTTCTCGCGATCAAATCGTACGATACCATCTACAATGGATATCATCGGTATAGTATAGCTTGATAACGGGTGACTTTTAAAGATCGCTATATCTGCATCTTTACCCACTTCAATCGAACCAACACGATTTTCAATACCGAGTTGCTTGGCAGGGTTGATGGTGATGAGTGCCAGCGCTTCATCATCGGTCAGTGCACCATACTTTTGTGTTTTAGCAGCTTCGTGATACAAGTGTCTCATCAATTCGCCATCATCGGAGTTGATCGATGTGGTTACTCCATTCTTCGTAAGTATAGCAGCGTTATAGGCTGTTGAGTAGTATACTTCAAATTTATACGACCACCAGTCGGAGAATACAGATGCCATGGCTCCTTGCGCAGCGAGTTCGGGAGCAACTTTAAATCCTTCATTCACGTGTTGAAATACAATCTTCCGGATACTGAAATCCTTACAAACCTTCAGCATCATATATATTTCATCGGCACGGTAGCTGTGGCAGTGAATGATAATGTTTCCTTTCAGGATCTCGCCTAATGTCTCAAGCCGGTAGTTATACGCGGGCGGGGCACCCCGAAATCCTTTCTGTGATTTTGATTTCGTATAGCTGTCCCATGCCGCAGTATATTCCTTTGCTTTTGAGAATGCTTCACGCATTACAAACTCAACCCCCATACGGGTACGCGGCACAATGTTATTACCACCTCCGTGTACGCGTGTCGGATTTTCACCTAACGCAAATTTTATAGTGCGAGGAGCGCCTTCCATACGCAATGCTTCCGGATCTTTTACACCGTAGCGAAGCTTTATCGTTTCGCATTGTCCTCCTATAGCATTGGCAGAACCGTGCATGGCGTGTATCGTAGTAACACCACCCGCCAATGCTCGGTAAAGCGATATCTCGGATGGATTGATTACATCGCCTACAAATACTTCGGCCGTTACCGGGTTGGTAGCTTCGTTGACATCATCTATACCCTGGTGCGAGTGTGCATCAATAATGCCGGGCATTACGAACAACCCCGTTGCATCAATTACTTTATAACCTGCAGGTGCTGCTATATTTTTTCCAAGCTGACTGATCTTGCCATCCTTCACCAGCACATCTGTATTCTGAAGTGTACCCTTTGTTATGGTGAGTACCGTTGCGTTTTTGATCAGCAAGTTTCCACGTTCCTGTGCCAGTGTAACCTGTACAGCCAGCATTATAATTAACAGTATCTTTTTCATTCGTGCTGGTATATTAATTTTTAAGCTGTGGTTTCTTCTTTCCTTCCACTGGCAGACTTTCGTTCTGTCCAAAAGTAGCGTTGCCTTTAAAGGTAGTCCCTTCTACGACAGCATCTACAGTAATTTTAAATGCGTTGCCTCCTTCCGTCATGGTAAATATGAACTTCAGCTTGTTACCATCAAGAGAGATCTCATCAAAGGTGATAGCCTGAGGAAAACGATTACCGGAAATTTTACCGGTATATTTATCGCCTTCCTTTTTAATGGTAATAACCGATTCACTTTTACCTTGCGGTGTTTCAGAGGTAATGTCCCATTTGCCCTCTATCTCAACCTTGGCATCTTTCTTCGGCTCAGAAGTCTCCATTTTATAAAGTATACCTTCCACAAATACATACTTTACTTTTGATTTCTCATCAAAGTACGGCTTACGACTGATGACGAGGTTGGCAATTTTACCGGCATCAACAGAACCTAAACGATCGCTTAATCCCAGCAGCTGTGCCGGTGTTGTTGTTAATGCAGCAAGCGCCTGATCTTCAGTTAAACCTGCCTTGATGATTCTGCGAAGGTTTGCCTGTATATCTTTTGTTTTTACCGACAACGTTGAGAAACCAAACAGTATACCCGCCTGCTGAAAGGTTAACGCCTGCCCTACATACTTTGCTGCAAATTCTGCTTTGCGTTTATCGAGCGCTTCCTTCTCGGCATCGGTCATGGACTTTGGCGCATCCTTTTTATCATCTTTCTTTTCTTCTTTTTTCTCTTCAGGTAAATCGAGACTCAGAAAAACTTTTGTTCCGGATGTCTTGATCTTGCCGGTAACATCCCACCCTTCTTTTACATCGGCAACGATGAGCGAGAACCCTAAATCTTTTTGCAGGGTAAGAATGCGATGTATATCCCACACTCTCTCCGCCTTGAATAATACCGGTATACGTTTGTCAATTACCGGGTAGAACGATTCAAGCAATTGACTCGAACCAGGACGTTCAATGCCTGCGCGATTCGATGCATATACCGATGCATACGTTTTCTGCTGTGATGCCTGTTTATATAGTTCACGCCATTTCGCAATGACAGCCATGGTGGTGGCCGGATACATTCGTTCTGCCGGAGTAAGTTCAGAGTATATTGATGATTGAGACTGCAGTACCATATCATCAGCAGATTTACCTGTAAGGTCTACGATAGCGCCACTTCCCGGAAGCATGCCTCCGTGCGGTACAACCTGCGTAGTTGTAAAACCGATAGCACGCAATTCTTCAATCGCCTTGTCGGAAGGATTTATATAGTTACGCACATCGATCTGTGGTGTGATGCCTGCTCGATCGGGCGGAGGATTGCCAGGATCTTTTACACGATCTCTGTTTTCTTCGCGCTTGGTAACACCGGTGCGCGACAAGCCATCGATGAACCCGGCATATACATATAAACTATCGGACTTGATAATGATCGCCTCAGCCGGTATAGGTATATTTTTGCCAACAGCCTTGATCAGCCCGTCTTTGATAACAAGCGTGCCCATATCAATTTTTCTGCCGGGCGCTTGTATAATATTTACATTGGTGAATGCATACGTTCGTGTAACCGGTGGGAGTTCGCGTTCGTCCTGTGCGCGAAGCAACAGCGGCACGAATAGCAAACTTAACAGCAGATATACTCTACCAGAAGAGCAGTTCTTCATGTATAATTCAGGTTTTGGTACTACGGCAATAAAATAGGTTTTTGCGGCAAGATCAAACCGCTCAAGGAAAAACAGGCCGTATAGTAAAACGAAAAAAAATTGAGGGGACCGACAGACTTTGTTAGCCTACACGTTTGGCTTTATAGCCTTCTTTCTGGAGGATCTGTACTACTTTATCGCGAACATCGCCTTGTATGAGAATCTCTCCGTCTTTGGCAGAACCGCCCACGCCGCATTTAGTCTTGATCGTTTTGGTGAGCGTGTCCAAATCACTGGCGCTTCCTACAAAACCGGAAACCAGCGTAACCTGCTTGCCGGCACGTCCGCTTTTATCGAGCGACACTTTCAGGTTCTGTTGTTGTGGCGGAAGCGTTTCTGCTTCTTCATTCTGTTGATAGCTATATTCAAAATCGGATGATGTTGAGTATACCACGCCATCCCGCTTTTTCCAATCGTTCTTTTTACTCATAGCTCACAAAATTAAGTATAAATTAATGATCAGCAGAATGCCGCATACAATACTGGCGTTGAAGTAATATTCCGTGTTGTGGCGCCTGAGCAAACCGGTTAGTGCAGTTGCAAAAAGTACAGCCGGAAAAAGTGCCATCGCTCCGTATACATATCCGAGTGGCACCGTGCGATCACCGTTCTTGATCGACATCACCGTGCCGTATACCAACGTCTTTTTATACTCAATGGCTTTCCCGATGTCCAGCGGGCCACCCACTTCAAAACCATATATCCGGATCTTCTTGCCCGACTCCATGATCATCACACTGTGACTATATCCGCCCTTTCGGCCGTGCACATTGTAGCCGTTTACAATCTTTTCCGTCTTGGTTTTATAGGGCAAAATATAGTCTGTTGCAAAAAGTATAGTTACTGCGAGTCCTGCCCAGCAAAGCCATTGCACGTAGGGCAGGTAAGTATGCATGAGTTCGAGTATACGCTGGCGTTCGCTTTTGTGGTAGACTGGCGGACGTCTTTTGCGGTAAGCAGGATCACGATGTATAGGCTCTGCCTGTTCGCGCACGACCAATGCTGTAAACGGAGTCTGGCGTTTCAGATCATACTCTACTTTTTTATGCGGATCGCTCAATACATCATATGCCTCTGCGATCTCCTTGAACAACGCTTCTGCCTTCGGATCAGGGTTCTTATCAGGATGATACTGAACCGCGAGCCTGCGATACGCACGTTTTATATCAGCCCCCTGGGCAGTGTGATGCACGCCCAGTATTTGGTAATAATCCTTCATCGGTCTTTTATTCTAAAAACGAATTTCAATCCAGACCACACATCATCTACAGCACACACCTTAACGTCAACCAGCCCCGCCTCAAGTCCTACAGCACGAATTATATTCTCATCAAGATCTGTATGTACTCCTGAAGATTTCTTTGGCCACGACACCCACAGCATTCCATCTTTCTTAAGATGCTTTTTGCTCCGCACAAATTCCTTCTCAAAAATACTGCGATCTTTCACAAACACATGAATGAAATCAAGTTCTCCTGTTAGTGCTTGTCTGATCTCCACATCTTCCGGCAACGGCTCCAGCCACGACCAGTAGCCCTCCGGTTGTTTTTGTGCAAACATACAAAAGCCGGGCTTTATACCGAGCTTCTTTACGAGCGGAGTTGCGGAATAGCCAGCCATCTGCTTTTGTATAATTCCGGATAAAATACAGATAAAAATTCAAATCAGAATTACCGGCAAAAAAAAGCCACCTGCTTCGAGGTGGCTCTCCTTTGTTAGGTATGTATAACGGAATTAGTTGTTTCCGAGTTTCTCCATTTCTTTTTCGAAAGTCTCTTTAAACTTCTCGTAATCATAATCGATTTTGAGACGCTCATCTTTAGAAAGGCGTTCGTTGTACGTTGCTACCAACTCATCAGCCGAAAGCTCAATGGCAATATAGGTTTTGTAGTTTCCGGTTTCGGTCTTCATCAGTTTTTCGCAAATGGTTTTAAGACCGGTGAGTTTCTGATCTACGATCTCGCGGTTCAGTTGTTCGAAGCGTTCTTCCACTTCCTCCTTGTTATTCATTTCGCGAGAGTTCGTATAGTTATCCGTAACTGCTTTTACAGTAGTTTGTATACTGGCAGCCAGTTCAGCGCGTGCATTCGCGAGTGCTTTCTTTTTAGACGTTACCTGGTCCATGCTTTCACCAATCGAGTTGGCGCGGAAAAATTTATTCGTAGTAAAATAGTCTGAACCTGAGCAGGGAACGATAACTTCTTTCTCGCCCGTTGGAGCTTTCTTCTCTTTGCTTTTGCAGCCAACCACAAATGCTCCGGCCAGGGCAAGGAATACAAAAGCAGAATAGGTAATTTTCTTCATAATCAATCGAAATTTTAGTGACAAGTTATAGTACGCAAATCAAATACCAAATTGAAAAGTAAATCTTTCAATGACGGTGTACTATTGAAGTACAGTATTCAATAATTCACTCATCCGTTCTTTTTCCAGGGTCTCTAGGGATTTGTTATAGGCATCGATGCTGGATTTATCGTAATCAAGACCGTAGCCCTTGATCCGATCCAGTGTACCGGCATATATTTCCTTCCCTTCTTTAACAGCCGTTACTTTAATGATACTGGTTAGGTAGGTAACGTAAATGCTGCCGGTAACAGATCCTTTTTCAGAATCCGCCTTCACATCAAACCAGAGATCAGCATTGCGTTTGTCTTCTGTAAACTCAAAGCCGTTGTTCGCAAGGAGATTGCGAAGCTTATTACTGATCTGAAAGTTTGCTTTGTTCTGCCCGAAACTCTTTTCATCGGCCGTCATAAAAACTACAGGGCGTTGCACCTTCAGTGTTACCTGCGCGCGCGGCACATTAAGTGTAGCTGCGATGAGTTTATATACCGGCGATCCGCTGGTGCCACTCATAGCATCTATATCTACCTTAATGCCTACCGTTTGTTCCAACTCTTTCGAGCTGATCTTGTTCATCAGGATTTTGCTTTGTCCTTTCTCGTCTGTTTTATAGTTCGGGAAAACATCTCCGGCACCTTTTTCAAACGCGGCATATAGCGGCAGATTTATAGCGGCTTTATTCAAATCCTTATAGGTAGCTTTCGCGATAACGGTTTGTGAGCTCTGGTTAATTCTCCGGTTCAGCTCTATTGTGGTCGGATCAACGCGAACGTTGATCTTATCAAGCACATTCTGAATGGAAGCATATATTTCATTAACAAGCAACACTTCTTTGCCATCTATGGTAGCACGAATGGCTTCCCCTAAATATTTTTCGATGCTGCGAAATGCCTGGAAGTAATACGTTACAGATTGCAGACGCTCACCATCTTTCTCGGCTTGTCTCGCCTTCTGGAGATAATCGGTAGCCAGTAATGTAGCGTTGCGTTTCTGTTCTTCCTTTATCTGGCGGTATCGCGTAATCGACAGTCTATAGTACACCCAGTAGTTTGCTTCATCTTCCCAGGCGTCTACCAGTTCAAACTCTTCTATCTCATCGGCCGTGGTGGTCTTGATGATCTGCTCATACTGTTCGGTAAATTTTTTATCAGCCTCGAACTGGCTCAGCACCGAAGTACTGGACACATTCACTTTTATATCCGACACGAGGTCGTCAAGCGCACTTTTCTTGGCAGCCTGTATATAGTTGTTGGAGCCATCTTTTTTACTGTGACCGATGCCGGTATAATAGCCATCCTGGTAAGGTTCAGTACGCAGCCAGGCCGGCTTTAGTGACTCAGGATCTGGCGGCTGCACCTTAGGACTGCAGGCTGAAATTATTAAGAGTAGCGTAAAAAGTCGTTTCACAAAATAACCTTAAGCAGTTGAGCGTTTGAGCTATTGCCACATCCGTGCCAATTTCTCGTCTGGACAAATCTACACGGGAAAGGGGTCGGAAATGTTTGGCGAATACTATTTTTTTTAACTTTATCGTAAATCCGATATATATGAAAAAGGTGATTGGAGGAATTATGCTGATGGGAAGTCTGGTTGCCTGCCAGGACAACGAAACAACGGGCGACAAAGATTTTACCGGCAATGAAACGGTTTATGCACTGACTGCGGGTTCGGAATATGATGTTGACGGAACCGCGACACTGAAAGAAAAGAAGGACGGCAGCACGGTGGTGATCGTAACGCTTTCAGGAACGGAGGGCAGCGCAGAGCACCCTGTACATATACACCTGGGTGATATCTCTGCTCCGGGTGCGGATGTATACGCTTTATTGAATCCTGTCGTGGGAAGCGCGGGCACAAGCGAAACAATACTTACCAAAGTAGCCGATGAGTCGGCCATAACATACAAGCAACTGGTAGCACTCGATGCCTGCATGAAAGTACACCTGGCTGCTACCGGTGAAAGTAAAGATATTATTCTGGCAGGCGGCAACATCGGTAGTGCTGTAACCAAAGCTTCTTCTTCCGGTCGTGTCGCTTTCGGAGTATGCAAGAGCGAATAAAATGAAATTCTGATCTATATATAGTCCGCTATATATAAAAGCCGTTCTGTAATCTTATGGAACGGCTTTTTTGTTTTTACATCAGGCGTTGATCACATCGTGCAACTGGTCATTCTTATTCCGCAGATCGATACCGCCTTCGAGATATGACTTAAGATTGGCGAGATAGAACGTCCAGCCCTGCATGCAGCCGAGATGATAATTTACTTTTCCTTCCTCGGTAAGCGGTATATTACTCTGCGTGAGTACGCATACGGTCTCATCGTGTTCTTCCTTCACGTGAACGTTCACGATGCATCCACCGGAGAATGTAAATTGAAATGAATCTGTTCCGTTAGCCTGCAATACTTTTCCATATTCAACGGTCTCATCGCCATAACCGAACCACAACCAGGTATAGGTATCGCCTGCCTGCACATTGGTGTGTGCCTCGCGCGGAGTACCATCAGGTTTTACAAAGGCAGCCAGTCGCAGAAACCATTCTTCAAGTCCCTGTTGAGTTGCCCAACTGTTGTATATAGACTTTGCATCAGTCTTGATGCTTATGCGTTTGGTAAACGTACTCCAGTCGTATTGCATACAATAATTTTTTATATACCGGTAACCATATTAATACTTTCCACAAGATGAGACAAAAAATATTATCCCGCAGATTGCGACTTACACGGATGCACAACCTGCAGGATAAATCCTCCAAAACTATATTTATACTTCTTCCAATACCTGTAACGACTTGGCGAGCTTCTGTTGTAATTCAAAAGACACCGGCACAAAGTCAGCGAAGCGTTGTGTAAAGCTGGCGCGACCTTGCGAGAGTGAGCGCAGTGTGGTGGAGTATTTATCCAACTCCGCCAGCGGCACACGCGCTTTTATTACCTGGTAATTTCCTTTACTATCCATCCCCATGATTAATGCCCTGCGGGTTTGCAGATCGCCCATCACCTCGCCCATTACTTCTTCGGGCAACATAATTTCAACATCGTATACCGGCTCGAGCAACTGTGGTTCGGCTTTCAGGAATGCATCTTTAAATGCCATCATCCCTGCTATCTTGAAGGATATATCATTGGAATCTACCGGGTGCATTTTACCATCGTATACCATTACGCGTACATCGCGAACGTACGATCCGGTAATCGGGCCTTCTTCCATTTTCTCCATAACACCTTTGAGTATAGAAGGTATAAATCGCGCATCAATCACACCGCCTACTATACAATTATAGAATACAAGTTTACCGCCCCACTCGAGGTCGAGTACTTCTTTACCACGCACACTATATTCAGTGGGGTCGGGCATGCCTTCTGTATAGGGCTCGATCTTGAGATGTACTTCACCGAACTGTCCTGCACCTCCGGATTGTTTTTTATGGCGATAACTCGAGGTTGCGCTTTTACGAATTGTCTCGCGATACGATATACGCGGACTTTCAAAATTAACATGAAGCTTATATACATTTTCCAAAAACCATTTACATACAGCCAGGTGTAGTTCACCTTGTCCGGATACAATTAACTGCCGAAGTTCTTTGGAGAAAGCCACTTCAATGGTTGGATCTTCCTGGTGTATCTTCTGCAATACTTCGCCGATCTTCTCATCATCATTTTTACTCAAGGCAATTACTGCAGTGCGAATGCGAGGCTCCGGGAATTCAATGGGTTCTATGGTAACATTAAATCCTTTTGCGTGCAGTGTTTGATTGGTAAAGGTATCTTTCAGTTTTAGTGTAGCGCCTATATCTCCGGCTACTAACTTATCTACCGGTGTGCGGCTCTTTCCATCCATAATGAAGAGCTGATGTATACGTTCTGTAGCACCGGTCTGGCTATTGATAAGTTCTGAGTTTGTATTTACTTCTCCCGATATAACTTTAAAGAACGACAGCTTGCCGAGGTTCGGCTCTATATGTGACTTGAATATAAACAACACGGTAGGTTGTGCCGGATCAAACGTAAGGTCTTTACCATCTATAGTACGTTCGGGTGTGGCTTCACACGGGCATGGTGCTACGTTATCAATAAAGCCCATCATTCTGCCACTGCCCATGTTTCGTTTGGCCGACATTACAAATACCGGAAATACATCGTGATGAATCATTCCGAGTTTCAATCCTTCGCGCATTTCATCTTCATCGAGCGTACCCTTCTCAAAATATTTTTCCATCAGCTTCTCGTCATTCTCCGCTGCCTTTTCTACCAACACATTGTGCAATGCCGTAGCGCGTTCTTTCTCTTCATCTGGTATAGGAAGTTTCTGCGGTTTGCCTCCCTCGGGGGGAAATGTATACATGACCATGCGCAGCAGATCGATGATGGCACGAAAACTTTCTCCTTGTGTTACGGGGTATTGCATTTGTGTAACAGCGCTGCCGAAGCGCTCGCGCAGACTGACAAGCGCTGCATCAAAATCTGCTTTAGGATGATCGACCTGGTTGATGGCAAAGATGGTTGGCTTTTGAAAACGATCTATATAATTCCAGATAAGCTCTGTACCTACTTCTACACCATGTTGTGCATTAACCACCATGACACAGGTATCGGCTACACGCACAGAAGAAATCATTTCACCTATAAAATCATCAAAGCCCGGAGTATCAATGATATTGATTTTGTAATCGTGCCATTCACTGTGGAGTGTGGTGGCGAACACCGAGTTCCCTCGCTCCTGTTCTATTTCATGATAATCAGATATAGTGTTCTTACCTTCAATAGAGCCTCTCCGGTGTACAATACCGGCTTCGTAGATCATGTCTTCGGCCAGCATGGTTTTGCCGGCCTTGGGCGCCCCCAGCAGAACAATGTTCTTGAGGTGCTTTTCATCATAGACTTTCATCATGGCTGTAGAATTTTAGGTGGAAGAATTCGTAAGTATACCTGTACGTTTTGATAACGTTCCCTGAATGCGGACCCCATGAAGTTTTTCATAGGCAGGTGATTTTAAAGAAGTGAGAAAATACAGCGGACGGGAAGAGTGATGGAAGTTACGGCAAAAAGTGGAATGATGAAAGTGATGGGGCGTTAATCGTTATTCGTCACAAGTTAGCCGTTAATAGTAATTATGATCATCGATTAACTTATAACGGATAACGATTAACTTGTAACGAATAACGGTATAACACGTACCAACGCTTAACGAAACAAAATCATGAACATGAAAAAAGTACTCCTCACCCTCGCCTTGATCGTCCTCGTGATGCAAAGTCGTGCGCAGTCATTTGAAGGCATTATAAAATGGTCGATCACGATGGACATTACCGATCCAAAAATGAAAGCCGAAATGGAAGAAGCGCAAAAGCGTATGAATGATCCTGCCAACCAGGCGAAGATTAAAGAGATGGAAGAAAAGATGAACGACCCGCAGTTTAAAGCCATGATGGAGTCCAACCCGCAAATGAAAGCTCAAATGGACGCTGCCATGAACATGATGAAGAGTGGCAACCTCTCATCGTTTATTCCGAAAGGCTCTACAGCAAAAGTAAAAGATGGCAACACACTGTTCTCAATGGAAGGCGGTATAATGTCTAACTATGAAGTGCTTTCGCTGAAAGGCAAAAATGAATCGTATCAGCTCGACCGCCAGAACAAGACGTACTTTGTTATGCAGCACAACACCGAGCCAAGCGAGTCAGAGAAAAATGTAAAAGTGACAAAGACTTCGGAGACAACGAAGATACTCGGCTATAGCTGCACCAAATATATTGTGGAGTATTCCGATGAGAAACACAAGATGCAACAAATACTCTGGGCCACGAAAGATATACCGGGACTCGATCTTAAAAACCTGGGCAGCAATAAAATGAATCGTTCGCAAAAAATATACTACGACAAAATCGATGGCGCCCCGCTGAAGATTGAGATGCACATGGAGCAAGGTAATATGGTAATGGAAGCAAAAGAGATCAAGAAGCAATCTTTACCGGCTTCCGATTTTACAATACCTTCCGATTATAAAAAAGTAGAAATGCCGTACGGCAATGTACGATAACCACCAATACTAACAGCGTTCCTTCACCGGAAGAAACGCTGTTAGTATAGTTGATATAATTTAACTCGTTATCGTTTCACCAGGCGGAACGATTCCTTCCCGGACGAAGACGTTACGTCAAGTATATATACTCCGGTTTCAAGATGAGACACATCCAGATCAAGCGTACCATTCTCCAACCTGTTCTTTCCGCGATAACGTGACAGGCCGACTTTGTCAACAATCTCAATATATACTTCCCGTTCGCGGGCATTATCAACCTGGACAGATACTGTTCTTTCTGTCGGATTAGGATATATCTTTATAGCTTCGCGATTTCGGGAAACGGTGGCATCTTCCGGCAATGTCACTGCAAGCGTATCGCTTATCAACCCGGCATAAAAAGCGCCCATACTTTGAACATAGTAGTAATAGGTTGTATCGGGTAATAAGTCTGAATCAACCGCTACGAGTGTATCGCCTGAGCAATAGTATTCGTCATTGCTTAACTCCGCTATTAATTCATACGGTCCATTGCGATCACTGGCCCTATATACCTCGTACGAATACGCGTATGTAATATCATCGACAAAGGAAAGGCGTATCGATGAGGATGATTCTGCATTTACGGATACAGGACTTGGCGGAGCAGGAAGCACATCGAAGGATCCCGTCATATAATATTCAAATGGAGAAATATCATATCCATTAATCGTTCTAATCTTATAGGACACCCAATATATAGGCGGACAAGGGCCGCGATTGCTGAGCGTTGTATCGGTAAATGTTGTGGTGTTCGCATCTACCTGGCCCATCAAATAGAATTTTTCGATCTGTTCAACCTCATCATAGTAGCCTCTGTATATTTCGAATCCTGTTTTATGAAGCGATGTATCCTGCCAGTGCAGAACAACACTATCAACATAGGTTTCGCTGGATATGTTAAACGGAGCCGGCAGAAGTACAGGCGCAGTTTCTATTTCAATACCATTTATCTGAGGACTGCGAAGACTTCCCTGTTCGGGGCGAAGACTTATTGTGAGGGTGTTGTAGGGAGCCTGCACCGTAAAAGTTCTACGCACGGCATCAAGGCCTGCCGTAGCGTATATATCAAAATTATCAAGAACGAGTTCGTCATTAATATATACTTCGAAGAGGCGCTTCCCTGCCGTATGCACTCCGGATGCGTACGGAGACTCCGCAAAATATAGGGCAACCCGGTAATACTCACCTTCGGTAACGGGGAAGTGCCACGTTGTTGCTCCATATCGGTTCGGACCAAATATAGCATTGGGTGCTCCCGTATTGTTTACACCACGCCAGATCGTTCCACCGGAGGTATAATTAGGACTCGAATCGTCTAAATAAACCGAAGGATGCCTCTTCGTGTCAGCAGTCCAGTTCACCAGACTATCGGCCACATATCGGCCACCGGCATTAACCCGAAAAAGTGTAACAGGCAATTGTTGCGACCAGGCTCCGCTTGAGTCCAGCCATAGCAACACGGAGAGAAAAAGAGAGATTTTTTTCATACACTGAATATTTAATTATTAAAGGTTACTCCCAACGAATGAAAAGATGAGTTGGCACATTTACCACAACCTGTATGCTACACGCATACGCAAATCACAATCAACGTATATATCACTTGAAAGATAAACGAAAGTCATATCAAAAAAAAGCGGTTGCACGCGGACTCCGTTTGAACATTTCGACAGAACGCTGTGCAAAAAAAACAAAGGCATCGTATGAAACGATGCCTTTGAAGATTAACGTTGACACACACATTATCGCTTCACAAGCCGGAACGATTCTTTTCCGGACGAAGACGTTACATGCAGTATATATATCCCGGATTCCCGGCTAGCTATTTCTACTTCAGCTTTACCATCAGCTAACTGCGTTCTTGAACGGTAGCGCCTGCCAATTCAAAATAATACTATCCGCATAGGCTACACCGGTTAACGCAAGCGGTGCTTCCACTTCAGATGTTAGTATTTCTATACCATTAATTTGCGGACTTCGGATACTTCCCGGCACCGACCAAAAAGAAACATTCAATTCATCATCTTCCGCCACTACCGAAAATCTTTCGCGGATAGCGTGTAAGCCACCGGTAGCATATATATCATAACTGTAAAGCACTTGTTTGTCCTCAATATATACATCAAACAGACGCTGCCCGGGAAGATGTGCACCGGAAGCATACGGAGACTCGGCAAAATATAGATTAACCTGGTAGGTCAATCCTGGCGTCACCGAAAATCTCCAGTCCATCGTACTCCCGTTCCCGTTTTGCCAGCTGTACCATGGAGCATACCGGTTAGGTCCAAATATAGCATCGGGTGCACCCGTAGTATTTACGCCTCGCCAGGTTGCAGCTCCTGAGGTATAATTAGGACTCTCCGGATTTAAGTGCGATGAAGGATTGCGTTTTGTATCGGCAGACCAATTCATAACATCATCCACGACTTCGGGACCTCCGGCATTTACACGATGCACTACAACAGGAGTTGATTGCGACCAGGCTCCGCTTGAGCCCAGCAATAGCGCAGACAGAAAGAGTAGGATTTTTTTCATACAGAGAAGGGTTATATAGGTTTGAAAGTGATTGCACCAGGTGGCACACTAACCGCCAACTCACAACATGCATGCTATACACACGCGCACATCATTACACCTTCACTCTTATCTTTAACAAACGATTAGTACGCGAAAAATCAGCGCGGGGTCGCCTTTGTAAAATACTGTCCAATCAAATATACAATAGCAGTGATAAAAAAGAAAGGCATCGTTTGAAACGATGCCTTTGGAGATTAACGTTGATACAACATCACCGTTTCACAAGCCGGAACGATTCTTTTCCGGACGAAGACGTTACATGCAATATATATATCCCGTTTTCCAGGTTGGCTATGTCTACTTCTGCTTTACCAGATTCGAGTCGTTTCGTTGAGCGATAGCACGGCAAACCAACTTTATCAGCAATCTCAATATACACTTCCTGTTCCTGCGCATTATCAATTTGAACAGACACTATCCTCTCCGCGGGATTGGGATATACTTTTATCGCTTCGCGATTCCTCAAAGCTATATTGGCTTCCGGCAGTGTTGTTAGTGCCAATGTATCACTATTGGATGAAAGCCCCACAACATTTCCACTTTCAACGTAATAATAGTATGTTGTTGCTGGCAACAAAAGAGAATCTACCGTTACCAATGTATCTCCTGAAAGAGATTCATAATCACCACCACTTGGGCGGGCAATCTCAATATACGGCCCCTCACGATTCTCCGATCGATAGACGCTAAAGGATATAGCATACGGTACATTATCATAAAATGTTAAACTGATCTCGCTTGAAGATAACACATTTGTAATGATTGGATCAGGTGGCAATGGAATTACATCTTCTGAAGCTCGTCTAAATTCATTCGAAAATGCCGAAACGCTTGATCCGTTTACTGCTCTGACTTTATACCATGTATCGAATCCTTCGGTCCTTCCGTTTATATCTTTAAAGGTAGTTGTATTGGCATCTACCGTAGCATAGTAAGAATAAGACACTCCCGAGTAACCATATTCTCCTTTAAAAATTTCAAAGGCAGTTTCGTTCGATGATGCCTCTTGCCAGTGTAATATGATACTATCTGCATAGGCGACACCCGTTAGTCCAAAAGGTGCATTTACAGTAGACGCTTGTATTTCTATACCATTGATTTGCGGACTTCTAGGACTTCCCTCCTCCGGCCAAAAGAATATATTCAATACATTATCATCGGCCTGTACAGAAAAGCTTTTACGTATAGCATCCAGGCCACCGGTAGCGTAGATATCGAAATTATCAAGTACTTGTTCACCTTCAACATAAACTTCAAACAAGCGCTGGCCTGGAGCATGTGCACCTGAAGCATGCGGAGATTCGGCAAAGTATAAATTAACCTGGTATGTCATTCCGGGGGTAACCGGAAAATCCCAATACATTGCGTCCCAGTTTATAAATGGCACATATCGGTTGGGGCCAAATATAGGGTCTGGAGCTGCGGTGGTATTTACACCACGCCAGGTTGTACCGCCGGAAGTATAATTAGGGCTATAGGGCGATAAATATACAGAGGGAGCCGCCTTTGTATCAGCGCTCCAGGGTATAGGAGATGCCGGGATTTCCGGACCTCCTGCATTAACCCTATATTTTACGGTATCCTGCGCGGGCACTGTGGTTGTTGTAGCGGAGAACGTATCACTGGGAATCCCCTCGTGAATATTTCCGTGTGCAACGATATAATAATAATACGTAGTTGTCGGTGGCAGGCCTGCATCACTAAATACTATAGATCGATTGTTCCTGTTAGCCTTAAATTCTCCTACCTGTTGATAAGGTCCACCCACGGACATCGATCTATATATTTTATAAAGTAAAGCATAAGGTGCGTTATCGGTAAATGCAAGATTTATCTGAGTGGACGATGCCGCGCTGATCGTTATAGGAGCCGGCGGGCGTGGAATAACGTGATAGTAATTTGTAGAAAAATGATAGCTGAATTCCGAGCCGCCACTATCATTAATTGCTCTTACCTGATACTGCACACTAGCAGGCGTAATTCTGATTTCTGTATCTGTATACATGCTGACATTTGCTCCTACCGTACCAATTAATTGATACTCCTCAGTGTCCCTTCGCTTTCTATAGATCTCAAATCCTGTTTCATTATCGGAAGCATCCGTCCATTGAAGAGCAACACTGTCTGCATATGTTTTACCCGTTAATGAATGCGGGGCCACTATTGGCGATGGTATTGTTTTGATTTCAATACCGTTTACCTGTGGACTTCTGGGACTGCCTGCAGCTGATATGAAGTCAATATCCAATACATTGTCACGTACCTGAACTATAAAACTTTTCTTTATTGCAGAAAGACCTGCTTCTGCATATATATCAAAATCATTTAGCGTTATGTGATTTTCAAGAGAGACATCAAACACACGTTGTCCGGGTGATTTTACTCCTGAAGCATAGGGTGACTCGGCAAAGTATAGATTGACCTGATACCAGCTTTCCTTTGTAGCAGGGAAATTCCACTTCATAGGATTTCCACCATAGGGCGGAGCATATCGGTTAGTACCAAAGATAGCATCGGGGGCCCCGGTTGTATTTACTCCCTGCCAGTTTGCTGATCCGGCCGTATAGTTTGTGCTCAAAGGATCGAGATAAGCCGAGGCTGAAGTTTTTGTATCGGCAGACCAATGCAGCGAATCATCTGTCACGATGGCACCTCCTGCATTTACTCGGTATAATGTGATTGGATTGACGGATTGCGACCAGGCTCCGCTTGAACCCAGCAACAGCAATACCGACAGAAAGAGAGGGAGTTTTTTCATACGGTAAAAGTTTAATTTATAGAATTTGAAAGTATTTACACCTAACCTGAGAGGGAAAGCCAATCGCTTGCTCACAACATATTTATACTATATATAATCTGCACCATTACCGGGTCTCATTTTTATGCTAACAAATCAACCATGATGACTGCCGAGACAGCTCCATATAGTACTTAATGTTGCATCAAATATACAGTGGTGTCAAAAAAGAAAGGCATCGTTCTTCACGATGCCTTTCGGTATTTTTTTACTAACGTAATTTACGTGTGACGTCAGTACCCCAACAACTTCAACATACTCTCGCTGGTTTGCTGGCCTGCGAAAAGTTTGGTTGTTATCTCGCCATCTTCGTTGCGATCGATGAGTACGTGTTGTGGTGCCGGCACGAGACAGTGTTGTATACCTCCGTATCCCCCGAGTGATTCCTGGTATGCCCCGGTGTGGAAGAACCCTATATATAGCGGCTCTTCATCGTTGATCATCGGCAGGAACACTTCTCCGGTGTGTGCTTCGGAGTTATAGTAGTCCATACTATCGCAAGTCAATCCTCCCATATTTACTTTATGGTATGGATCATCCCATTTGTTGATGGCAAGCAATACGTATTTCTGATTCAAACCCCATGCATCCGGCAAGTGTGTGATGAATGATCCATCGATCATATACCACAGCTCTTTATCGTTCTGCAGTTTCTGGTCGATTACATTATAGAGCACGGCTCCACTCTCCCCTACCGTATAGCTGCCGAACTCGGTAAATATATTCGGAACAGGAACGTTGTTCTTATCGCAGATCCATTTGATGTTCTCTACGATCTGCTCGATCATATACTTATAATCGTACTGGAACGTGAGCGATGTTTTAATCGGGAAACCTCCACCGATATCAATAGAATCCAGTGTCGGACAAATTTTCTTGAGGTCGCAATATTTGAAAACGAAGCGGCTCAGTTCGCTCCAGTAGTACGCTGTATCTTTTATACCGGTGTTGATAAAGAAGTGCAACATCTTGAGCGATGCCTTGCTGCTCTTCTCTATATTCTCACGGTAGAAAGGAATGATGTCGCTATAGCGTATACCGAGGCGTGACGTATAGAACTCAAATTTAGGTTCTTCATCGGCTGCTACACGAATACCTACACGGTATGGGTTCTTAACATTCTTTTCGTACTCTTCAAACTCGCCCATCTCATCGAGAATCGGTACGCAGTTTTGAAAGCCATCGTTCAGAAGTTCGGATATATATTTTGTGTACAACGGCATTTTAAAGCCATTGCAAAGTATATAAGTATCCTTCGTTACTTTTCCTTTTTCGTAGAGGGAACGTACGATCGGAATATCAAATGCGGATGATGTCTCAACGTGTACATCTTCGTTCTTCAAGGCTTCCTCCAATACAAAAGAAAAGTGCGATGACTTGGTGCAGTAACAATATGTATACTTACCGTTGTATTTGAACTTGGCCAGTGCGTTGTTGAAGATGGCCTGTACCGATCGGATGTTTTCGCTGATGCGCGGAAGATACGTTAGTTTGAGAGGCGTGCCGTACTGTTTGATGATGTCCATCAAGGGCACATCGTTAAACAACAGTTCATGGTCGCGGACCTTAAATTCTTTCTGAGGAAACTCAAAGGTTTGTTCAATCAGCTCGCGGTAGCTCTTCATTTATACCGTTATCGGTTAATAGTTAGTCGTTTTTTTGAATACCTGTTAAACACGTGATCGTCAACATAAATGAGTTAATGCCATGTGAACAAAAATGAATTTACCACACCAAACCCGGCACACACCATTTACAAATAACGGTTAACGATTATCGTCCTCTAACAAAGGGTGCAATATTGGGATAATTTTGCCATCTTTGCAATAACTCATACAGAACGCATGGTTAATCATTTTCCCTGTTCGTTTTTCGCGATCGCGCTTGCCAAGGCGCCCGGTTTGCCCGATTTCTAAAGGCATCCTGAAGGGGATTTTTATTGTATTTTTTCTGGTTAACCATTAATTCATAAAACTTTAATACTATTTGTCGTGAAAGAGCTAAAGATCATAGAAGTGAAGTCCGAAATCGGTGCCGGAACCCGCGGTGCCAGCTTAGGGGTAGAAGCGATGAAGATCGCCAGCTTAGACCTGAATTCCGATTTTTTCAAACAATACGAATCCGTTGAAGTAGAGAATGTAAACGAGCTGCTCTTTGATGGTGCCAAGCATTCTTACGCCAAGTTCATTGACGGTGTCATGATCATGGAAGAGCGTGTTTGTCTCGAAGTATATGAAACCATCTTCGATGAATTCTTCCCGCTCATCATGGCGGGCGATCACAGCACGTCTTACGGAACTATATCCGGCATTAAGAAAGCTCACCCGAAAGCAAGACTCGGTGTTATCTGGATTGATGCGCATGCCGACATCCACACTCCGTTTACAACGCCTTCCGGAAACATGCACGGTATGGCACTGGCGATGTCGTGTGGCATCGACAACCTCGAATGCAAAGTGAATGACCCACGCGGAGAAACACTGGAGTACTGGGAGCAACTTAAAAACGTAGGTATGCCCGGACCAAAGATATATCCGGAAGACATTGTATATATAGCGGTGCGCGACCTCGAGAAGCCGGAGAACTATCTTCTTAACAAGTATAACATCAATTTCATTGAGACAGAAGATGTGAAGAAACTCGGACCGGCCGTAATTGCGAAGAAAGCTTTAGAGATGCTCGATCACTGCGACATGATCTATGTTTCGTTTGATGTGGACAGTATTGATAGTCGTGTGTCTACCGGAACAGGCACACCTGTACCCAACGGACTGACGGTTGAAGAAGCAAAAATTCTCAACTCCGAACTCGGTAAAGATCCGAAAGTTTGCGCGTGGGAAATTGTTGAAGTAAACCCGACCCTGGATACTGAAAACAGAATGGCTGAAAGTGCTTTTGAAATTCTGGAAGCTACAGCGAAGTCTATTGTAAACAGACCGGTGCTAGCGGAATAATAATAAGTATATTGTGTTATGGAATCGAAGCTGACGTTGACTTTACAAAAAAAGACTATTGAGAAGGGAAAGGCGTACGCACGCAAGAAAAGAACAAGCCTTTCCAAGCTCGTAGAAAAATATATAGATCAGATTGTAAAAGAGCCGGGTGAGGAAGAAATATCTCCGTTAATAAAAAGTTTATCGGGTGTTCTTAAAGATAAAAACGCAAATAAAAACTGGAAGGAGCATAGAAAGGATTACGCGGCATCTTTATCTAAGAAATACAAATGATTGACAAAGTTTTTGTCGACTGTGATGTATGTCTTGATTTATTAACAGCTCGCTTACCTCACTATCATTCAGCAGTACGTCTATT
>CBIHOZ010000059.1:0-37104 GCA_966211525.1 uncultured Chitinophaga sp. | reverse complement strand
TCCAATTCGAATCTCCGTAAGGAAGTCTATATATGATTTACGCGTACGTTTTTTGAAGTATCGGCAGAATGAATTAGTCGTCATGTTGGCGATATCGGCAACTTCATCCAGATGAATTTTACGATGATACTCATTCATGGTGAATCGGTATACATCTGCGAGTTTCTTGCCATCGATCTCATCAAATTCATTATATATACCAGACGATGCCAGCGGATCGATACTATCAGCATGCGAAAGTATATTCAGGATCTTGAGCAATACGATGAGGCGGTCCATTTCGCTTGTTCGAAACAATTGCTTCATCAACTGCGATATGCGACTGCGAACCGGGTCTTTAATATATAGGCCGCGTTCGGATATTTTTGTGAATTCCTGCAATCGCTTCAACTCCGGTAGCGATAAGAATTTTTCTCCAAACGATTGCCATTCGAAGAATACCGTATAGGAATGTGCAATGGATAGATCGGCCTGCTCGTAGTAGCGCGAGTCGTTCCGGAATACATGTGGCAGGTTCGGACCAATCAGAAATATATCACCGGGTTTGAACGCTCCTATATAATCACCTGCTATAACTTTTCCTTCGCTGCTCAGAATCAACGTAAGTTGAACCTCCGGATGCTGATGCAGGTAATCGTAAAAGTGTGGTTCGCGATCCTCCTGCAAACGAAAAGACTCCTGCGAAGTCTTGGGAATTTTGAACGGTAGAATTTTCATAGGTGGGTAAAATTCAATCAGTACAAAATATTCATAATTATTTAATGAAATTCAAGAGTCGGGATAAAATAGTATCAATGAAAGCTAAAATCAGCTTAATTTTGATGTTTGCCTCCCGATCTGGACGTTAGAGAAATCCACGTTGGCACGTGCAGTTTCTGCGTTATAGAATTTAAAATGTACTCCGAAAGCCACATGCATAATATTGGGCTATATCTCCAGAATATGCCTCGATCTATAGTCTTGAGAAGCAGATAAAATAATATTAGCACCAGTCAATATCAGTAAAGCAGACCCTTTTATTTGAAGCTTACTTTATTGCATCAATAGATTGGGTAGAATTTATTGGTTTGGTTTAATTGAAGAATGGATAGGCAGCCGCAGGGAGCGGCTGCTATATCTTTGAAATAAATGTATAGCTATTCAGTATATACCTCTCATAATACCGCGCTATATATCATCTGTATACACGTTTACAATCTGATTTATGAAGTATGCCGTGCCGCATCTCCAATTTGTAATTTATGTTGCCTTGTTCATGTTGCCGCTACGATCAATAGCACAAGATGCGACATTGATAGTAGACACAGGACACCCCGGAGCAAAAGTATCTTCACGTTTGCACGGTATATTTTTCGAAGAGATAAGTCACGGGGGAGAAGGCGGTCTGTATGCTGAACTTATTCAGAACAGAGGTTTTGAAGAAAGCAATATACCTCCTGGTTGTACACTTGATTCCGGTTGGCTTATACCGCCCCGTACACCGCACTTTGCAACGAACAAAGTGAGCGACTGGAAGATGCCGTGGGAAGCTAAGTCGTTGTGGCCTGCGTGGTTGATGGAAGCTACAGGTAATGCAAAAGCAACGTTGTCATTATCCACGAAAGTGCCGCTTCATGCTGCTACACCGCATGCGTTGCAGGTCGATGTCCAATCAGTCGGATGGGCGGATAGTGTGTCCATTGTAAATGAGGGTTTTTGGGGAATCCGGGTTGATAAAGGTGAATCCTATAACCTCACGGTATATATACGCGCGCCAAAATTCAAAGGACCGGTTACGGCATCGCTACGCGCATCGGATGGTCGTGTGCTTGCCTCCTATACCTTCAATAATGTAATGCAGTCGTCATGGAAAAAATATACCTGTACATTGACAGCAACCGCTTCCGATGCGAAAGCAAAGTTTTATTTAACCGTAGGATCACCGGGTACCATCTGGTTTGATTTTGTTTCGTTGTTTCCTGT
This sequence comes from uncultured Chitinophaga sp., assembly GCA_966211525.1. Classification (GTDB taxonomy): domain Bacteria; phylum Bacteroidota; class Bacteroidia; order Cytophagales; family Cyclobacteriaceae; genus Ohtaekwangia. Next base: position 35,142 of record CBIHOZ010000059.1, on the reverse strand, counting down.
TAAGACATTCAGGAACAGACCGAATGGCATGCGCACCGATCTGGCAAATTACCTCGCTGATCTCAAGCCTGCGTTTGTGCGTTGGCCGGGCGGATGTTTTGTAGAAGGCATCAGCACCGAAAGCGCACCGGAATGGAAACGATCACTGGGGCCTGTTGAAGAACGTCCGGGTACGTATAGTCCCTGGGGATATTGGTCTTCTGATGCTATAGGCTATCACGAGTTTCTGCAGTTTTGTGAAGATATAGGGTCCGATGCTATGTATGTATTTAACTGTGGTGTATCGTGCGAGATGCGTTCCGGAGTATATCTTCCGGACGATAAAATTCCTGCACTCGTACAAAATATACTCGATGGCATCGAATACGCGATTGGACCAGCCGATTCCAAATGGGGAGCGGTGCGCGCGAAGAATGGGCATGCGAAGCCATTTCCGCTTCGCTATGTAGAAGTGGGAAACGAACAAGTAGGCACACGCTATGCAGCACGGTTCAATCTATTTTACAAAGCGATCAAAGAGAAGTATCCGCAGTTGGAAGTAATCACCAGCACGGGTATAGCACACGTACACAAGCCAACCATAGATGCCGTCACGAAGACAGATATTGTCGATGAGCATGCGTACAAAGCCGTATACTGGCCGATGATTTATCATGACTGGTACGATAAATATCCGCGCAAAGACTGGAAGCTATATGTAGGCGAGTATGCATGCAACAGCGGTGTAGGCAGCGGTAATATGCTGGCAGCGCTCAACGATGCAGTATTCATTATGGGAATGGAACGCAATGGAGACCTTGTTGCTATGAGCAGCTATGCACCGTTACTCGAGAATATAAATGATACCGACTGGCCGGTAAATCTCATTCGAGTTGATAATGCTGCAAGCTTTGCGCGTACATCGTACTATGCTATAAAAATGATGAACGATCATAAAGCCTCTGAGAATATTGAGACATCGGTAACATTTCATTCCTCAACATCAACTCCGGTAGCGAAGTATAGCGGAAATATAGGGCTGAGCACATGGGACACGTACGCAGAGTTTAAGGATATACAGATACTTGATACGGGCAATACGAAAGTTCTTTATAGAGCCGATCTCGTCAATCGTAAAAACGAGTGGAAAACAGAAGGAGGAAAGTGGATTGCAGGAGACAGCATCATTGCGCAGACCGCGGACGGTGCATGGCCTATAGCTATCCTGCAAAACAAAATGCCGGATGTATATACATTACGTTTGAAAGCACGAAAGACCGGTGGCCCGAATGCGTTTATGATACCCATTGCTATAAAGGACAGTAACAATTACCTGCGTGCACACATTGGTGCCTGGTGGAATCGCGTGAGTGCTTTTGAGATGGTAACGAATGGTGCTGATGCCATGGTGACGCAACCCGTTACGCTCGAAAGTCCAATCGAAACCAATCGTTGGTATACTGTTGAGTTACGGGTGCGCTATGCCTCGATTGAATGTTATCTTGATGGAAAACTATTGATGACCTATACAGAGCCACGCACCTTCTTTAGTATAGCCGGTACCGATGAACAAACCGGTGAAATTATAGTGAAGGTTGTTAATGCCGGTAAGGAGCCTGTTCGCACAGTAGTCGAATTGAAAACCGGCAAAGCTATAGCGGGTGTTGGCAAAACATTTACACTTTCTGCCGATGAGCCCGCTGCTGAAAACTCGCTGGAGCATCCGTTGCAGTATATCCCGGTAGAAAGAAATTTTACAGGTTTTAAGAATAACTTCGAATATATGTTTAAACCATGGTCGGTAACCATATTGCGCATCCAACAGGAGTGAGAATAGCTTTCAGATATGAAAGCCCGATAAATATTGTTGAACGTTTAAACAGTGAACCGGATAAAAGCAGCTTCTAAAAAATCAAGCCGACCCTCGGTAATGAAGTATATCGAAAAAACTTTCGACACGCGCAGTCAGACGGGCGGTAAATAGGATATTTACCACTAAATTAGTTCTCCCTGCTGAAGACGTTGCTTGTCAATAAACCAACCGAGGAGATAAAGCTGTTGAGTGTTTTGTTGTAAAGCAATAAGTAGATCACAGGTATTTTAAAATCCCTTCACATCTGCTTCATATCTATGCTACAGAATTTTTCGTCAGAAAATCCGGTTCGTAAAAGCTCCGTTCGTATTGTGCTGATGCTCGGTTTGCTGGTAGGTACATTAGACATTACCGGTGCCATCATCAACTATGTAATTGCTACGGGAAAAAATCCCATCGCTATCTTCCGGTATATAGCCAGTGCTTTATTTGATACCTCGATGCCTGCGTTATTCCTGGCGGTGATGGGATTGATCATGCACTATTGCATTGCTCTCGGCTGGACGGTGTTATTCTTTTTTATATACCCGCGCCTTCGTTTTCTTCGTCAAAGTCAGGTTGCAACGGGGATGCTATACGGCATTTTCATCTGGATCATGATGACCCTGGTGTTTCTTCCGCTTACCAGGATTCCACCGCTGCCCGTACGCCCCATGCAGGCTGCGATTGGTATTGGTATTCTGATTGTCGCCATTGGTTTGCCGCTGTCATTCTTCACGCACCATTATTATTTCGGTAAATCAAACGCATATCGTCAGCAGGTCTGATGTATAAACATTTCCTCTTCATGCATTACCGGTTTATGTGATTTCAAAATTCGCATAAACCATTACCTTCGCGGGTAGATTTACAGACGCTAGAAATATAGTCTGGACGTTTACTTTACCCGAAGCCTTATCATGTTTACACAGTTGCGCGTTTTCCTGACGTATCTTCCAAAAGCTATCTGGCTCTATGCTCCCGGATTGATATCCGTTATGGCTGCCTACTTCCTGCTCATGAAATTACCGCAGGGACAAGATCTTATCATTCAACTTGGTGAATACCCGGGACCTTTTGTCTTTTCAACGATCGGGGTACTGGTTTGGTCTTTCTTTGTGTGGTATAGCTCAAAGCTTGTGAGCTATATGAAAGTAAACAAAGGCGTTACTATACCGGCTACATTTTACCGGCATGTGCCGCGCCTGTTAGGTTACAACGCACTGGTTATGCTGCAGATGGGTATACTCGCGTTGCCAACCATGCTCGATCTTTCGGCAGGTTATATTCTTTGCTTCATGCTGCTGCATAATGCGCTATACTTTCTACTAAGTCACTTCTGGACGGAAGGATATACGTACCCGGTAACGAGGTGGCTGATTATACTTACCGTGTTGGGAAAGATCGTGCTGATGTTCTGGCTATGCTGGGAGCATCGTAATGTTGAACCGTTTTTAAGACATCAGTTTTACCTGCCGATCATCGGCCTCGGACTTTTTCTGTTGCAGATACTGCTGGTGCGTTTCTACATACTTCGAAGAAGGTATATCAATGAGAAAGAAAAGAATGACCGCATCGATGAGCAGGATTGTGATTACGTTCGGTTCATGGGACGCGAAGTATTGAAAGTGCCGAAATCATCACACCGGGTCGAACAGCTATACTTCACAACCTTTAATATAGTCGCGTTGATTGGCGGTCTTGTTTTTACCAGTACTATATTTTTCATCGGTGTAGCAGATCGTATAGGACCACTTGCCTTTGCATTACTCACGTTTGGTGTGCTGGTGGGATTGGCAAACCTCGTGGGCTATCAATCGGTGAGGCGAAATTTTAACTTTCATTTTCTCATTGTACTCTGGATCATCATCATTGGCTGGTTCGATTTTGCCGAGCTATACCGCGTGCGCCTGGTGAAAGCAGGTTCTGAAAATATATATGGCAAACGCCCTGATCTTAAAACCTATTTCGACCGCTGGATAAAAGATCGTCAGACAGATATAGCACAGTCAACAGAATTTCCGGTATATATTATTCTGTCCGATGGAGGTGCATCGCGATCAGGCTACTGGGTAGCGTCTGTATTGGCTTCGTGGGAAGATCTTCCGGGAAGAGATACGACACAGGTTTTCTCGAATCACTTGCTTTGTTTATCAGGCACATCGGGTGGGAGTGTAGGCAACGTTACATTTTATACGCTGTTGAAAAACAAACTCCATAATCCTGAACTGAAACTTACCAAGCATGCACAGGAATTTTTAAGCACCGATTTTCTTACCTATTGTATAGCACATTACTTTGGCTCTGACCTGATGCGACATGTAGTGCCGATACATTTTACAGATCGTGCTGCTGCGTTGGAAAAAGTAATGGAGCATGCTTCCGAGTCGTGTCTCGACAGTGCTTTTGAAAAAACGGTAAGCGAAGTAATTGATGTGTCGGGTAAATTGCCGATTCTGTTTTTGAATACAACCGAAGTACAAGGCGGTAGCCCGGCCGTTGTAAGCTCCGTGCAACTGGCAAGTTTCAGCAACCGTATGGATGTACTAACGGAAATAGATTCTACCGGTAAAGATGGATACGGAGACATCCGGTTGAGTACGGCTACGATATTGAGTGCGCGCTTCCCCTATATTTCACCGGCAGGAAGTATACGTAATTATTATTTTGTGGATGGCGGATACTTTGATAATTCAGGCGCAGGTGTGGTACACGAAATGCTGCAGGCGCTTCAACGTATAATGGACGAAGACTCGGTTAATAAGCCACTCTATGATAAACTGAAATTTCATTTGGTACACGTTACCAATACACCGTTGGATTCCGTTGAGCTGAAAACGATTCATCCACTTACCAATGACATCGGTGCTCCTTTGCTTACGGTGCTCAACACCTATAGCTCACAGACAACGGTAAATGACCAGCGACTCATCAATTACTTCCGCGAACGCGATAATATGGTGATCGACCCCGATATAAATCTGTATAAAGACTATAAAGGCAATGGTATAAAACGCGATAGCGTTCACTACCCAATGAACTGGGTTATCTCCGATTACAATCTTCAGCGTATGAATAAACGACTCCGCCAGGAGTTTAGCGGAAGGTAACTATATAAAAAGTGCAGTTTCCTCCGAAAGGAAAGATCGTTTTTGAGAGATCTTTGATGTCTTCCATGCTCCTATACTATAGGTGACGGTACAAACCCCATACACGCTGCGCGTTACCATCTAACCTGTAGAGGGTATATAGGTGTCGCTGGAGGAGGGTATTCTTATGAAGAGTAAGGCAAAATCTTTGTTTTCGTTGCGGAGCGATTGAATATTTGCGGCTGAAAAATCAAACCTGCCGAAAGCAATCGTAAGCTTATGAAATATCTTTACTCCCTTTTACTTATACAAGTACTTTTTTTTGCCGGTACATCGGCCTATGCACAAAGCGGTAAAATTAAAGGTACCGTAAAAGATGCACAAGGTCAGGTGTTGCCGGGCGCCACTATATTGGTGGAAGATAACCGTACCGGTACATCATCCGATGCATCTGGAAATTTTGAAATGACGATCAAACCGGGCCAATACAGACTTGCTGTGAGTATGGTCGGCTTTGAGACTATATACCGCGATGTTACCGTTGCAGAAGGTGAAGTAACGGTTGTTGATGCTCCGCTCACAGAAAGTAAAAATGTATTACAGCAGGTTGAGATCATTGGAAGAAAAGAGCAATCGTATAAGAATACTTCTTCTTTTGTAGGCTCGAAGACTGAATTGAATTCAAAAGATCTTCCACAGTCCGTGTCGTTTGTTACCAAAGAACTTATCAGCGATCAGGGACAGATGCGTGTAGGCGAAGTGGTAAAGAACATGAGTGGTGTAAACCAGTTCACTTTCTATGACGATATCACCATTCGTGGTTTCCGCATCAACGGTCAGAGCAATACACAACTTCTGAATGGACTTCGAACTTCATCAGGGTTCTGGAAACAGCCGTTGGCAAATTATCTTGAGCGTGTAGAAGTATTGAAAGGTCCTTCATCCGCGCTTTTTGGAAATGCTTCTCCGGGCGGAGTGTTGAATCGTGTTACTAAAAAGCCGTTGGACTATAACCGTAAGTCGCTTGATTTTTCATTCGGTAGCTTCAATACGTTCCGTGCTCTGGCTGACTTCACAGGTCCGATGAATACCGAACGTACCCTGCTATACCGACTAAATATAGGCTACGAAGACGCAAACTCATTCCGCGACTTACAGTTTGACAAGAACCTGGTAATTGCTCCTTCAATATCATTTTTACCAACGGATAAGACTCGCCTGAATTTTGATATCATCTACAATCAATCGAACAGCAGGCTTGATCGCGGGCAAGCCGTGTATAACAACAACGATCTTTATTCGACACCAACATCACGTTCCCTTAGCGCTGCGAACGACTACCTGAATGAAAACACCTATAATATTTCAGCATCACTTAACCATTATTTTACCGATAAGCTATCGGTTACTCTGGCGTATCTGAAAACTGGCTACAACGAAGATCTGTTGGAGCACCGTGGAGCGAACGGATATGCTGTGAGAGGGGATAGTAGTATTATCGTAGACAAAGTGGCGATGCAAGTTTTTCAACGTAAACGCAGACGCTATATTGATAACGTATCAGTGTTCTTTAATTACGCAACTACAACGGGTGCGCTGGAGCATAAAATGCTGTTAGGATATGATTATTCGCAAGATCAGGTTCCTGCTGGAGGCTCGCAGTTAACTGCCAGCGGATATCGTAACGCTACCAATACAGGATCTATTGATCCATATAGACCATCCAAAATGTCAAGTTACTTGCTGGACAAAGACGGTAATCCAGTTCCTAACGTAGCGCACTTTAACTTAGCTGATCCTCTAAACTCACAGTTGCTAAAGGACATAAGCAAATACTTTTTTGTACAACGACCTTTTGATCCTACATTTTATGAGCTTCATGGTATATATGCGCAAGACCTTATCAAGCTTGGTAAATTTCAGGCATTGCTCGGCTTTCGCTATGAGAAGTATATAGATAAAGAGAATTACCTGAAAGCTACCGAAAGGAAAGTAAGACAAGAAGCATTCCTGCCGCGGGTAGGGTTGGTATACGAGTTACTTCCACAGATCAATCTGTATGGAACTTATGTAGAAGGTTATAATCCACAAACAGCTTCTTCGATTTCGAATCCGAATGCCGGTGGCCCGTTTGATCCGCTGATGAGCAACATGTTTGAAGCCGGAGCGAAGAGTGAGTGGTTTAATAAGCAACTGGCTGTAACCGTTGGTGTATACCGCATCGAACAGAAGAATACATTATATAATGCAAGCGATGCTACCAACCCGGACCTGTTGAGACAAGTTGGTAAAGAATTATCACAAGGTATTGAGTTTGACGCGGTAGGACATATAACACCACACTGGAGTATATTGGCAACTTACTCTCGTAACGAAGCACATATTACAGACAGTCCGGTAGAAGCAGAGATTGGTCGCCAAAAACCGAATGCTCCTAAAAACACGGCAAGCATCTGGACTCGTTATTCCATCTCGCATGGTGCACTGGAAGGGCTTGGCTTTGGTCTTGGTTCCAACTATGTAGATGTTCGCGTACTTAGTCAGAATCCAAATCAAACCGTCCCAAGCTATATATTGGTTGATGCCGGACTTTACTACACTGTGAATAAAGTGCGCGTACAATTCAATATGAATAATATCTTTGACAAAACTTACTGGGTGGGTGGATACGATTACGTTCGCTTGTTCCCCGGTAAACCAAGAAACTTCCTGGTAACAATAGGCTATACATTCTAATTCATAGAGATAACATGGTAAAAGCAGTTCTTCTTTTTCTTCATCGGTGGCTTGGTGTTATCAGCGGGCTTATCGTGTTCGTGGTGAGTGTAACCGGCTGCATCTTTGTTTTCGAAGAAGAACTGTTTCGTGTTTTTCATCCGGAAGTAGTATATGTTACTCCGGGCCAAACGTTACGTGATATCAATGAGCTCAAGGCTGTGGCTCAGAATAGTATCGGTCAGGATAAAAATATAAACATTGTATTTATACCAGGCTCGCCTGACAAAGCCTATTACTTTTCTGCATTGGAAAGAAATCCGAAGAGTAAAAGCCTGTGGGATAAAGATGAAATTGTATACTATTACCAGGTCTTCGTCAATCCCTATACCGGTGCCGTAACAGGCGTTGTGGATAAAGAGAATGAATTCTTTTTTGTAGTGAGACGTATTCACCAGAACCTATTGCTGAGACGCGACATCGGTAATATGATCGTTGGATCTGCTACACTTATCTTCCTGGTGATTCTTGTAACCGGTATTGTCCTCTGGTGGCCACAACGTGTTGCCCAGTGGAAGCAACGTCTCACTGTAAAATTGAAAGCACGGTGGAGACGCGTCAACTACGATCTGCACAGTGTTGCAGGCTTCTATGTATTTCTCATTGCATTCATCATTGCTGCCACGGGTATTGTATGGTCGTTTGACTGGTGGGAGAAAGGCATCTATACCATGTTGGGTTCATCCAAGAAAGATGCTGCCTTCCTCACGCAACGCGATACTACTTATACAGCAACGAATCAAGGTATAACACTGGCATGGAAGGATGCATTGAAGCGATATGAAAACGGCTTCAAACGCATCACGCTAAATTTCCCGAGCAAGAAGAATAGTCGGGTAGGAGCGTTTATACATTATGATGGTCCTTCTGCGTGGACTGACAGCGACTATATATACTACAATGGCGCTACCGGCGCTGTACAGGAAGTTATACGGCAGAATGACAAGAGCACCGGTATGAAATGGCGCAATACAAATTACTATATACATACGGGTAAACTATATGGCTGGCCTACGCAGATACTGGCGGTGATCGTAAGCCTGATATGTGCTTCGTTACCCGTTACCGGAGTAATAATGTGGGTGGGAAGAAAGAATAAGAAGCAGGTGCCTGCATCACCTCAGCCGGTTTCGGTAAAAACAAAACCGAGACCACGTGTAGCTTCACGACAACTCACATGAACCTTTCAACAGGTTTTATACCCACCGTTCCCGTTTTATACCCTTTAGGCCTCAACTCACTATTGTTCATTTCGTACTGCCGGCAGGCAGCAACCCCTGTCATGCTTTTTTCTCCTGCCAGATTGCGTGCAAATATCTATTTGAATTTTATAATTTTGCGGCATGCAGAGAAGCGAGACTTTGGCGGACTTTTACAAGCGGTATCCGGCCATCTATCAAACGCAACCGGGGACAGTGCCTCACCAGGCTTTGGGAGCGTTTAATGTAAACTCGCGCGATTCCTGCAATCGCTACGCTCCGTATAACCGCAGAGACTACTATAAGATATCGCTGATCATCGGGCAGGGCAATCTATATTATGCCGACAAAACGATTGAGATCGATCGCCCGGCATTGGTGTTCTTCAATCCGCAGGTACCGTATGCTTGGGAGGCTACTTCCGAGAAACAAGGCGGATACTTTTGTCTGTTCACCGCAGACTTTATACATGCGCAGGGAAATGTAAGCATCCTCGAGTCTCCGTTGTTTCATATCGGAGGAAACCCGGTATTCTTCGTTGATAAAAAACAAGAGCTGGAACTATGCGCAATCTTTGAAAAAATGCTCGCTGAGCGCGATTCTGAGTATATATATAAGTATGACCTGTTGCGTACGTATGTAAACCTCGTCATTCATGAAGCGATGAAGTATCGTCCGTTGGATACACAGCACCATCATCCGAGCGCTTCTTCGCGCATTGCGTCATTGTTTATAGAATTACTGGAGCGCCAGTTTCCGGTTGATTCCATTGAGCATTCGTTGAAGCTGCGTACGGCAAATGATTACGCCAGCCACTTGTCGATCCATCCCAACCATTTAAATCGCGCGGTGCGCGAAGTGACCGGCAAGACAACGACAGAACATATTACGGGCAGAATTGTGAAGGAAGCCAAAGCATTATTGATGCATACTGACTGGAGCGTTGCCGAGATTGCATACTGTCTGGGCTTTGAATACCCGGCTTACTTCAATAATTTCTTCAAGAAACAGACGACCCTAACACCACGTTCGTTCCGGCAGTAATGTTTGAATTTTATAGTTTTTAGTTTGAAATCCATAAGCCTTCGTGCATAGCGGGCTTATACCTTTGCATCATACAGGAACAATCTCTGAAAGAACCTGTCACCTAAATCTCCTGGAATTTAACTACGGATTACCGATGCTGTAAAACCGAGGGGTGACATTGCGCGCTATATATAACTTTTGATGTAGCTGGTTATCACCGGAATTTTACGAGACCTTATATAGTTATAGTGTTTGTTATAGAGTAAACGAATGGTACAGACAATTCTTGATCGCCAAGTTATACATGCCTCCATTCACATAAGCTCAAAGACCAGAAAACGTTTTCTGCAACGTAATGGGTATACGCCAGATCTTTCTATACTTTCTCATCTATATATACCAATGCAAAATGAAAAGCGCGCGGCCATGACCGCTCCACCCGCCTTTGTTGCATATGCACGAAGATTGGTGATCGTTATGTTAACTTGTTTTTTACTGACGGACATTCATGCACAGGAAGTGCAGCAATCACTATCACTTGGACAGGCACTTGAAACAGGCGTACAGAATTTTCAACGTATACAAGCCAAGCGAAACTATGTGCAGTCGTCTGAAGCACTGACACGCAATGCCCGTAACGAATACCTGCCCAACGTAATCGCTTCGGTACAACAAAATTATGGAACGGTGAACGGGCAGTTCGGTCCGCTGGGAGCAGTGGGTGTACTCGGTGTTGCTTCGGCAGGTCCGGCATATCCCGAGCAGAGCTGGAACGCAGCGTTCGGTGCGCTATATATAGTCAACATGAATTGGGAGGTATTTACCTTCGGTCGTGTACACGCGCGCATTGAAGCCGCGAAAGCACAGGTATCGCGCGACTCAGCCGATCTTGCACAGGAAGAGTTCGTACATAAAATAAAGATCTCCGGTGCATACCTGAATTTACTCATCGCACAACAACTGGTGCGCAGTGCACAATCCAATCTTACCCGTGCTGAAATTGTACAGCGAACCGTACGCGCACGTGCGCTTTCGGGGTTAAATCCCGGTGTAGATTCGGCACTTGCCAATGCAGAAGTATCGCGTGCTAAATTGTCGCTAATCGATCTGCGTAATAACGAACAGCAGGTACGCAATCAGCTAGCACAACTGCTCGCCCTCAATGGACTTCAGGGCGTACTCGATACATCTTTCTTTACACGTGAGCCGACTATATTTACCACCGATGCTGTGATCGCCCAAAATCCGCAGGTAAAATTTTACCAGGCGCGCATTAACCAGGCTGAGAAGAATACATCCCTGGTAAAGAAAAGTATCATGCCCGGTATAACACTCTTCGGTATATACCAGGCACGTGCGTCAGGGTTTGAATATAATTATACTCCACAATATTCGGATCGCTACTCACAACGATACTCCGATGGTGTTGATCCATCACGTTTCAACTATGTAGCAGGAGTAAGCTTGTCGTGGAACCTGATGAGTCCCCTCAAGGTAAAACAGCAAACGCGTTCGCAGCATTTTATCAGTGAAGCCTATAAGAATGAATACGATCAGATCGCAGTGCAGCTTCAGAACGAATTGATACTGGCCGATCAGCGTATCGAAAACAGTTTACAAAGTATTCGAGAAGTGCCGTTCCAATACCAGGCCGCATCGGATGCGTATACACAAAAAAGTGTACTCTATAAAAACGGACTCACCACGCTTGTTGATTTGCAACAGGCTATATATGCTCTGAACCGCGCAGAGATTGACAGAAGTGTAGCGTACCTCAACGTATGGCAGGCACTCTTACTAAAAGCTGCGGCTTCAGGCGATTTTAATTTATTCAGTAACCAGGCTCAACCTCAATGAACTTAATACGATCAGCACTTCGTAAACCTATTACCATATTGGTATTGGTAGCCGGTATGTTGTTCTTCGGGATCAACGCAGTACGCACCATCAAGGTGGATATATTCCCCGCGATGAACCTGCCGGTAATTTACTTGTCGCACCCCTTCGGAGGTTTTACACCTTCGCAGATGGAAGCATTCTTCGGCAAGCAGTATATAAACATCATGCTGTTTGTGAATGGTATAAAAACGATCGAGACACGAAATATACAGGGACTTACCCTGATGAAAATTACGTTTTATCCGGGCACCAACATGGCACAGGCCGCAGCCGAGTTAAGTGCCTTTGCCAACCGGATACAAGCTATATTTCCACCGGGGTCGCAGCCACCGTTCATTATACGATTTGATGCCTCAACACTTCCGGTAGGACAGCTGGTGTTGAGTAGTCCCATTCGATCCAACAACGAGTTGATGGATCTGGCCAACGTATATGTACGAGCCTCCTTTACATCTATACCCGGACTTGTTGCTGCACCTCCGTTCGGAGGAAACTTGCGTACCATTGTGATTAAGGCTGATCCCGATCTGCTGCGTTCACATAATCTTACACCCGATCAGCTCGTGGAGGCGCTGCGATTAAATAACCAGACTACACCTTCCGGTAACGTACGTATAGGAGACTATAACTATATGACGCCTACCAACACAACTATAAAAACCGTTAAGGATTTTGAAAAGATACCGTTGTTCAAAGGCGGTGTACAGAATTTATACCTGGGTGATGTTGCTACCGTGGAAGATGCCGCGGATATAACCGTAGGCTATGCACAGGTAAATGGTAAACGTTCGGTATACCTCAACATTGCTAAATCTGCGGATGCGTCAACATGGGAAGTGGTGCAGAACCTGAAGAAAAATCTTCCGCGTTTCCAGGCACAGCTTCCGGAAGATGTAAAACTTTCGTACGAGTTCGATCAGTCTACATACGTTATCAATGCCGTAAAGAGTTTGATGAGCGAAGGTATCATCGGTGCTATATTAACCGGGTTGATGGTGGTGTTGTTCCTTGGTGATTTGCGCGGGGCACTGATCGTCATTCTCACAATACCTACATCGATTATCTCCGGTGTATTATTTCTCCAGCTCTTCGGGCAAACCATCAACATCATGACGTTGAGTGGTCTCTCCCTTGCCATTGGTATATTGGTGGATGAGTCCACAGTAACAATCGAAAATATACACCAGCACATGGCCATGGGTAAACCGAAGGCGCTGGCTATATGGGATGCGTGTAAAGAAATAGCATTCCCGAAACTGCTCATCCTGTTCTGTATACTCGCTGTGTTTGCTCCGGCTTTCTCTATGAAAGGTATACCTGGCTCGTTGTTCCTGCCCTTGGCATTGGCCATTGGTTTCTCGATGATAACATCGTATTTACTGTCTCAAACTTTTGTGCCCGTAATGGCGAACTGGTTGATGAAAGATCATGCGAAGGAGCATCCGGAAGTAAAATACGATCCCACACTCGATGCAGGACAGCAGAAGATTCACATGCTGGAGCATGCTGAAGGTGGAAAGGTATCACGCTTTGAGCGGATCAGAAATCGCTTTGTGTCATTCCTGCAGCGGTTGTTCCCGTTCCGTAAACCGATTGTTATAGTATATGCCGTGGTCGTGATCGGTATAACAGCGTTGTTGCTCTCCACGATAGGACGTGACGTTTTACCGAAAGTAAATTCGCGTCAGTTCCAGGTGAGACTCCGTGCTCCTGACGGACTGCGTATTGAACGCACGGAAGAGCGGTTGATACAGGCAGTAGGTATACTCGAGTCTATGATCGGTAAAGAGAAAATCGCCATAAGCTCTGCCTATATAGGACAACACCCCGGACAGTTTTCGATCAGCCCTATATATCTCTTCACCAGTGGCCCGCACGAATCGGTATGGCAGGTGAGTTTGAACGAAGGCTTCGAGGGAAACATGGACGAGCTGAAAGAAAACTTCCGCACAGAAATGAAAAAGAAAATGCCGGATGTAAAAGTATCCTTCGAGCCGATTGAACTTACGGATAAGATTTTAAGTCAGGGTTCACCAACGCCTATCGAAGTACGGATTGGTAGTCGTAACAAAAAGCAGAATGAAGTATACGCGAAGAAGGTTGTCGAAAAACTCAAGGCAATTCCATACTTGCGCGATGTACAGATTGCTCAATCGATAAATTATCCTGCTCTGAATATTAATATAGATCGCGTACGCGCTGCACAGCTCGGTATCGATATGAATGATATATCGCGTTCGCTGATCGCGTCAACATCATCATCGCGCTATACCGACAAGAACGTGTGGCTGGATGAAAAAGCAGGCCTCAGCTATAGTGTGCAGGTACAGGTTCCTGAAAATAAAATGACATCGGTAAATGACATTACACAAATACCGGTGCTGCGAAATACAACACGCCCGGTGCTCGGTGATGTTGCCACTATTGAGAATGATACTATATATGGTGAGAACGACAACCTCGGTGCCATGCCTATACTTTCTGTTACTGCGAACTTGCAGAATAAAGATCTCGGCACAGCAACAACGGATGTACAGGAAGCACTGGCTTCCCTCGGAGAGTTACCGCGTGGACTTTCCATTGAGACAATTGGTCTCAGCCAGGTACTTACCGAAACATTGGACAGTCTTCAATCGGGTTTGCTGGTGGCCATCGTAGTGATCTTCCTGATGCTGGCCGCAAATTTCCAGTCATTCAAAGTATCATTAGTTGTATTAACAACAGCACCGGCTGTAATTTTAGGAGCGCTGTTGGTGTTATTGATAACGGGATCAACGCTTAACCTGCAGTCGTATATGGGAATCATTATGTCGGTAGGTGTATCCATCGCCAATGCCGTGCTGCTGATCACCAATGCAGAACAGCTTCGTCTCACGAACGCCAATGCGTGGGAGTCTGCAAAAGAAGCAGCAGCACTTCGCATGCGCCCGATCGTTATGACGAGTATAGCGATGATTGCCGGTATGATACCGATGGCGATCGGACACGGTGAAGGTGGCGACCAGGTGGCTCCGCTGGCACGCGCTGTAATCGGTGGACTATTTGCTTCTACACTCGCGGCACTCTTTATACTGCCGCTCGTGTTTGCCTGGTTACAGGAGAAGACCACTACACAATCAGTATCACTTGATCCGGAAGATAAAGACAGTAAATATTATATACCATCTGCGTATGAAACGAAATAACCAACCGATACAAATTTTAAAAACGACTTTAGGCGTAGCATTGCTGATCAGTATATTCAGTCGCTGCAACTCCTCCGAAGGAAATGCCTCCGGTCAAAAAGCAGCCGCACCTCCGGCACCGACCGTAGAAACATTTTCGCTTGAGAAAGGTTTGTTGTCTACCGAGATACAAATCCCCGGAGAGCTGTTCTCGTTTCAGCAGGTGGATCTCTATGCGCATGAGACAAGCTTTGTTAAAAAGCTATATGTAGATGTAGGATCCGAAGTAAAAGAAGGACAATTGCTCGTGTCGCTGGATGCACCGGAGATTCGCTCACGCCTGGCAGGAGCAGAGTCTCGCTGGAAATCGCAGGAGTCTGTTTACAAAGCAAGCAAGGCAAGTTATGATCGTTTGCTTGAGACAAGTAAAACACCAGGCACTATATCTCCGAATGATCTTGATCAGGCGCATGCACGCATGAGTTCTGATTACGATCAGTTGCAGGCCGCCAAAGCGGGCTATCGCGAAGTAACCAATAGTCTTGATTACCTCGAAGTGCGTGCACCGTTCAGCGGTGTGATCACTGCGCGTAACATCAACCCGGGTGCGTATGTAGGTCCATCCGGCAGAGGGTCTGAACATCCGTTATTTACGTTGCAGGAGCAAAAACATTTGCGTCTCGTTGTGTCCGTACCGGAAGCCTATACATCGTATCTCTTACAGAATGATGAAGTTCAGTTCCGCGTAAAAGCATTGCCGCAAAGTACATTTAAAGCAACGGTGAAGCGTCAGGCAAGAGCACTGGATGTGCGGCTGCGTGCGGAACGTGTGGAGATGGATGTATATAACAACGACAAGAAATTAATGCCGGGTATGGTGGCTGATGTTACAATACCGTTGCCTGCCCGGGACAGTACATTTATAGTTCCGAAGTCGGCTGTGATCAATACTGCGGAAGGAGTTTTCGTAATTCGTATAAAAGATGGTAAGGCCGAACGTGTAGCTGTAAAACCGGGTCGCACGGCTGAAGGAAAAACCGAAATATTCGGAACACTGAATGTGCATGATAAGATTGTTACAACGGGTTCTGAGGAGATCCGGGATGGTGCGGTGGTGGTCGCGAAGAATTAGAAATAAGAAGTAAGAAGTAAGAAGTAAGAAGTTTTGGGGCATCCGTTGTTTTTTGGGACAGCGGGTGCTTTTGTTTTTTAGGGCGGTATGGTTTTTTATCTGCATATCGGACTGGTGATTTTTAATTGCCGGATGCAAGAAATGTTTTATTAACGCTTTTTATTATGCAAACTATAGATGTCGCGATTGCAGATGAAATATCTTTCCGTGATCTGAAAGATGGGAACTCGATTCAGGTTCGCGTTACGGTTTTGAACGATGAGCAGAAGCGTTATGAAAAGGGAAATACAGTGCGCATAACATGTAAGGATAAAAGCGCAGTAGCGAAGATCGTTTCGGATCCCATTATCATTGATGAAAAGATCGATGACGATCATAAAGTATTATCGCTGATCGTAGAAGAAGAATGAGACTACACTATATATAGCAGTAGCAGTATGATCTAGTAACCTTTACGATCCCTTTTTAATGTCTGATAATCGCTGGTACCGGTACGTCACCATCTATTCACTTGATGTGGAGACGTTTTATGATTCGAATGATGATGGTATAGGAGACTTCCCGGGCCTCATCCAAAAACATCCATACCTGAAACAACTCGGTATTGATTGCCTATGGTTGGTTCCAATTTATACGAGTCCCAACCGTGATGACGGATATGATATTGAAGACTTCACGGCTGTTGATCCGCGTCTTGGTACGCTGGATGATTTCCGGCAGTTTCTGAAAGAAGCAAAACGACTGGGTATATATGTGTTGATTGACCTGGTGGTTAATCACACTTCCGATCAGCATCCGTGGTTCAGACACGCATGCAGTGATCGGAATTCTCCGTATCGTGAATACTATATATGGTCAGACTATATCCCGGAAGGTCAACATGAAACTATATTTCCAGGGGAAGAGGAGAATACATGGACGTGGAATGAGCAGGCAGGTCAATACTATCATCATCGCTTTTATCGCGAGCAACCCGACCTCAATATATATAGTCCGAAAGTAAAGGATGAGATTAGGAAGGTAATGAAGTTCTGGCTCGATGAAGGTATATCCGGATTTCGCGTAGATGCTGTTCATATTCTGATTCAGTTCGAACGTCCCGATCATGTGAATGGAGAAGATCATGAAGCAATCCTCGATGATATGAGGCGATGGCTCAACGAGTATAATTCATCTGCCGTCATGCTGGCCGAAGCCAACGATGACGTTGAAAAATTAGCGCGGTATTTTGGTGATGGTGATCGCATGCACCTGATGTTTGATTTTATTACGAATCAGCATTTGTTCCTGGCACTCGCACGTAATACAGCGCAGCCCTTACGGGAAGCGATCAATCTTCTCTTTAAAGTATCTCTGCCACCCGGGTGTGGCTATGTAAATTTTATTCGTAAGCATGACGAACTCAATCTGGGTAAACTGAAAGAGGATGAGCGCAACGAAGTGTTCGAAGCGTTTGCCCCGGAAGAGTATATGCGCATCTATGGACGTGGCATTCGCAGGCGATTGGCGCCTATGCTGAACAACGACCGCGAGCGCATGGAGATGGTATATAGTATCATGTTTTGCCTGCCCGGCACATCCATGATCCGCTATGGCGATGAGATTGGTATGGGCGAAGACCTGGAACTGAAGGGACGCGAAAGTATACGCACCGTCATGCAATGGTCTTCCGGAAAGAATGCAGGATTCTCGGATGCACCAGCAGAAGCGTTGCCTTACCCGGCAATCGATACAGGTATTTTCAGCTATAAGAATATAAATGTAGAGGAGCAGCTGAAAGAAGAATCGTTCCTGCAGTGGATGACGAGCGCTATACAATGCCGACAGCAGCTTGGCGCAACTACGATTGATAAATTTACGATGCTGGAGTCAGGGCATGAATCGCTTATAGTATTTCGATATAACGAAGGGACGAAACAATTCATACTGGTTCATAACCTGAGCGATATACCGGCTTCATACATGTTAACCGAAGATATAGGCGCTGTATTGTGTTTCTTTGGTCCGGGTATACTGGGTAATAATCGTGAGCTGAAACTGGGGCGTTACGGCTATGCGTGGTTAAAAAATATATAGTATAAAAATGAAAAAGGTAAAGATTGGATATCATGCATCGCACGAGCAGTTTCTTCCGAGCGAGTTGCTGCGATGGGTTGTTGCTGCGGAAGGCGCGGGTTTTCAGGCTGCACTGTCGTCAGACCATTTTTACCCGTGGAGTGAGCAGCAGGGGCAAAGCGGTTTTGCGTGGTCGTGGTTGGGAGCAGCCTTGCAGGCTACTTCGCGAATTGAATTCGGAATTGTAAATGCACCCGGGCAGCGTTACCATCCGGCCATTATAGCACAGGCGTGTGCTACCCTTGCAGAAATGTTTCCCGAGCGATTCTGGATTGCTATAGGCAGCGGACAAAATCTGAACGAACACATTACTGGTGATCGCTGGCCTAACAAATCTGAACGCAACGCACGCTTGCTTGAGAGTGCCACGATAATTCGCAGGCTTTGGGCAGGTGAGACCGTTACAACGGATGGGCTGGTGGTTACAGACGAAGCGCGCTTGTACACACTACCGGGCAAAAGTCCGTTACTGGTAGGAGCCGCTGTTACCGAAGCAACTGCACGCTGGGTTGGAAGCTGGGCTGACGCATTGATTACAACTTCGCGCACCACAGAAGAACTGAAACGTATGCGCGATGCATTTATACAGGGTGGAGGAGAGGGAAAACCGATCTACGTTAAAGTACAACTCTCGTATGGACGCTCCGATAAAGAAGCACGCGGTGAGGCACTACTGCAGTGGCGCAATAATATTTTCGACAATGCTGTGATGACTGATTTACGAACACCTGCACAATTTGATGCTATCGGTAAAACGGTGGATGTAAAAGAACTGAAAGAAAAAGTTCTGGTGAGTGCTTCGTTGCAGCAACATACAGACTGGTTGGGAGAATATATACAGGCCGGTTTCACCAACCTCATGTTACACAACGTGAACCGAAACCAGCAGATCTTCATCGAAGATTTCGGCGATAAAGTGTTGCCGGTACTGAAAGGATTATAATGCTATTCATCGTTCGCAGAGGAAAGGCGCACGCTATATATTTCGAACACATTTGTCGTTTCTGCCTGCCGGAATTGGTAATTCATGGCCGCGTTCCGAAATAATAAATAATATAAATTCAGTTGTCAATTATTATCCATATCTTTAGCATGCTTTATCAAGCATTCCTCTAATTGTAAAACGCTCTTATCTAGTGTATACACCTGAGGATAAGTCATTTTGAAGAAAAGTAATAAAGCAGTCGTCTTTTACTAAAGAATAATACTTCAACGCGAGTATTGCAAAAGAGGTAAACCACTCTCTAGCCATTGTTTTAGATTACTAACTGGTGTTATCAGGCAAACCGCATAACGAATTATTCAAAACGTTATGGGAGATGCGTCTTTCTATTAGAGGTTAAAAGAACAGATACCTTTTTGTAAAAAATCTGTGTAGAAATTAAGTACCAATAAAACAGCCTATGAACGGAACATTCAGCAAAAGAGAAAAAGAAAAGAAAAAAGAACAGAAGAGAAAAGAAAAGGAAGAGCGCAAAGCCGAACGGAAAGCGAACGGAAAATCAGGACAGTCGCTGGAAGACATGTTGGCTTACGTGGATGAGAACGGTAATATTACCTCTACACCACCGGACCCGAATAAAAAGATCAATACCAAGGCGGATGATATTATCATCGGCGCACGCAATATTGACACCGGTGAAGAGAAACCGCTTCGCAAAGGTCGTGTAACGTATTTTAATGTTGCCAAGGGCTACGGTTTTATCAAAGACCTGAATACACAGGAGAGCATTTTTGTGCACGCTAATGCGCTGAAAGTTACCATAAAGGAAAACGACATGGTATCGTTCGAAACCGAGAGTACGCCCCGGGGCCTCAATGCTGTGGAAGTGAAGAAAATATAAAATACCCAGGATGAATCCGGGTGTTGAAGTGCTCATTCGCAAAGCGTATGGTTCCGATCAGAAAGACCTGTACTATCTTACGCTGTTTACGAAGCTCGAAGATATGGATGAACTCTTCACGCATCCGGATATAATCGATATCATTGGGAAAAATGTTGTTCGTTTGGAGAGAATAGACGGGTACCGCTTTAAGTTATTTGTCTCCAGGTAAGCTGAACAGTGCAGATATAGTGAATGCTATAGCAGGTATATACTTTAAAGGTATGAATGGAAGTTTTGCTTCCACCAGAAACTGAAACTTGACTGAGGATGGTCGAGCGAAATCCGGTAGGCCAGGTGCGTTACAGCTTCTTCAATCGTAGTTCCCTGCAGTGGCGTTCGCTTTTCATGTGCATCCACCATATAAAAATAACCACCTTGTGTAAGCAGTGTAATTTCGATGTTTAAATCGCTGCTATAGATGTGCTGCAGTACTTCGCCTACATAACTTCGGTCAATTATTCGCTGTGTCATAGGTATAATTATCGTCCATTAAAATGACAGCCGTCAGGCATCCTGTATTTTTTTTACCAGCAGCTTGAACTGTTTGGTAAGCGTAAATTCATATTTACCGGCATCCATTAATTCATTGGCTTTTCTTGACAGTGAAAGCATATATAGTAAATCCTGCGCATTGGTTGATTGCTGGATGTTATTCAAAGCCTTCCCCTGGTAAGCCTGTAACGTGAACGAGTAACCGCTGCGGTCCTTCGGGTTCAGCGCCTTGAACTCATGTGCCGAAAGCGAATATTCCTGCGGACTATATTCTGACGCTAACATTAGCTGCAGTATAGCCGGACGGTATTTACTCCACAATGAGACATATACCTGACCGGTAAACGAACTGAAAAATTTTGGTTCCATGCGTATCACTTTACACGTTAGCTATATTTCAACCCAGATAACTCTTTAACGACTTGCTGCGCGAAACATGGCGCAACCTTCGTGTAGCATTTTCTTTAATCTGACGTACACGTTCGCGCGTTAACTTGAAACGATCACCGATCTCTTCCAGCGTCATCGGAGTATTGTTGTTTAAACCGAAGTAACACGCTATAATTTCTGCTTCGCGCACGGTGAGTGTTGCCAGTGCACGCACTACTTCCTGCTTCAATGAATCCATCATCAACTCGGCATCCGGTGTTTCATCGCTGCTGTTTTCAAGCACATCAAGCAATGAATTGTCTTCGCCATTTGCAAAAGGTGCATCTACCGATATATGGCGGCCGGCCGTGCGCATAGAAGTCTCAACATCTTCAAGCGGTACATTCATAAACTCTGCCAACTCGTTCACCGAAGGTTCACGCTCAAATTTTTGTTCCAGCAACGAAGTTGTTTTTAAAAGTTTGTTCAATGAACCTACACGGTTGATGGGCAAACGCACTATCCTCGATTGTTCTGCGAGTGCCTGCAGGATCGACTGACGAATCCACCACACTGCATACGAAATAAATTTGAAGCCGCGCGTTTCATCAAAACGCATCGCAGCCTTAATAAGACCAACGTTGCCTTCGTTAATCAGATCTCCAAGTGTTAACCCGTGGTTCTGGTATTGTTTGGCGACTGATACTACAAATCGCAGGTTTGCCTTGGTGAGTTTTTCAAGGGCAACCTGGTCGCCTTGCTTTATTCGCTTTGCAAGATCAACCTCCGTTTCAGCTGATATCAATTCAACCTTGCCTATTTCCTGTAAATATTTATCAAGAGATTGACTCTCCCGGTTTGTTATCTGCTTACTTATTTTTAGCTGTCTCATAGAATGGTTTATAGAGATATAGATTACAACAGTTTTTTCGAAATCGCACTAAGCGACTTCTACCGGTTTTACTCCTAACTGCTTTAGCAACCGGGCATGGCCGCCCAATGCTGCTATAAATGTGTGCGCACTTTTATAGGGTAAACCAAATTCAGCTGCTGTCTCCTTTACGATGCCGGCTATCTTTCTGTAGTGTACGTGGCATATATTTGGAAATAAATGGTGTTCGATCTGAAAATTCAAACCGCCTACGTACCAGGAAAACCAACGGCTTTTGTTGCCAAAGTTTGTGGTGGTGTGTAGTTGATGAACAGCCCAGTTGTTTTCAAGCGTATTGTGTTCATCCGGCAGCGGAAACTCGGTACCTTCAATAACGTGTGCCGGTTGAAAGATAATGGCCAGTATAAACCCGGCGATATAGTGCATCACAATAATACCAATAACAATTGCCCACCATGATAAACTTGTAAAGAACAGTGGAATGAAAAATATATAGCCGAGGTATGCAAGTTTAGTAGCAATGAGTATAAACCACTCTTTTACAATATTGGCATTGTTCTTTTTCGCCATTCCGTTTTTATGATAGCGTACAATGCGCACAAAATCTTTTATGAATAACCAAACGAGCGTCATCAGTCCGTACAGGAACCACGCATATATATACTGATAACGATGAAAACGCTTCCACGCAGAGTGCGGTGTGAGGCGCAGTACTCCCCGCGGACTTATATCTTCATCTTCTTCATGTACATTGGTAAAAGAGTGATGGAGTACATTATGCTGCATTTTCCAGTTAAATGCATTAGCTCCAACCAGGTTGAGAGAATATCCCATAACTGTATTCAGCCATTTCTTGTTTGAGTATGCGCCATGGTTGGCATCGTGCATCACGGATAATCCTATACCGGCAAGACCCAGACTCATAATCATGGTCAATAATAAGAGTAACCAGCTGTTGGTGATACCCAAAGCTATAATACAGATATACGGTATAAAATACAGCGAGAACATAAAGACAGTCTTTATCAGCATTTCCTTGTTGCCATGTCTGGAAATACCCTTTGTCTTAAAATATTCGTTTACTCTTTTGTTAAGCGTGTTCGAAAAGTCGCGCCTGGTTGTGGAAAATGTGATGTTTTTGTTACTTGTCATTCTTTGCAGTCAGGTATATATATAGTTTTGTTCCTGGTAAAAAATCCGATTGGTTATAGTATAGTTGTTTGTGGTCTTGCTTTTGAAACACGGAGTTTGCTGCCGAAGAAACTCGCATTTGAAAGCTTGCGAATGGCTTCCATCGCTTCGCGATCATCGGGCATTTCAATAAAGCCAAAACCTTTCGACTCGCCTGTATATTTATCGATCATAATTTTAACAGAAGCAACCTTACCAAATTCAACAAACAGTGCTTTTAAGGCATCATCCGTAACCGCACGATTAATGTTTGTGACAAATAGATTCATAATTGAACGGATTAAATGGATAATAGGAAAAACCGAGACCGTGTCTCTTTCAATTGATAAAATCTAAAGAGGAATAATCTTTCGGTGAGAATTACCTTCAGCGGATTCGAGGAATTGAATAACAAAAGTACACAAAATTATCGGATAAAGTTCAATTCCTGTCCAGACCCCAGGTTCAGGTGAATGGGACTACGATTCGTAGTCAGAAGAAAATTAGCAGAGCTATACATGTTTATGCATGTAACGCGTTGTGATTGGAGGTGTATAGTTGATGTGTGTACGATGTTCATCAACTATACTTTGTGAGCAGGCGTGAACCGTATTCTTAGTGTTCAACTTCGAATTAATAGGTTTACCGGTTTATTTATCTATCTTTGTAAGATCAATTGCGGATTCTTTTAATTCACCCCATATTCTATTCGAATTCGGAGTCTCTTAATCCTCTCCACAATTACCAGTTTTTATAGCAGTTATAGCAGTTCGAAAGGTCTGTAAAATCTTATAGAGACTTGTGAAGATCGTGAGGCCTTCACCATGTATTAAATTTTCATTACAGGGATCAACGGAATCTATACATTAGTTCTAACACAACAGTATACAGTTCAATATATATCCCTGGACAAACAACGAAAAATAAGCGTATTGCGGATAGCCCTGGAAAACATCAATTATTCTTTCATTCCAATGACAACAGGGTTGAGTTCTGCTATTCTTACAAAACGATCCACATTTTAATTTTTATAATCATGAACATCTATGTTTCAAACATCGCATTCAAAGCAACTGACACTGATTTGCGCGAGTTATTTGAACAGCACGGTGAAGTATCATCGGCCAAAATCATTATGGACAAATTAACGCAGCGCAGCCGCGGCTTCGGTTTTGTCGAAATGCCTGATAATGCATCTGCTCAGCAGGCTATATCTGAGTTGAATAACTTCAATTTTCTCGGTAAAGATTTATCGGTAAATGAAGCGAGACCAAAAACTGACGCTCCACGCAGCGGTGGTGGATACGGTAATCGTAGCGGTGGTAACGGAGGTGGTGGCGGTTTTAAGAAGCGCTGGTAATATCTTTGATTACAATCTGCCGGCAGAGCTATGTTTGAACAGCTTTGCCGGTTGATTGTGTCTATACTTTTTTAGCATAGCGTAACGTTAGCCATAAATTATACATCTAAAATAATATTAGGCGTGCTACATCATGATATACAGCCGTAGTGCGGTATATATCGTATTCGATAGCAGTATTCACTCCGATGAACTTCGCGAGTGCCTATACGGCCAGTGACAAACTAACCAGCCGGAAACGCCATCGTACTCAATAAAGCATTCTCTGCCTGCCGACTGTCGAGTCGTGTATGCTGTACAACGATCGGAATGTTGGATTCAATGATACAGGCATAATCTGTACCGGTAGGGATCGGCTGCGGATCTTTGAGATCGTTAAATCGAACATGCTTTGTTCTGCGGGCAGCAACATCTATTTTATAGGGGCCAACCGGATCGCGGTCTGAAAAGTAAATCGTAAACCTAACGTGCGCTTCTTCGTCATTTGCGTTAAGAATGCAGGCCGTTTCATGACTTAACATTTCAGGCGTGGGGCCGGTGCTATAGGGAGGGATATATCCTTCCGCAATCGCCCATATTTTATGTCCAATCGTTTTCATTTTCGGTAATCGTTTTCAGA
The DNA here is from genome assembly GCA_966211525.1 of uncultured Chitinophaga sp. GTDB lineage: Bacteria > Bacteroidota > Bacteroidia > Cytophagales > Cyclobacteriaceae > Ohtaekwangia. The sequence continues at coordinate 10,124 of CBIHOZ010000059.1, read as the reverse complement.
AATATACCTGGTAAAAATAAATGCCAATGTGTTGTGTGTTCGGATTGGTTAAAAGCATCCGTTCGGAAGAAAAAATGATGCTTTCGGAAACATACTTTGCACTGCGGGCAGAAAGCTCCTATACTTCGGCTTTACGATTTATAGATGCATCATAACTATACTTACGATCTTTTTATATCGCATGCGGTAGAAGATAAAATTCCGTTGGTTAACGAACTCGCAGCACAACTTGAAGCGCAGGGTATAAAAGTGTGGTATACCGGGTGTGAACTTAGTATAGGAGATGCGGTATGCGATACGCTGGTACACGCAATGCGCCAGTGTCGCTATGGAATTATTGTTTTCAGTCCAAGCTATATATCTAAAATGAAGCCTTCGTCTGATTTCAACACATTGCTGAATTACAAACGTCAGGGTGAAAAAGTAATTATACCCGTATTATTTGAAGTTACACCGGAAGAATTAGTTACCGCTCAGCTATTGTCGGCGGATCACGATGCTATAGATAGTAGCGAAGGCGTAAACAACCTGGTAACGCGTTTATTGCAACGGATCGATTTGGGATACGTACCTCAACAGCCCACCCATATATCTTTATATCAAAAATTAACCTCAGGGAAAAGTAAAGTATATGCTGCGCTCATTCTGGCAATTGGTGTTGTACTGCTGCTTTACGGATTTAGTATATTACTGACGTAACGTTATAAAAGGTATATATAGGGGGCGCTAGCTGCAGGTTCTATAGCTTGTATAGTTTTATTTATACCTTCTGGTAAATCGTTTCGGAAAGAAAAACACTACCTTCGGAAAAAATCTGCTGTATTCCGGAGAAATCTTTTTACTGGTAGCGATTCTCTGACGTATTTCATTCTATGAACGAAATGATATGCGGTTCAACAGTTATATATTCCGCACAACAGTGCTGTTTCTTTTCCTGCTCCTTCTGCAGGGGTGTGCTTTTAGCCAGGCCGATGATCAAACAGTTTATATAACGCGCACCGGTAGCAAGTATCACAAAAGTACATGTCAATATCTCAAGCATAGTCGTATAGGTATACGATTATCCGTAGCAAAGGAGCAGGGCTATACACCTTGCAGCGCGTGTCATCCCGGCAATACTAAAAATCCGGCATCACCCGTGGCACCTAAGAAGCAATATCAGCAACAGCAGATCCAGCAGGTAAAAAGCTCCACCGAAAAAACAAATACTGCATCACGCCAGTGCATCGCTAAAACAAAAGCAGGTGCTCGTTGTAAACGCACCACGAGTAATGCTAGTGGTAAGTGTTGGCAGCATCAGTGACGGGGGGAATTGAAAGATTGGAAAATTAGAAGATTATAAGATTGTAAGATTAGAACATTGGTGGATTTGGTGTTTACGGTTTGGTATAGCGGCAGTTTTTAAACCGACAATCACAATATTTCAATTTTCCAATGTTCCAATCTTCAAATTAAAAAGAACTATATGAATTTTTATTGTGTCGATACCGATGCTGCAGCGAATGGCGAGCATATCGTGCATCGCGTCAAATGTCAATATTTACCTTTGGACAAGATCGAGCTTGGGCCGTTCCCGTCCTGTTATGAAGCTATTCAGGCAGCACGAAAATATTACCGGCATATCAACGCATGCCGGCATTGCTGCATCGAATGTTATCGCACGTAGTGAGCTTACGCGAGATTAACCGATTTGTTTGTTGTATTGGTTACTCCGGTTTCCTGTGGTTGGATCAGTGCTTCGGTAAGCTGCCGTGAACTGATCTCAAAATTTTCAAGGTGCTGCTGTATTTCGCGAAGTGTAGCCTGTGCAAGTGTGGAATCCTTCATCACCGCCTGGTATTCCTTCTGCGTCATGGCTTCTACAGTTGCACAGCAGTCAGCAAGTGATCTGCGTTTGTAGGATATCTCAAATTTCATCCAGCGCAATGCCTTCTTGTACACATTATCTTTGGTGAGGTCTAGCGCCTGGGCCGAGCCATACGCAATCAGCCAGCGGGAGAGATGGTCCTTGTTTACCTGCGATTGATACGCAAATTCATGAAAAAGATCATGCAGCATGGCATTTTTGGAGATGAGTGCGGCATGCTTGTAAAACTCTTCACGTTCATGATTGGCCATAATCAGTCTGACCAGGTCCTCTACATTCTTCACTACATTTTCCATTGGGGATGGGTATAATATTGCATTTAGTAAAATATCGTGCCAGCGGTTTTCCGGTGTTGCAACACCAGCTTACTTCGCGGCTTCCAGTTGATCGGTGCTCATGATAATGATCCGGTCATCAGCCGTAATGGGGTCGCCACGACCATCCTGGTTACTTACTGCTATATATAGTCTGCCGTCAGGACCCTGTACAACATTCCGGAGGCGTCCGAGTTTCTGGTGCAGGTAGCGGTCTACACGTTGTATCTTGTTGGCATCAGCCGGATCAAATATAGCACGGTATAATGCCTGTCCGCGCAAACCGGTAAATACGAATGAACCCTGCCAATCACCTTGCGTTATAAATATACCTCCGGCAGGTGCCCACGTAGTTGTGTCACCACTGTGATATACCGGTGTCTCAAGTCCGGTTTGTGTCTGACTGCCGGTAATGATCGGCCATCCATAATTATGTCCTGCTATAATATGATTGATCTCGTCACGGCAACAACCTTGCTCCTGCGAAGGACCATGTTCTGTAGACCAGAGCTCATGTGTTTCCGGATGAAATGCAAGTCCCTGCGGATTACGATGTCCGTAGGAGAATATATAGGAGCCCGGTATAGGATTGTTACCCGGTATTTCTCCATCTGAAGTCATGCGTAGTATTTTTCCATTCAGGCTCGACAGGTCCTGTGCGAGCTCAGGCAAGTAACGTTCGCCCACCGCCCAGTATAACATACCATCGTGACCAAACTCCAGCGGCCCGCTGTTATGTACATAGTTACCTTCGATGTTGTCCATGAGTACTTTGTCGAATACCGGTTTTTTTGTTGACGGATCTTCGCGGTAACGAACCAGTTTGTTAACAAGCTTCAGCGGTGCTTTTGAAGCGGCATAGGTATATCCTATATATACATATCCGTTTGATGCGAACTGCGGATCGAGTGTAATGCCCAGAAGCCCCGACTCGCCAACTTCCAGTGCAACAGAATCAAGTGCCAGCCATATTTTGACGTTACCATTTTCTACAACGCCTACACTGCCCGGCCGCTGTGTAAAGAACAATCGTCCATCGGGTGCAAACACTAATTCCCAGGGCGTGTCCAGGTGGTCTGCAAAAGTTTCATAGTCAAGAGAAGGATCGTCATCATCATCGTCATCGAACCAATCTTCGCATGAAGAAAGTGTTAAACAGAACAGGAGTATAAAGCCGGTAAGCAGGTAATACAAGCGAGTCGAATTCTTTTTCATAGTAACATGGATTAGCGAGATAAGTATACAGGGGAGGAGGGAAGGTATGCCGGAAGTCGAAAAAACTGTTCCTTGTCCTTTCCGTGCTTTCCACTTGTGACAATGGGTAAATTTATACTTCGGCAGGGGAACAGCAGTTAAAATTGAGGCGTTGCGTTCGGAAACATATTGGCAGCCTTGGGAAACAAAATATAGTGCTTGGGAAAGATCGTCATGGAAATAAAAGGACGGTGGTTAGCTTGATGGACAAACGTTAATTCACGAACCCTTATGGACTTTAAAGATCAGATCAAACAACTTGGTGACCGCGTAGCGAAGATGCTGCCGCAGATTCAGACGGAAGAGGCTACCAAAACTTCGCTTACGTTGCCCTTCATTCAGATTCTCGGCTATGATATATTTAACCCGGCCGAAGTAAATCCTGAATTTGTAGCGGACCTCGGTATCAAGAAAGGAGAGAAGGTTGACTATGCCATTATGAAAAATGGAGAACCGATTCTGCTCATTGAGTGCAAGCATTACCAGGAAAAACTCGATCCGCATAATTCTCAATTGTTCCGGTATTTCCATACTACCAAAGCTAAATTCGGTTTATTGACCAACGGCTTGCAATACCGCTTCTATACCGACCTGGTCGAAGCAAACAAGATGGACGAAAAACCATTCTTCGAATTTATGCTCACCGATATAAAAGAAGCAGAAGTAGATGAACTGAAGAAATTTCACAAATCATATTTCGATCTCGAGAGTATATTTACCACCGCCAGCGAATTGAAATACTCCAATGAAATAAAGATTGTGTTGTCTTCCGAATTCAAAGAACCCGGTGAAGACTTCGTTCGCTTTTTCATCAGTAAAGTATACGATGGCAAAGCTACCGCCAAGGTAGTGTCGCAGTTCACAGGCATCGTAAAGAAATCGGTGAATCAGTTGATCAGCGATATGATCAACGACCGGCTTAAGTCTGCATTGGCAAAAGAAGCTGAAACAGAGAAAGCACGTGTTGCCGAAGAAGCTGCTGCACGTCCCGAGGAAGATAAAGCTATTGAGACAACAGCACAGGAGATGGAAGGCTTTATGATTGTGAAGTCCATCATACGAAAGAAGATCGATGCCAATCGCATTGTAGCCCGCGACACCAAAACATACTATGGTATTCTGCTCGATGACAATAACCGTAAACCGCTCTGCAGACTGTGGTTTAACGGTACAAAAAAATACCTCGGCTTGTTTGACGAAACAAAGAATGAGACACGTCACGAACTGCAAAAGCTGGATGATATCTTCAACTATACCGAGCAGCTTTTGAAAAGCGTTGATCTTTACGAAAAAGAAGAAAAGGTAACGAACGCTACTATATAGTTATTCTATATAGTTACTTTCGGCCCGAAGAAAATTACCCATGTGGAAAAATCATCGGTAAAATTCTGAAAGCGGTGTACAACACCTGCGGGTACAAAAAGAAAATCACCTGGTTTGAACGGTATAGTTTCCTGCTCATAAAGAAAATCACCGGAGCCGGCTATAACAATATAAAGCTCATCCTGGTCGTGCGGATTCTGAAGATCAACACGATCAGGTTTATATACCTCAACAGACAATGTATCACGTCTGAAAACTTCTGTAAAAAGTTTGTTCGAATTCTTTAACGACTGCAATGCGTCTCCGGGTGAGATCTTCATATATAGGATTGAGACATCCAAGATATTCTATATAGTATTAAATGCAAAACATATACAGTACTTTGATTATCATAAGACCAGAGGCTGTTGGTTAGCAAAATATCAGATTGTTATTTTATACTTAAGTCAGCATGAAATTATACTGACTTCTCAGCCGGAAGCGTAAAGAAAAATGTAGCGCCCTCATTTACTTTCGCTTCAGCCCACACACGGCCTCCGTGCCGGGCAACGATGCGTTGTACAATAGCAAGGCCTACACCGGTACCTTCAAAGTCGCTCGCTTTGTGCAGGCGTTGAAATACACCAAATAGCTTTTCGGCATAGTCCATGTTGAAGCCGGCCCCGTTATCTTTTACATAGTATACTATATATTCTGCATCGCGATGTGATCCAATTTCCACAACTGGATTTTCTTTTTTTGCAGAGTACTTGAATGCATTCGAGATCAGGTTGATCCACACCTGTGTAAGCAATGCACGGTCTGCATAGGCCGGTAACAATTCATTGATCACAACTTTTGCCTGGTAGTCGCTTGCATCGGTGATGTCGCTGATCACATCTTTCACAACATCGGCCACATTGATCGCAGACTTTTTAACTTCTTTACGTCCCATCTTCGAGAACTCGAGCAGGTCGTCAATGAGTGATCCCATCTTGATGGCATTCTTGTGGATTACACCCAGCATGCGTTTCGCTTCATCGTCCAGTGTGTCGTTATAACTTTCCTCCAGCATTTTCGAAAAGCCTACGAGTGCACGCACAGGCGCGCGAAGGTCATGCGAAACAGAGTATGAAAATGATTCGAGCTCTTTGTTTACTTCTTCCAGTTGATAAAGATTCTTCTGCAGATCAGCATTCAGTTGTTTGATCTGTGCATCGGCTTGTTGAAGCGACTGATTCTTTTCGATCAGTTCTTTTTTCTGCAATTGTATCTTTAGTAAAACCGATACCTTGGCCGTTGTAAGTTCCGGGTCGAGTGGTTTGGACAAGTAATCTACTGCACCTTCTTCAAACCCCTTCATCACCGATTGCCGCTCTTTCTTTTCAGCAGATGCAAAAATGATCGGTATATCTTTCGTTTTTTTATTGAGCTTCAATATCTGCGCTACTTCAAAGCCGTCCATCTCCGGCATCTGCACATCGAGAATGATCAGGTCAATATCGTTGTTCAGCGCAAGCTTCAACGCATCGTTGCCATTGGTAGCGTTGAGAAAAATGCGATCCGGTTTATCCAGTAAAGTTTCCAGCGCATATATATTCGCGGGTTTGTCATCAACGATCAATATAGTTACACGTTCCTGCATAGCTATTTCATCTTCATGAATATCTTTTCCTTTCTATCCGTTTCTTCAAAGCAATCTTTCTTATCAGCAAACAAAAGCGATTCTTTGTCACCAAGCCCTAAAAAACCGAATGAGCATAAACTTTCATGAAAGAGATTGACTACGCGGTTCTGCAGGTCCTGGTTAAAATACATGAGCACATTCCGGCAAATAATAAACTGAAATTCATTGAATGACTTATCGGCCACAAGATTATGCGGAGAGAAAACCACGTTTTCGCGCAACGATTTATCAAACAAAACAGAGTTGTATTTGGCGATATAGTATTCCGAAAAAGATTTTTTGCCACCGGCCTCCATATAGTTGCTGGTATATAGTTTCATACTGCCCAAGGGATATACGCCTTCGCGTGCAATCTTCAGCGACTTCTGATTTATATCCGTAGCATAAATGATAGACCGCTCCAGCAGGTTTTCTTCTTTCAGCAGAATGGCCATCGAATATACTTCCTGCCCGGTAGCACAGCCCGCTATCCAAATACGCAGTATTGGGTAAGTGGCCAATCGTTTCACAACCTTGTCGCGTATACTTTTATAGAACGTGGGGTCACGAAACATTTCGGTTACGGTAACGGAGAGCTCCTGTACAAACTCTTCAAACATGTGCTCATCTTTCAGCAGCATTTTACCCAGCTTGTCGAGCGCATATATATCCCGGTTCTTCATGAAGTGCACGATTCTCCGCTTTACCGATAATTCGGCATACTCTGTAAAATCGTACCCGTATATGAAGCGGATCGATTCCAGCAGCTCTTTAAATTCAGTATCGTCAATCGTGATCGTCATATATACTTTTAACGGTATAGCCACACCCGCATCAGCGACAGCAATTGTTCAAGGTTAACCGGTTTGGATATATAGTCTGACATGCCTACGGAAAAGCATTTCTCCTTATCTTCTTTCATGGCTTTGGCCGTCAGTGCAATAATGGGTAGTGTCTTCAGCGATTCGATTTTGCGAATCTCCTGCGTAGCTTCATAGCCATCCATCTCGGGCATCATTACATCCATCAGCACCAGGTCAATGGACTTGTCCTCTTTCACAAGATCAACCGCTACCTTGCCATTCTCTGCGGTTACTACTTCAAGTCCCTCACTTTCCAACGCGTTGGTGAGCGAGTATATATTACGCATGTCATCATCTACCAGCAAGACTCTTTTATTCTGTAACACCTCATCAGACTTATGGAGATTACGAATGATGCGTTGTTTCTCCTTCGGCAATTTCGATTCTACACGATGCAGAAATAAAATCGTTTCATCGAGCAAACGTTCATGCGAGTCAGCAGTCTTTAACACAACCGTGTTGGCAAGTTTACTGAGCAGACTGCTTTCTTCTTTCTTCAGGTCGCGACCGGTATATACAATGATGGGGATCTGGTTGATGTTGTGGTCGGATTTAATTTTCTCGAGTAACTCAAATCCCGTCATGTCCGGCAGACCAAGATCAACAATGATACAATCGAACGATCCTTCCTGCAGCATTTCAAATGCTTCTTCTCCGCTATAGGCTGACGAACATTTTACATCGTTATCCGCGATCAGCTCGCGAATGGCATTGTTCTGTTGCTCGTTGTCTTCTACGATCAGCAGTTTCTTAAGCTTCTTATTAGAGAAGCGCTCGATCTTCTCGAATACACCTTGCAGATCCTGCGTGCTGACAGGCTTCATGATATAGTCGAACGCACCGAGCTCAAGGCCTTCTTTCTTCTGATCATAAGCAGAAATAATCTGCACGGGTATATGACGAAGATCCGGATTACTCTTGAGTTGCTTGAGTATTTCGGTGCCGTCCATGCCCGGTAACTTCATATCAAGTAATATAGCGTCAGGCTTATAATGACGTGCATAGCTGATGGCGGCATTACCTTGCGTTGCAATCACGCCTTTGTATCGCCGGTCATGTATAAAGTCGAGCAGTATCTTGCAGAACTTCTCATCGTCTTCAATGATCAGTATAACACGATCGCTTTCGATAATATCATTCCGGTCATCAATGGGTACAGCAGCCGGTAGCTCCGCTGACACCGGTGGCTGCTTATATTCAATTTTGAATGGTTCCTTCTCCTTGATCTCGACTTTCTTGTCAACGGAGGAGCTATACGAACTGTCGAAGTGCAGCGGCAGATATAGGGTAAATGTACTACCCTGTCCTTCTTCGCTCTCCACGTGTATTTCTCCACCGAGTGCATACGCAAGTTCGCGACTGATCGAAAGTCCCAGACCAGTTCCGCCATATTTGCGTTTTGTAGAGCCATCGGCCTGCTGAAACGCTTCGAAGATTATATCACGTTTATTTTTCGGTATACCGATGCCAGTATCGGAAACTGCAAAAGCTACCATGTTCGGTATCGCATGGAGATCCTTCTTGCGAAAAGGTATAAATGTATCGGGTTTATATATCTTCAGTTGTACCAGGCCACCCTCATAGGTAAATTTGAATGCATTAGACAACAGGTTACGAATGATTTGCTCCACGCGCTGACGGTCTGTAGAAAAAGCAGCGGGCAGGTTTGCTTCGTCATAGTCAATCTTGAACGTGACAGCTTTGTTTCGTGCCAGCTCTGTAAACATAGAAGATATATGCGTGGTGATATCGCGGAATGGAACGTCCTCGATTTCAAGTTGCATTTTACCAGCCTCGATTTTGGACAGATCCAGTATTTCGTTGATCAGGTTGAGCAGGTCTGTACCAGAGTTATATATATTCTTCGAGTATTCAATTTCCTTATCACCAAGGCGATTGCTTTTGTTTTCCGATAGTAACTGCGCGAGAATTAAGATACTATTCAGTGGCGTACGCAACTCATGCGACATGTTTGCCAGGAACTCTGATTTATATTTACTGGTAACTTCCACCTCTCGCGCTTTTGTTTCGAGGTTGAGTTTGGCGTCTTCAAGTTTTTCATTCTGTTCTTCTAGCTGGTTTGATTTTTCTTCCAGCTCAGCATTGATCTGTTGCAGTTCCTGTTGCTGCATTTTCAATTCCGTTTCCGACCTGGACAGTAATTCTGTTTTTACATGAAGCTCTTCGTTGGCTTGTCTCAATTCCTCCTGCTGCGCTTCGAGCTCCTCAGCCTGTGTTTGAGTTTCAATCAGGAGTAGTCCAGTTTTTTCACGGGCTTGCGCGGATATAACAGCAATCGCTATACTATCAGAGACCAGCTGTAAATATTGCTGCTGCATTTCGGTAAAGTCATATATACTGGCCAGTTCAATAACACCGATTACTTCGTTTTCAAAAATAAACGGAGCAACAAGTATATTTTTTGGACGCAGTTGTCCAAATCCCGTTGTAACATTAAAGTTATGCTCGGGTATATCGCGTAAGATTATAAATCGTTTGTCGTTAGCAGCTTGCCCTGCAGCTCCCTGTCCAAAGCGCAAGGGCTGAATAGATGCCTTGTCTTTGTCGGTTGAATATGTAGCGGCCGGGTAAAGGGTTTGTTGTTCGCGTTCTGTAAAGTATATGACGCCTGCCTGCGCTTTTAAATATGTTACCAGGTGATTGATGACAATATCAGCAAGATCTGTCAATGCTCTGTTGCCTTGTATACTGCGAATGAGATTCCGGTTTCCTTCGAGATTCCAGTTTTTGTTTTCGGCTTCTTTTTCCGCGCGTCTCAAGGCACGCAGGTTCGTGATGATCAATATATATACCACGACCAGCGTAAAGGCAATGACCAGGAGCAGGATGATAAAGAG
>CBIHOZ010000058.1:0-37503 GCA_966211525.1 uncultured Chitinophaga sp. | reverse complement strand
GCCAGTGAAATTGGTCGTCATCAAGCTGATAACCGGAATTACCGTTAATACTATCAAGTGCTATAAATTTCCAGCCGTTCTTTTCAAATGCATAGTAACGGTTTGGCAAACGTAATTCGGTTATAGCCCACTGCTTTCCGTAACGTTTATCTTTTTTATAGACTGCATCCAGTGTCTCATCCGGTCCGTACCAGACATCGTGATTGCCGAGTGCACTATAAAGTGAAAGGCCGTTCTCATCCTTTACAATTTTATTCCATGAAGCCCAACGCGTTTCTACCGTTTCCAGTGTCTGGTTATTTTCATCCATCACCGTATCGCCTGTATTGATGATCAGGTCTGGTTTATCTTTCATGGTGTTGATCTCGCGCAGTACACGCGCCAGGCAGGTCTCTGCATTTGCACGATCGAGCATGTGAACATCCGTGATGTGTGCTATACGCAGCGCACGCTTCTTCGTCTTGCTGAACGGAGCATCAACCGTTTTTGCTGGCAACCAGGAAGGCACCAGCGTAGTGATCAATCCGGCAAGTGCTGTTTTTTTCAAAAAGTCTCTGCGATCGGACATAGTATATATTTTGGAGGTATGTAGAAACAAATAACCCGGAGCGTGGCCCCGGGTATATTGATTCAACTATTAATCTTTTATTATATATATCTCGGCGTTCTTACTGTCGCCCAGCGCTCCGAACTGACTTTCTATAGCTTTGTTCAGGTTGTCAACGTTAACGGTTTCTTCAGCGCTCGGGTATAGCCAGCGTTTTGGAATTACACCGTTGTTACCGGTTCCGGTTCCTTCTGCAAATTCAGGTATTCCCGTTCTGCGCTGGTTGTAGTATGCTTCCAATCCGGAGTTCTGAAAGAAGGCAAGATACTTTTGCGTGAGTATCTGTGTGAGACCCGTTGCATTGTTGCCTGCATACTTTACATCGGCGCTGTTCAGGTAGTTCGAAACAGAAGGCGTTACCTCGCCCAGCACAACATCATCTGCCGTTGTTACTTTCAGCGATGAGCCATCTTTTATACCGTATACTTCCATCGAAGCTGTTATACCATTGTTATAAAAAGTTGCTGCATCACCGGTTGTCCAGCCGCGGTTAATCGCTTCCGCTATATTAAAGCACTGCTCGGCATAACCTAACATCAGCGCCGGCTCCGGACCACCATAGGTACCATAGTAACGTAGCTGATTCGCATACGAGTATTCTCCCTTACCGGCTTTCGATGACATGTCGTCAAGACTTTCTGCAGAGCTTGCACCTACATAGGCGTTAAAGCTGTCAAACGCTACACCTGCTTTCAATTTAGCTTCCGCAGGATTACAGGTTACGAACACGCGTGGGTCTTTCAGGTCTGTCAGCGTCTTTACATACATCTCGGCCATGTTATAGCGACCTTTGTCAAGACCACGGCTGCCCGGGTTGGTAGGGTATAAACTGGTTGAACCGTTATAGAATATCTGCAAATTGTCTGCAGTACTTTCAAACAATGGATACTTCGCCGGATTTGAGACAATCGCATTGAAACGATTCTTGATATCCAGGTTAGCATCGTCTTCTTTTTTACTCAGACTGATGAGTACACGCAGTGTGAATGAGTTCACTACTTTCTGCCAGGACTCCAGGCTGTTACCCAGGTATATATCTCCTGAAAATATATCTCCCAACGGAGATGTAGGTGCGGGTGCACCCGCTGCGATCAGCGAAGCGAGATCATTGTTCGCACCTTCCAGCCATTCCAATACTTGCAGGTATATATCTTTCTGTGTAGCGTAAGCCGGAGTTGTATCTTCCAATCCCTGCAACGCTTCTTCCAGTGGCAGATCACCAACCTGCTGCGTCATGCGTACATAGAAATAAGCACGGAAAAATTTACCGAGCGCTGAATACGGGTTAAGCGCTTTTGCCCCGGTGTTCAATGCTTCTTCCTCCATCTTCAAAACATTCTTCAACGTCTGAAACTTCAGCGTAGCATTCGTCCAGCTATATTCATTGTTACCGTAGTAATTGTAGTTACAGCACCAGTATTGATTCCAGCGATGCTCGAGCGACCACGGATTTTCCAGCATATCATTTTGTATGCCGGTTAATATTAATGACGGAGGTGCCGTTGTAGTCTGGTTAGGATTCTTTTCGATCTCTTCAAAATCCTGGCACCGGGTAAAAATTACCACGAAGGCAAGCGCCAGTATATATCGTATATTTTTCATGATGCGTGATTTAGAAAGTGATGTTGATATTTATACCGTAACGTCTTGTTGTTGGTGACTGCAAGGTTGAGTAACCTGACAGGTTGTTACCATACTGATCGATATCAAGATCTTTACGTTCAGCAAAGTATAGCAGGTTCCGTGCTATAAGTGATATCGATGCATTGCGGATAAACGTGCGCTCCAACATCGTAGAGGGGAAATTATAGGTTACTACGACTTCACGCAGTTTCGCGTACGAACGGCTCACCAGGTTAGCTTCTTCCTTCGAGTAATAACGACTGATCCAGTCTTGTAAAAATGTAGCCGTTGTATTCGGTGTAAACTGTAACTCATCGTAGTTGGTGATGTTACCGCTATCATCGGTCTGAATACTTCCCCCTGCTATACTTACACCGGGACCAACCCATGATTTATTACCGAGATAATCCTGGTAGCGTGCTTCACCCATAGCACCTTCGGTTGTATTGATGTGGCGACCTCCGCGATAGGTCTGGCGCTGCACATAGTCAACAATCTTACCACCGATGCGTCCGTCAAACTGGAAGCTGAAGCTGATGTTCTTATAGCTGAACTTGTTGTTGATACCCCACACCAGATCAGGATTAAGATTACCAAGATATTGAGGTATAGGATTGGCGATCGGTCTTCCGCTATCATCGTTGATCAGGTTGCCCTGCGGATCTTTCAGAAATACTTCACCATAATATTTATCGATGCGATCACCTTTATATATGAAGCTGTTGTTGCCATTTATACTTCCGTTGAAGAAACTGGCTTCGATACGATCAATGCCTGGAGCAATATCATCCAGGTATTCTTTATAGGTCGATCCGTTAACCAATACATTCCAGGTAAAACCGTCTGCAGTTTGGATCGGTGTTCCGCTGATCGTTACCTCCCACCCTTTGCGAAGTGTCTTTATACCGTTGGACACGATGGTTGTATAACCACTTGTTTCCGAAATCTGTTTATTAAATATACCGGGACCATCCAGACTCTGGAAGTATGCTACATCAAAACCTAAACGATTCTGCAAAAACTTAATGTCCAATCCGGTTTCCCAGGTAGAACTGAATGAAGGCTCGAGATTTTCATTCGACAAACGATCGCTATAGTATGCACCCGGTATATTGTTGAACAATTTACCACCACGATATGCCTCTGTGTTTACAAAGCTTGGTCCATCATAAGGAGTATAATATTCAGAACCATAACCTAACGGACTTTGTCCATCACCCGAGTACATATAGGACGGAGCAATGGTTGATGTTGTGAGTGCACCACCCACGCGCGCATACGAACCTCTTACTTTCAGAAACGATATAGCTTCCGGCAATGAAATCTTCTCCGAAAGTATAGCACTCAACGAAGCTGAAGGATAGAAGAATGAGTTATTTCCTTTTGGCAGCGTAGACTGTTTATCCACACGACCGGTTAACGACAGCGCCAGGAAGTTTTGATAATCAAGATCGATATACCCGTAACCACTACCTACCTGCATGGTTGAATTGAAATTATAGGCACGGATCGGGTTCAGTGAATTAGTGAAGTTATAAAGTCCCGGAACGCTTAGGTAGTCCGTTGTAGTATAGCTTGAGCGGTAGGTAAACGTACGCAGGTTACCACCGAGTGAAGCCTTCAGTGTGAAGTCAGGCGTAATGTTCTTATCAAACGTCAGCATGATATCAGTATTATTCTCGAAGAGCTGACGCTTGTCTTCGCGGTAATCACCTTTGGCCTGCTCACGTCCGTATACCGTTGCCGAGTATGGAAACTTCTCCGTGCGTAACAGATCATAGGTATTGATCTGCGTGCGGCCCATCACTTCAAGTCCGGGAGCAATCTCAGCTTTCAGCGACATATAGCCGTACACGTCTGTTTTATAGTGTCCTCTTAACCAGTACTTCGCCAGGAACCACGGGTTGTTATAGCGGGTATATTCTGCATATACCTGCTGGATACCTTCTTTACCCGGTTGCCATATTTGTTTCATATCGTCAACATCCCAGTCGGCACCGCCCCACAGGATCATGTTATAGATCATACTGTTCGGACCATAATTCACATCCGGTATATTTTCGGTATACTGACGGTTGTAGTTGATATTGGATTCGAACTTGATTTTCGGAGAGAGATTTACTCCGGCGGCTATATTAAAGTTGTCGGCATTGAGATCGGTATTCGGAACGAGCCCGCGCTGATAATTGTGCGAGTACGAAAAACGAAGATCGTGATTCTCCCCGGTAGTTGACACCGCCAGGTTATTGGTTGCTACGACACCGGTCTGTAAAAAACGTTGCAGGTTATCTTTACCGCGCGCTGTCCAGGCCGTAGGTTTTATATTACCTGTATAGGTTGTACCATCGGCAAAAGTTGTAGTATATGATGTACCCGGAGTATATTCACCATCATACTGCGGAATTAACTGTCCTTCAAATTTAGGTCCCCAGATATCATAGTCGGAGTCATTCTTCCCTCCGCCTTTACCATTGCCAAATGCATATTTACCATGGTCACCCGGACCATATTCACTTTGTACTTTTGGAATGGTAAGGAAACCGTTCTCTACCATGGTAGATGAGTTGAACTCCACGGAGAAACCACGCTTGTCTTTTGAACCGCGTTTGGTAGTAATCTGAATAGCACCATACATACCGCGTGAACCATACAACGCAGAGGCTGCTGGTCCTTTCAATACCGTATAGCTTTCAATATCATCAGCACTGATGTTCCAGGTATCCGATTGGATCGGTACACCGTCAACCACGAACAAAGGCTTTTTACCGCGCAGGTATAATTGCGGAGCACCAAGGATCTCAGCAGACGGAGCTACGGTGAGACCGGCAACTTTTCCCACGAGGGAGTTTACCGGGTTTGGTTCTCTTGCTTTTACAAGGTCAGAACCTTTTACATCCTGAACCGCATAGCCAACTTTAGCTTTGTCTTTTTCAATACCCAACGCTGTCACTACCACTTCCGATAGTTGTGTAGCATCCGTTGCCAATACTATATCTACTGAAGTTCTACCCGCCAGCGGAGCTTCCTGCGAGATATAGCCTACAAAGGAGAATACAAGGGTTGCATCGGTGGAAGGTACATTTATACTATACCGACCTTCCGCATCGGATATAGTTCCGATGGATGTTCCTTTCACCAGGATATTTACTCCGGGCAGCGGTGAAGAATCTTCACCGGAAGTAATGCGACCGGAAACGGCTGTCTGTGCATACGCACCTAAAGCAAAAAGCCACGCAGCCAGTATAAGCGAAGCGCGGCTCAGTGCTGTTCCTAAAGAATTTGAATTCTTCAGTAGAGATTGATTCATACGTTTTTAAGGGTTAGGGGTTGTTAATCCACAGGTGCACGGCCTATATAGGTATATAGCCTACATCTATAGCATGCACTTAAATTCTGCATCAAAGGTGAGTATTCGGATTAAAGTAGCGTTTAGACAAACGTTACGTATGAATTAAACTTTGCAACAGGAAATGAAACTTCTATTAACGAAATCAGGATTTACAAATACGAAACCCCGAAATATACCTTTGACAACCGTTTCGGTACATAACATTGATTTAACAAATGCCAACAGCGATTTTTACTCGGTTCAACAACGATGGTATATTTTATATGTTTACAATCAGTAAACATCCCCCGGTATGATCGACAATGAAGTTGTATCGCGCATCGCGCAAAAAATAAGAGCTACACGACTCGAAAAGAACCTCACTATACAACAACTCGCAACACGTTCCAACGTAAGTAAAGGACTATTGTCCAAAGTAGAGAACTCGCGCACCGTTCCATCACTTCCGGTATTTGTCAGCATCATTCAATCGCTTGACATATCCTTAAAAGAGTTCTTTCAGGATATGGTATTAAGTAATGGCAAAGATTACCTGCTGGTAAAGAAAGATGCCTATACACCGATGGAACGAGAAGGCCGCACCGGTTTCAACTATCAATTTATACTTTCGCAAAACGTTACGAACTGCACGATGGAATCCGTGCTGCTGACACTCGAACCAGGTGCCACCGGAAAACCCACCACCACCGATGGCTACGAGTTCAAATATATCATCAGCGGCAGCTGCGAATATCACATCAACAATGAAGTAATTACACTCGAAGAAGGCGACTCTATATACTTCGATGCAACCGTCCCTCACCTTCCCGTAAATCGCTCGAAGAAGAAGGTAGTGATGCTTGTGCTATATTTCATTTCTTCGAAACTGTAAATTGGAAAATTGCAATATTGAAAGATTGAAAGATTATCAAAGACACTCCAATTTTTCAATTTTCCAATCTTCTAATTTCAATTCCCCAATCTTCCAATCTTATAATTTTATAATTTTTCAATCACTTCCTCTGCGAGGCCAAAGCTTAACGACATGCCTGCGCCTCCGAGGCCGTTGATGATGGTTACGTTGGGTTCGGGTTCAACTACAATGCTGATGTTGCCTTGCAATTTCGGATATATACCGTGCCAGCGTTCGGTAATTTTAAAGTTGCCGAGGTTTGTAAAAGACTTCAGATAATCGATGATAACATCGTTGACGTGTTCGGAGTCGAAAGGTTCAACGGTTTTACTGTAGTGGTGCGAGTCGCCAATGATGAGTTCTCCGGCTTCGTTCTGTGCCAGTAATACATGTATACCATGTTTCTTGAAATCTTCGGACTGCTGGTCGTAACGGGCATCGAGTTTTTTCAAAGACGGGCATTTTCCAAACGCAGCGTAGTGTCTCAACGTAAGGCCTGCACACAACGTAGGGCCTATGCTCACCGGTTTGTCCATAACGGCTTTCATCATTTGCAGTTTGCATTTGGACAGCGGATGCTGATCGTATACTGCGGGATATAGTGTCTCAAAATCAGCGCCACTGCAGATCAGTACTTTTTCAGCACGCCAGCTTTCACGTGCCGTCCTTACATGTGGCACATCGATCTCCGTTACCACATGTCCAAAGCGGAGTATCAATCCGAATTTTTCCTGCAGCCACAGTGGTATTCTTCGGATGGCCTCACGTGCATATACTGTTCCTTCGGTCTCGCTCCACAAACCTCCATACAGATTTTCTTCACGAACAATCGGAGATTTATCGGCCACCTGGGATGCATTCATCAAACTACATTTGTAACCTGCATCTTTGTAGAGCTCCATAAATTCATTCAACACGGTCCATTCATCTTCATGATATGCGAGGTGTAATGATCCGTTGGACTTTATCCAGAAGCCTGCCTGTGCAGCAACTTCATGCCAATGCTGGCGCGCACGCAACGCACGATCCAGACCAGCACCGGGCTCCTGTCCGATCGGCCACACCAGTCCGAAGTTTCGAACCGAAGCTCCCACAGCAAATTGTTCCCGTTCAAATAAAACTACCTTATATCCTTTACGAAGCGCCATGTAAGCGTGAGCAAGTCCAACAATACCTGCACCTACAATGGCAATATCTGCTGTGCGATCCATAGTCAACTGAAATTTATAGTCTTCTCAAAATTATTGTCCGGCATCAAAGGTTGATGTTTGCATGGATTAACGATCCATCTCGCGGTTTATCATTTTGTTAAGGTTGCGCTTTATTGTTTTTCTTGCAACATTTAACAATAAACTTTGAACGCTAAACCTGTATATGTGGTCTAATTTTCATACACACAACGCATACTGTGATGGTAAAGGTCCGATACAGGATTACGTCCGCAAGGCAGAAGAACTGAATATGATCAGTCTCGGTCTTTCATCGCACGCGCCTTTGCCTTTCCCCAGCAAGTGGTGCATGAAACCGGAAAGTCTCAACGCATACCTGCACGAAGTAAATGCTCTGAAGAAAGGTTCGCGTACCGAAATATATACCAGTCTGGAGATTGATTTTATACCCGGAGTGATTTCGCCAAATGATTTCCGCGATAAACTTGACTATACCATCGGCTCCATTCATTTTGTTGATCAGCTTCCGGATGGAACACGCTGGGAGATTGACGGCACGCACGCTTTCTTCCTGGAAGGTTACGAGAAAATATTCAGGAACAACATTTGCGATACGCTGGTACGTTACTATGAACTTACGCGCGAAATGATCACCACTGCCTGTCCTACGGTTGTAGGACATCTCGACAAGATCAAGATACAGAATATAGACGGCAAACTTTTTAACGAAGACGATGCCTGGTACCAGCACGAAATAAAAAAGACAATTGATGTCATTGCCGCGAGCGGAGCGATCATCGAAGTAAACACCCGCGGACTCTACCAGAAAAAATCATCTACACCTTATCCGGGTCCGCGTATACTCGAATATATACTTCAGAAAAATATACCCGTTACCCTCAGCAGCGATGCGCATCATCCGGATGATCTTGTTAATCAGTTCGAAAGCACGGCTGTGCTGTTACACCAAATCGGATTTAAAACTCTAACCATTTTGCATGAAGGCCGCTGGCAATCTTTCCGCTACAACGAGCAAGGTATCATCCTCCGGTGAGCATCCGATAACACAATGGCTGCGAAACGCCAATGGTTTCTGGTTTACCATCTATACCTCGCTGGCTGCATTCTGTTTATATACCTGTGTGTATGCATTCCGAAAAACTTTTGCAGCCGCTTCGTTCGAGGGAATGTTCTATGCCGGTGTAAGCTATAAAGTATGGCTGGTAATTTTCCAGGTAGTGGGCTACGGCATGTCCAAGTTCATCGGTATAAAAGTGATCTCAGAATTAAAAGCACATTCGCGCTCGGTTGGTATATTAATGCTTGTAGGTATAGCCGGTGCTTCGTGGCTGCTCTTCGCCATCACGCCTGCTCCCTATAATATCATTTTTCTTTTTACCAACGGTTTACCATTGGGTATGATCTGGGGCATGGTATTCGGTTATCTTGAAGGGAGAAGAATGACTGAAGTACTCGGTGCTTCACTCTCGATAAGTTTTATTTTTTCATCCGGGTTGTGTCGCTCCACGGGGGCGTACCTTATCCGCGACTGGGGTGTATCTGAAATGTGGATGCCTTTTGTTACATGCTGCATCTATAGTATACCGCTGCTGACGTTCCTATACCTGCTCGACAAAATTCCGCCTCCTTCTGCATTGGACGAACAACTGCGTACCCGCAGACAACCGATGGACAAGACAGAACGAAAAAAATTCATCACCACATTTTTACCCGGTATAATTCTGTTCGTCCTCTGCTATATGCTGCTCACCATCTTTCGCGATTTCAGAGACAACTTTTCAACTGAAGTATGGAAGACACTTGGTTATGGAAATTCGCCCGAGATCTTTACGACTACGGAAGTACCGGTGTCCATTGCTGTGTTGGTGATCATGGGAAGTATTATGATCATCCGGAACAATCAACTTGCACTTATGATCAACCACGTCATTATTATAGCGGGTATGATCGTGATTGGCATCAGTACATTTTTATTCGAACAACAGATCATTACCCCCCCCGTATGGATGATCCTGATTGGCCTCGGGCTGTATATGGGTTATGTTCCTTTCAATAGTATATTTTTTGACCGGCTTATTGCTGCCTTTCAATACATCGGCACTGTAGGATTTATCATGTATGTGGCCGATTCGTTCGGATACCTGGGCAGCGTGAGTATACTTTTCTTTAAAGAATTCGGGTATGCCTCCGTAAGCTGGCTCAAGGTTTTTATTTATTCAGGCTATATCATTTCTGTGGCCGGCACACTTCTGATTGCCGGTTCCATGCTTTACTTCCACCTCAAGCACAAACGCATGTACTAAATGTGTACGTTAAAAGCGCAAAAGTTTCTTTATCCATTCTTTTAAAAACATTTTATTTGTGCCCGGCAACAACTATAATTTTTGTATTTTAAAGGGTTAATTCTCTATCTCAAATGTCTATAATTACAAAAAAGCGGCAGCTCCAGTGGCAACTCTTGTCGCTGTCATTAACCCCCGTTTTGTTGGTGATCATTTTGCTTTTTTATATCACTACCCGAGATACCGAAAAGCTTGCTACCGAAAAATTGGTAATTACTGGCATCGCTGTATTGTTACTGGCGGGATACTGCATTCTTCTCTCCTCATTTCTTAAAAAGACACGAGCACGGATTCTGGGAATACACGAAACCATAGATGATCTGGCCACCGGTAAATTTCAAACCAACGGTATAGTTAGCGGTCGCGATGAGTTGGCAGCTATAGCGTCATCACTCAATACACTAAAGAATGACCTGGTACATAAAACACATTTTGCAGAAGAGATCAGAAACGGCAACCTTGAGGTGTCGTATCAACCCGATAGCGAAGAAGATCAGTTAGGACATGCACTCTTAAAATTGAAAGATAACCTGCGTGTTGTTAAAGAGGAAGATCAAAAACGCAATTGGACAACCGATGGACTCGCGCGCTTTGTGGAAGTTCTTCGCTCAAATAAAAAGATCGATGCACTGGTACACGACATTACCAAGAACCTGGTAAATCTGCTGCAGGCAAACCAGGGTGCTATATTTGTATTGAATGATTCCGACACGGGAGGTCAGCACCTGGAGATGATGGCATGTTATGCTTTCAACCGGACTAAATTTTTAACGAAGAAGGTTTCACTCGGTGAAGGTCTCATCGGACAAACATTCCTGGAAGGTCAAACTATATATCTGAAAGAAGTGCCCGATGATTTTGTACGCATCACTTCGGGCCTTGGTGAAGCGAATCCGCGCAACCTGTTGATCACACCTTTGAAAGTAAACGAAGACGTAGTCGGTATTGTAGAGCTTGCATCCTTCAAAACATTTCAACCACATGAGATTGCCTTTGTAGAGAAGATCGGTGAAAATATAGCGCATACTATACTTTCGTTCCGCACGAATGAACATACGCAACGTTTGCTGGACGAATCGCATCAGCAAGCGGAAAACCTGCGCGCACAGGAAGAAGAACTCCGGCAGAACCAGGAAGAACTGCAGGCTACGCAGGAAGAGATCAGCCGGAAATACAATGCCCTGTTCCAGCAACTCACGGAACTCAACCATCAATCAAAATTTGATCAGCTCAAGTCGATCAACTCCACGAAGAGGCGCAACGTAGAATATTACTTTGACATCATTCGAAATCAGATCCGTACATTCTCGGAAAATAAAATGATCATCGATGCTGTGAAATCTTTCCGGAAAACTTTTGCAGCCATGCAGCAGGGTATAACGGAAGAAGAATTGCAGGCCATGAAAGCAAACCTGCAGCAATACTATGCCGATGAATTTATACCACGCCTGAAGGAGAATACAGATCAACTGGAACGTGTTGAACACTATTTCCCGAAAGAAGTACAGGCTGACATTTTACAGTACCACTATATATCGAACAACCCCCACCCTACCGGCCAGAAATCATTACTCGATGATGCAGGCGATGGCAGCGAGTATAGCAAAGTACACGCGTATTACCACCCGGTGATGCGCAGCTACCTCGAGAAATTCGGGTACTATGATATATTCCTTATCGACCCGGTTACAGGCGATATGGTATATAGTGTTTTTAAGGAAATTGATTTTGCTACCAGTCTCGTTACAGGCCTTTACAACCAGACGAATTTCGGTCGCGTGGTGAAGGAGGCGATTGAAAGTACCGATAGGAATTTTGTGAAGCTGCAGGACTTCGAGCCATACGATCCATCGTATCGTACACCGGCATCATTTATAGCAAAGCCTATATATGATGGTAATGAGAAGGTAGGTATACTAGTGTTCCAGATGCCGATCAATAAGATAAACCAGATTCTTACCGGTGATAATAACTGGCGTGATGACGGCCTGGGCGAAAGCGGTGAGACATTACTCATCGGCAGCGACTACAAGCTGCGTTCGGTAGCGCGTCAATTGCTGGAAGACAAACGGAAGTACCTGAACGGCCTGAAGCGGATTGGCTACAATGAAAACATTATCCGGCAGATCGACAAAATGAATACGAGCATTCTGCTGGAAAGTATAAAACTTAAATCGGTAGAGAGCGGTCTTCAGGGTGAAACGGGAACTACGATTGAGAAGAACAAACACGGTGTAGAGATGCTCAACGCGTTTGCACCGCTGAATATACCGGATGTTCACTGGATGATTCTTTCAACGATGGAGGAAGAAGAAGCCTCGATCCGCATCAACGACCTGCGCAAAGGCGCATAAACTATATACTCTTTCTATATACTCTTTAATTACCGTTTGGTAGCGAGTGTCTCATCGTGTACTACAAGTGAGTTGTAATATTGCACGATGCGAATAGCATGGGCTGCATCATTCGGATTGAGATTCTGCTCCAGTATAAACATCGAGAATTGCACGCCACCCTCCCGCTGAAGAGCAGGATATACCTGCTTGCGGAATGCGCGGAGCTGCACCAGTGCGGAATCGGTATAGATATAGTACAGAAAACTACCAGCATCGGAATATACCGGAGATATATTTTGCTTCGGCCTGCGTAACACATGAACGGGTCCTTTCACAACAACTTCATATAAACGGCAACGCTTCCGCGTGCCGTGCGATAAGGATATATACTTTCGGTTAATGTTTGCCTTTGTGTCGAAGTACTGCAGTGACTGAACACGGTGCGCGGGGTATATATTTACCTGGTTTCCACTCCGGTGCAATACTATACCATGCTCCGGCTCTATGGCTAGTATACCGGTTAACACCTCTTGCGTCTGCAGCACAATCGCACCGGTATACCACACACGATCGTGTGCAGTGAGTTTACCAACAGTAAACAAAATCAAACCGATTGCTATCGCACGTTTCACCTCATGTTAAAAGTTGCTTAACATGAAGTTAATATTTAGTTAACAGAACGTCAAGAATGCTGCGCTATAATTTCAGGTATATGCAGCAGGTTATTAACAAGATGTGTATGCTTCTCTTTCAAAAGTTGCTCGCGCGAAAACGCACCGGTCGTAACGCCAATTACCAATGAACAACCGGCAGCATTCCCTTCTTGCAGATCGGATGCTGTATCACCAATTTTAGCAACGGCCTGCGCATCGCGTATACCGGTAAGTTCCATGGCACGGAAGATCATGTCAGGGTAAGGTCTGCCGCGCGGCACTTCATCACTGGTAACACTGGCATCAATAAGGTTTTCTTTTTGCCAGCCCAGCCGCTCCAGCAAAGCTGTTGTTATCGGACGATCGAAACCGGTATCTACTGCAACCTTCAGTTTCCTCTGCTTCAACATGCGAAAGGTTTCACTTGCTCCGTCTTTCTCCCCTACGGATGAATCGTATGTATAGAAATCAATCATCTGCTCTACAAATACGCGGTGTATTTCATCAATCCAGTTTGCCGAAATTGACTTTGTTCCGCTATAGCGTTTACGAAGCAACTGCTCTATCGCTACAGGCTTTGGAATTCCCATCACATCATTTGCATCATCGATCGAGATTTCAATGCCGTGTTGATGAAGCGCCTGTTGCAATGCGCGGTGTACATCTTTATTATCTTTCACAGTGGTTCCTGCCAGGTCGAATATCACCAGTTCAATAGCCATAGTTGTTTTTTTGTGAGAAAGATAGCGGAGTTGTCCTGTTCCTGTATTACCGTTCACACCGAAACACAGAAACTTAATGCGATGATAATACATATCTTCTTACCTTCGGTATAAATATTTCACTCATGAATATACCGGCTGTTATTGAAGAAGTGTTTGGACTTTACGAAAAGTATGGTGATGCAGATTACATTGGCGAACCTGTATCACAGCTGGAGCACATGTCTCAGGCAGCCGAGCTGGCCCTACAGGAAGGTTACGATGATGAAGTTATACTCGCTGCGTTCTTTCATGATATAGGACACATTTGTGTGATGCTACAACCTGATAACAACATGGGTGGCTATGGTATAAAAAGTCATGAGAAAATTGGAGGCGACTTTTTACGCGCGAAAGGTTTTCCGGAACGCATCGCTCGGCTTGTAGAAAATCATGTTCAGGCCAAGCGCTATCTCACCTTCAAATACCCGGAGTACTATGAACAGCTAAGTGAAGCGAGTAAAAAGACACTCGAATACCAGGGTGGTGTTATGCGCGCGGAAGAAGCCGATGCCTTTGAGAAAGATCCGCTGTTTGACGTAAGCATCCGCATGCGCAAGTGGGACGAAATGGCCAAAGAGATGCATATACCAATTACCGATATCGAAGGGCTTAAGAAGAAAGCGCAGGCAGTATTATCCCGATAGCGTTTTGTGGCCTTGAATCATTTCCTATCTTGGCGGTTTTACCGGAGTCAAAAATGATCAAGAGCATTCACAACATTGTTAAACGTCTTAATGTATACATACACGATACCCTTTCACCCCGTCATTTCTTTATCTTTTCCAGCATTGTTGTAGGTCTTTCATCCGGACTGGTTGCTATAGCGCTGAAATATTTTGTTCACAGCATCGCCAGCATTGTCGCGTATTACTCGCACAATTACGAAGAGTTCTTCCTGTTTACGCTCTTCCCGATCATTGGTATAGGACTAACTGTATTTTATGTTCATCGCTTTCTGCAAGGCAACTTTAAAAAAGGCAGTGCTGAAATTGTATATGCGATAACCAAAAAATCAAGTATACTTCCTACCAAGGAAATGTATACTCATTTCATTACCTCGGCACTCACGGTTGGCTTTGGTGGTTCAACCGGACTGGAGTCTTCCATGGTCTCAACGGGCTCGGCCATCGGTTCAAACTACGGTCGGGTATATAGTTTATCGTATAAGGAAAAAACGATCCTGCTTGCGTGTGGTGCTGCGGCCGGTATATCTGCAGCGTTCAACTCCCCGATTGCCGGTGTACTCTTCGCGGTAGAAGTACTATTGACTGATGTCAGTGCCTCTGCATTTATACCGCTTATCATCGCGGCTGCTTCGGGAGCATTGCTTTCTAAAATTATACTGGCTGAAGGCGTTATACTTTCATTCGCTTTACAACAGCCGTTTAACTATTACAATGTTCCGTTTTATATAGTACTGGGTATACTAACCGGTTTTCTCGCACTGTATTATGCACGTACGTTTGAGTGGGTTGATGCCCGTATAAAGTCCGTGAGTAATATCTGGATACGGGTGATTACCGGTGGTGTTATTCTATCCGTGTTGTTGCTTCTATTTCCACCACTGTTCGGTGAAGGATATGAATCCATCAAAACATTATCGAACCTTCGTCCGCATGAACTGACGCAAAACAGTATCATCAACACGTTTGTTTCTTCAGAATATACGTTGCTGATTTTCCTGGGTGTAATTGCTTTGCTGAAATGTGTAGCGGCTGCGCTTACCATTGGCAGCGGTGGTACCGGAGGAAGTTTTGCTCCATCACTTTTTATGGGTGCGTATATAGGTTTTGCTTTTGCACGTCTTGTCAATAAACTCGGCATAACCTATATACCGGAAACCAACTTTACACTGGTAGCCATGGCCGGTATGCTGAGTGGTGTTTTCTATGCTCCGCTCACGGCTATATTTCTTATTGCAGAAATTACCGGTGGTTATGAATTAATGATACCGCTCATGATTGTTTCGGCCATTAGCATTACCGTTGTAAATTACTTTGAACCGCTTTCCATGGAAGCTAAAAAGCTTTCCAACAAATTGAAAACTTCCGTTGAAGATCGCGACAAACATTTACTGAGCCGGCTTGATCTTACTGAACTGATCGAAACCAATTTCTCTACCATTCACCCGGACGCTTCTTTGCAGGAACTGGTAAAAGTGATTTCTAGCTCCAAGCGAAATATATTCCCCGTGTTGACGAACGGTGATCTGACAGGACTCGTGTTTCTGGACAATGTGCGCAACATTATCTTCAAGCACGATCAATACGATAAAGTTTTTGTAAAAGATCTGATGACAGCTCCACAGGCGATCATTCATCCGAATGAAAGCCTGCACAACATTCTGAAAAAATTCGATGAGACTAACCAATGGAATTTGCCTGTGGTTGACAAACATCAGTATATGGGCTTCGTTTCGAAGTCCAGTATACTTGCCAAGTACCGCGAGGAACTTTTGAAATCGGTATAGTATACGAAAGTGTTACCGGAATCTATAGCGTAAACGCTATGTCTTTACAGAGATCGTCATGGGAACGAAATACTTTTTCTGCGTATCGCATACATGACAGGTATAGCTTTCCGGAAGGTCTTCAAAGGGCACGCCCGGAGGAATGTTCGCGAGTGCATCACCGTATCGCTTGTCGTATATAGAGAGACAGTTACTGCATTGATAACTGGAAGCCACCGTACCTGTTTTTTCTTCCTTGTTCTTCTCGGCTTGTTTCTCGCGTTCGGGGTTTAGCTGACGATAGTACATTTTACTCAACTCGATGAGTAATGCCGGTATAATTTCTTTCTTTACATCGCGCGCGTACGTAAGGTATGCTATCTTGTTCGGATTGAAATCCTTTGCATAAAGTATATTATACCGCTCGCTTGCTTCAAGTGACTTATTGCGTTCGATCACGATGGACGTAAAGAGAAAACTGTCACGCTTCATCTTGATCGTAAACGTGAGCCCATGCGTGGATATATCCTGCTGATCAAGTTCACGAACGAGAAAGCGTTTCAACTCAAGCGCATCGGCATCGATCACCGGTAAATGCCAGTTCAGCTCCAGCGATGAATGTCGCCCGTTGATACCAAATTTACCCATGAGTTTCTCCCAGCGAATCCGGTCAGACGCTTTTATACCTTTGATGATAAAAGCTTTCCATGGTATAATGTTGATCTTACCAACATTCGTCTCCTGGCACAACCGGCAGGCTGCACTCATGAAGTCAATATCATATTGATTGTTGCGCCAGTATAGTCCCAACCAGTATTGATTGTTAAGCATGGCGTTCAAACCTTCGTAGTATGGAAATGTACTATCGGGATACTTTAGTTTCTCGGCAATAGCACGGTAGTTAATGCGCATCTTCCCTTGCAGAATGACAAACAACTCATCAATGCCGAACGGTTGGAAATTAAGAATGAGTTCTTCCAACGCTTTAGACACCTTCGCTATATCCTGACTGAAGATCAGCTTCGGCCAGCTCTCTACAATGTTACCCTTACGCGGATCGCGGACATACAAGTACCAGTAATTTTCTTCACGTGATGCGATGAAGTTGAGCTCACCGGTAAACAACGGAACTATACTTTGTACGGGATCAACAATGTTGATCTTGATCTTCGGCTTGTAATCAAAGTTATCGATAACAAAATGGTATGTATCTTCCTTTACCCAGTTGGTAGTCTCAACAACATTTACGGCTATATAGGAGCTCACGATGTTCTGGTATACCGACTGATCGCTCCCCAGCTCATAATCAAAATGTATATCGCGGAAGGCGTGGTCGATCATCTTTTCATCTGCACCGTTGGACGGAAACATGATATCCTGTCGCGAGCCGAAGAGTACAAAACCATTTCCCAGATCCTGAGAGATGTCCATGATCTTCAGCAAATCTGCTGGCGAAAGAATTCCTCCTTTTACAAAGGCCCGTATTAAGTCACTCTTTTTGGTTTCCATTCCCTGTCAAGCTTGCGGCATATCGTATGCCTTCTTATTCAAGTATAAATTTACAAAGTTTTCGCCTGGCGATTTCTAAAAAAATCAAAGCAGAAAGTACTATAGCTTTGATGCGTTATGCTTTCTGTTTCACCGCCACTTCGTCTTCTTTCAGCAGACGTTGAATTTCCGGTTTGCAACTTCCGCAGCCCATGCCTGCACCGGACGTCTGGCAGAGTGTCGGCAACGAACGGCAACCGCCTTGTATCAGCTTGCGAATATTTCCTTCGCCTACCTGGTTACACGAGCATACCAGTTTACCCAACATCGGCTCTGTCTTTTTACCGGAGCGTAAAAGCTGCAGTCGTCTCTCCGATAATTCAATCTGACTTTCAATCAACATCTTGAAATCAGCAAACTCTGACTTGTCACCCACCAATACAGCGCCTACCAGTTTATCATCCTTCACGATACACTTCTTATAGTATCGCATCGACTTGTCAATGAACAGAATTTCATCGTAGCCTTCGCTGTTCACCGGCACTTCCGCTATACCTATGGAGCAGAGATCAAGGTTAGAGAATTTAAGAATGTTCATCGGTACAGAACCTTCGTATGTACTTTGCACATCACCGTTAAGATAACGCGCGAGCACATCTGCCTGCTGTTCTGCTGCAGATGTTATACCGAGTAATTTACCGCGGTGTTCTGCTATCTCACCCATCGCAAATATAGCGGGGTCGCTGCTTTGCATATAGTCGTTTACTACAATACCGCGCGCGCTTTCCACACCAGCTTCCGTTGCAAACTCTATATTTGGTCTTGTACCAACTGCATATACTACAGCATCTACCTGCAACGTTTTACCACTCTTCAGAAAAGCAGCCAGCCTCCCCGTTGTATCGTTCAGTGACTCTACACTTTCAACCTGATCATTCAGGTATACCCGAATGTCAATCTCCTCTACAAACTCCAGCAGGAGTTGTCCCGAAAGGTTGTCCAACTGACGCTCCATCAGGCGACCGCTCAATTGAATGATCGATGTATTTACGTTCATCTCGCGAAGCGATGCTGCGAGTTCAAGTCCCAGCAATCCACCGCCAATGATCAATACATGTCCTTCCGGCTTCAGAAACTTTTTCAGTTCATCTGCATCCCTGCGGGTGCGCATGGTAAACACACCGGGCAAATGTACCGGGGCTTCTTTCGGAATGAAGGCGCGGCTTCCGGTAGCCAGTATAAGTTTATCGTATAAATGTTTTTTACCGTATACATCCACTACATATTGTTGCGTGCGATTGATCATCACAATCTCGTTCTCATTATGCAGTGTAGCATTTAATTCTTCAAATTCCCCGGCCTGAAACTTTTGCAGGCGTTCCCACGACAGTGTCTCATTCACATATTCCGGTAACAACACGCGGTTGTAGAACGGATCTTTCTCTTTTGAAAACACATGCAGTTCATCGCGTTGATTCAGTGCACGGTAACTTTGCAGGAACCTGTACGATGCCGCACCTGCTCCTACCACTATAATTTTCTCTACCGGCTTTTCATATTTACGAACTTCAACTGCGGAAAATTTAAAGTCTGGTTCTTTGGACACCGGGTCCACCAGATCACTGGTCAGATTGTTCGCGCGGCCTAGATCTTTCTGCAATATCTTTCCCCAGTGCATGGGTATAAAT
This sequence comes from uncultured Chitinophaga sp., assembly GCA_966211525.1. Lineage (GTDB taxonomy): Bacteria > Bacteroidota > Bacteroidia > Cytophagales > Cyclobacteriaceae > Ohtaekwangia. The sequence goes on along the minus strand of CBIHOZ010000058.1, from coordinate 18,122 downwards.
ACTACGCCCTTCTTTACATCTTCTGTAACGCGCGCGCTCACACGAACGGAGCCGCGAAAGTTATCAATCTCAACTATATCTCCGTCACTGATGTTACGAAGCATCGCATCGTGCGGGTGTATCTCTACAAAAGGTTTATCAATATGCTGACGAAGTTTATTTACTTTACCAGTTTTCGTCATGGTATGCCATTGGTCGCGTATACGTCCCGTTGTAAGAATTAACGGAAGGTCTTTTGTTACCGGCTCTGATAAATTCTGCGGATCATCGAGTGCATGAAATTTAGCCTTGCGCGAAGGTGTAAAGAACTGGTGATCGGCAAAAAGTCGTGGTGTACCTTTATGACCTTTCTCCGGCACCGGCCATTGTACAGTACCTTCTTCTTTCAGGTATTGATAGGTGAGGCCGCTTACATCCAGGTTCGTTCCTTTCGTTAGGCGTGCGTGCTCTTCATATATATCTCCTACTGATGTATAGTTGAATCCGGAGAAGCCCATTTCATTGGCAAAGCGACACAGTATATCTACATCGGGCAGCGCTTCACCCGGAGCTTCGATTACTTTGTTCAGATAACTTACTCTTCGTTCCGAGTTTGTCATCGTTCCTTCTTTTTCAAAATGTCCTGCAGCAGGCAGTATCAGATCGGCAAACTCTACTGTATCAGACTTACGGGATATATCCTGCACTACTACGAAGCGCGCTTTCTTCAACGCAGCCTCTACACGCCTGGAGTCCGGTAAACTTACCAGTGGGTTGGTACATATAATCCAGATTGCTTTGAGATCACCACGCTCCAATGCTTCAATCATTTGTGTGGCGGTGAGTCCGGGCTTTTCCGAGAGTGACGGTACACCCCAGAAAGCAGCAACTTCTTCACGATGTTTTGGATTCGCATATGAGCGGTGTGCTGCCAACATGGTAGCCAAGCCGCCCACTTCTCTTCCACCCATCGCGTTGGGTTGTCCTGTTAACGAGAATGGTCCGGAACCCGGTTTACCAATGTGACCGGTAATCAGGTTGAGACTGATCAACGCTATATTTTTATTAACACCAATCACACTCTGGTTAAGTCCCATGGCCCAGAGTGTAAGGAAACCTTTGGATGCAGCGATATAGGAAGCAGCAGTACGTATATCATTTACGGGTACATCACAATTCAACGCGGCTTCTTCTACAGTATATTTGAAAACGGAATCGCGATACTTTTCAAAATCTTCGGTGTGCTTGCTGATGAAGTCATAATCCACTTCACCGTTCTCAATCAGGATACGCGCGATAGCATTGTAGAGGTATATATCTGTACCGGGTGTGATCTGTAAATGAAGATCTGCCAATGCACAAGTTTGTGTTCTGCGCGGATCAACCACAATCAGTTTCACATCAGGATTAGCCTGCTTGTGTGCCTCAATTCTCCTGAACAGAATCGGGTGACACCATGCCGGGTTCGCACCTGCTATCAGAAAACAATCTGCCAACTCTATATCTTCGTATGAAACCGGAACAGAATCTTCGCCCAACGTTTTTGCATAACCCGCTACGGCACTGCTCATGCACAGGCGCGAGTTGGTATCAATATTATTTGTACCTAAAAATCCTTTTACCAGTTTATTAACAACATAATATTCTTCTGTGAGACACTGACCAGAAACATAGAAACCTACGGAGTCTGGTCCATAGGTTTGTGTGATGGATTTAAAAACAGCAGCTGCACGTTGTATCGCCTGCTCCCACGTGACGCGCTGATACGGGTGACTCCTGCTATAGCGCATCTCCGGATATAGGAGGCGATCGCTTCGGTCTTGCATGGCATAGTGAAGATTCATTCCCTTCGAACAAAGCATACCTTTGTTCACCGGGTGATCTTTGTCACCTTCCACCGTAATTTTTCCTCTACGGTCTTTCTTCACCACTATGCCACATCCTACACCACAATAGGAACAGGTTGTCTTAAAACTTTCTTCAGGTCGTCTGGTCACAGTTGAAAACTTTTAAATATTTAAATGTGCTTGCCTGCCGAACACGCTGTTGCGCATCAGGCTGCCTTCTCTTTGTAAAAATCTTTTTCGTCAATCTCCACTTTGTCCATTAGCAAATTCAGGAGACGTTCGCGTATAACTTTATACTCTTCCAGGTTCACAATCTCTTTCTTGTTGCGTGGTCTCGGTAAATTCACTTCTTCGATCTCGCGTATCGTTGCTGCCGGTCCGTTGTTCATCACTACGATACGGTCTGACAGAAATATAGCTTCCTCTATATCGTGCGTTACCATCACGATGGTTTTACTTTGCTGTGTAAGGTTCCACATCTTGAGTAACTCTATGTGCAGTGATCCTTTCGTAAGGGCATCGAGCGCACCAAAAGGTTCATCGAGTAACAATACACTCGGATCAATGGCGAAGGCGCGTGCTATAGCGGTGCGTTGCTTCATACCGCCGGAAATCTGCTTCGGGTATTTTTCGCGATGCTCCCACAGATTTACCATCCGCAGGTATTTAGCCACCAGTTCGTGTTTTTCTGATGATGTCTTGCCGACTAATGCTGCATCCACGGCCTGGTATACATTTTCCTGCACAGTAAGCCACGGAAGCAAAGAGTAATTTTGAAATACGATGCCGCGATCAGGTCCCGGTCCTTTTACTTCTGAGTTGTTCAGCAGTACTTTCCCCTTCGTAGGAAAAAGCATACCGCTGATCGCATTAAGTATTGTTGATTTACCACAACCAGAATGACCGATGATGGATACGATCTCTCCCTGGGCTATATCGAGATTTATATCTTTCACCGCAGTGAATTTACCTCTGGGTGTGTTGAATGATATTTCTATATTTTGAACTGAAATCATGTTTAACGTGTTTAAGTTGGCACGTGTTTATGTTAGGATTCGTAGGTTACTTTCTTTTCGATCCAGGAGAATCCTTTGTCGAGGAGTAATCCTACTATACCAATAATGAGAATGGCGGAGATAACTTTTTCAAGACTCAGCGCATTCCAGCTGTCCCACACGAAGAAACCTATACCGAGTCCTCCGGAGAGCATCTCACCTGCTACAATCACCAACCATGCTACACCTATACTTAATCGTAAACCGGTAATGATGTGCGGAAAGCTATAGGGCAGTAATACTTTTGTAAGATATTTCCAGGTAGAAAATCCAAATGCCTTCGCTACGTTTTTATGATCCTGTGGTATAGAGGCTACACCAAACGCAGTATTGATTAACGTTGGCCAGAGTGACGTAATGAAGATGATAAAGATGGTTGCTATACCGGCTGACTCAAATACAACGAGTCCTATCGGGAACCATGCCAATGGAGATACTGGCTTCAATACCTGTATGATAGGGTAAAACATTTTCTTGCAAAAACTGCTGGCGCCAATTAAAAGTCCCAGCGGTATAGCCACGATAGCGCCCAGTGTAAAACCAGTGAATACACGCATGATGGAGCTCGCTAACTGAAGACCTATACCTTTATCATTCGGACCGTAATCATAGAATGGATCTTTGATCATCTCCCACAATACAGCAAATGTAGCGGCTGGTGTCGGCAACGCATTTTCGGTAAGTATACTAACGCCATACCAGATACCGATCAATACGCCAAAGCCAAGTATATTAAACAGTAACCCTGTCAATACTTTCAGCAACTTAGACAGTACTACACTTCCCATTTCATTATTTCCGCTGAGCAGGTCGCGTGTCGATGACAGTGTTAATGCGATTGTTCTTCTCATGATCGTAGTGCTTTATATAGTTTATCAGCGTTGTGTTCTTCTTGCGAAGAGCACAACGCTTCTTATATTTTTACTTTTTAGCCAGCTTTAAATAATCGTCCGGCTTGTTCGGATCAAATGTTACCTTATCAAGTGTCAGTGTAAAAGGTTTCATATCGTCCGCAGGTATTTTTATGCCCATGCTTTTCGCTACCTCCAGATAAAGATCCTGCATGATCAGTTTATCGGCTACTGCTTTATAGTCGGGTGCGTTTTGTAAATAGTCGAAACGAACAAACTGTGTCATGAACCATATAGCGTGCGACTTGCGTGGATAATTAGTTTCGCCACCGCGATGGTATAGCATATAGTCATCGGTATATATCTGTGTACCGAGGTCACAACCTAAATTATAATCACCCATCAAACGTGCTTCGATCACATCAGCTGGTGCATTTACATATTGGGGTTTACCAATGATGGCAGCTGCTTTTTTACGATTCGCGCGGTTGTCGAGCCACTTGCAGGCTTCGAGTACAGCTTTCATTACGTTCTTGAGATCTTCTCTTCTCGCTTCGCTGAATTTCTTATTTACCACCAACGCCTTCTCAGGATGATGTTTCCATATATCCTGCGTGGAGATTTCAGTGAAGCCTATATTTTGCTTTACCGCCAAACCATTCCAAGGCTCACCAACGCAATAGCCATCCATGTTACCAACTTTCATATTGGCAACCATTTGAGGTGGTGGTATTGTAATGATCTTCGATGTACGTTGACTTACACCGGCAGCTGCTAGCCAGTAGCGCAACCATATATCGTGCGTACCTCCGGGAAATGTCATCGCGAATGTTACTTCTTTATCGGCCTTAAGTTTTGCTGCTACTACAGGAGCAACCTTATTGGTCTGTTTGAAACCTACTTTACCACAAAAGTCTTTTGATAGTGTGATAGCCTGACCGTTGTTGTTCAGTACCATCGCGATCTTCATCTCCGAACCTTCCTTACCGCCTACACCGGTATATACCGAGAACGGCATGCTGAAGAGACAGTGTGCACCATCGAGTTCACCTGTTAATATCTTATCACGCACATTCGCCCACGATGCTTCTTTGGACACTTCTACTTTCACACCATACTTCTCGAAGAGGCCAAGCTCTTTCGCCATCACAATAGGCGCACAATCCGTTAACGGAATAAATCCAATTCGTATCACTTCCTGGCTGCCAGTACCCTCTCCGTTGTGTACCGGCATCGCTGAGGTCAGCATCAACAAAGCAATCGGAAGAAGAAGCAGTGTATATATTCTTTTTATATAAGTTTTCATGTTAATTCAGCGCTTTAGTTTTTGAAAGTAAAATCAGGTTTAATGGAGATCATCAGGTATGCCCAGTCAGAAAAGTCTGCGGCACGTTTAACGTTCTTTACTTTGGCAGATGCCATGGTTTCTGTAGAGAACATGGTTGAATAACCACCTTCGATGGTCACTGTCTTCGTCATCGCATAGTTAAACACAAAGTCGATTTCGGTACCTAAACTTTTCTTCATGGTAGAACCATCGTTGGCCAGCACTGCAGTCGGTAACACAAAGCGATGTCCATCGAGGAAAAGCGTGAAGTTGTCTTTCAGTTTATACTTCGCTTTCAGATAGTAGTCCACAAGTCCGTTAGCGCCAAAGCCATCGGCCACGTAGAAGTAATCCATATAGCCCCAGAACTTGTGCGGTGTTCCATAGAGCGGATCGAAGCGCTGAAATCTTTTTGTAGGATCAGACCCGTTGTTACCGGAAGTTATATCCACACCGGGACCGATGCTAAGTTTTCTGCCGGCAGCATATTGCGTAGACACGGATACAAGATACTCACTCAAGGAAGTACCTTCTCTATATTTACCCCCCTGGTAGAACGCGCTTACGGCAAATCCCAGTTTTCGTTTTGCTGTACCGAACAGGTTTGCACCTACAGTATAGCGGCTCCATACTCCACGATCATATATAGGCGTTGTTTTGTTTACATCTGCCGCTGCGTAATGAAATTTACTGAAGTCGTCTTTGAAAAAGAGTACGGATGAATTACCAAAGAAATGTTTTCGGCCGAGGTATAGAAACTGCATGGATTTATACATGGCTCCCATACCGTTGGTACTGGCCGTGTAGCCAGTAGGCGTACCGTTGTAAATGGTGTTTGATTTACGTTCTGCGTTCTGATTATAGGCAGCACCAAGGTGCGCTGTCCAACCGTTGTGTTCGAATTTCAAAAGCGCAGCATCGTGTCTTCGTGCCTGCTGCAGCCAGTCCAGGTTGCCCAGCAATCGCACATCATCGTATACCAATTCCTGGCGTCCTATCTTCAATGAAAAATTCTTGATTACTTTACCGGTATCCACGAGGCTGATCTCAGCCCATGCTTCGTGCAACATGAAGCCGTCATTCGCATCGGTTGTTACACGATTGATGGACGAAGCGTCTTGTCCCCACACCCGTACATCTTGCACAGATGCATATAATTTAAAGCGATAGCCTGAATAACCGAAGTTGAGTCGCGTACGTTGCGATGTAAATAAAGCACGCGCAGTATCTTTTACCTGCAGTGTACCCTGACCGTTGCGAAGCTCTGTACGCGTGCGCAATTGTCCTGACACTGTAAATTGCGCAAATACCTGCTGCAGGCCCGGCAGGCAAAAAAGCACAACTAAAATTGGTAAGTAATTTTTCTTATACATAAATTTGAAGGTTTAGTTTCGACTAAATACTAGTCCCCTGGAAGAATGTCGCAGTTCATAAAGGGGACTTCTCTTTTTTATGCAAGCCACTACCTGGTAGTAGCTGCAGGGTTGGTGGTTTATACTTTTATATACTCTTTGCTATATATATATACAGTGTTGTGGAATTAAGCAGCTTTTAATTCAGGCTCAGCAAGTGTTTCAACCTGGTTAGCCTCTTCATGTTTCTTCACGGCACCCAGTACAAGTGATAACACCGATACGACCGTAACCGCTATACCGATGGTAAATAAGCTATCGCGATAAGACACATCGTTGGATGTAAACAGGAAACCTGCCAGCACAGCGCCAACATTCCCGCCTGCTCCAACAATTCCGGATACGGCTCCTATAGCTTTCTTATTTATGAATGGGACAACCGAATACGTTGCTCCGTTTGACATCTTGAGGAACAATGCAAATAACAACATGGTAGCAATGGCCCACGGCAATACATCCATGGTAGAGAAGATCATAATGCCTATACCTTCGAACAACAGAAATATACCCAGCACGATGATACGTCCTTTGAGACCAAACTTTTTACCAGCCTTATCACCAAATATACCTCCGAGCGCCCGGGCAAAGATGTTCATCATACCGAATGTACCGGCAATGATCCCGGCTTCTTTTAAACCAAGATTGAAGTTATCTACGAAATATAGTGTCGCTATATTATCAATGGTGATCTCTATACCGAAGCACGCACCGTACGCGAGAAATAAAATCCATACGCGGTAATCGCCGAGTGCTTTTACAAAGCTTCCTTTTTCATCGCCTTTCTTGGCTTTGAACTGTGCATCTTTTTTACGGAGTTCTGATAAATTACCTTCGGGTGTATCCTGCGTGCAGAAATAGTATACAAAGCCCATAATGAACAATGCTATACCCGGCACCATCATGCTATAGCGCCAGGCTATTTCACTGGTATAGCCTAAGCCTACAAATGCAGCGAGCACCAACGGCATCACCATCAGTGTAACACCTCCACCCATGTTACCCCAGCCGGCTACTGTTGCATTCGCAGTACCCACTACGTTGGGCGCGAACATCACCGAAGTATGATATTGTGTAATTACAAAAGACGCTCCGATCAAACCGATAGCGAGGCGGAACAGCAAAAATGATTCATAACTATTGCTCAGGCCGATGAGCATTACCGGCACGGAGCCAACGAATAATAATATAGTATAGCAGATACGCGGACCGATCTTATCACACAACCATCCGAACACGAGTCGCGCAAAAATGGTAATGGAAACAGAAGCGATAATAATGTTACCGACCTGTGCCTGGGTAAGTCCAAGATCTTTACGTACCACCGGCATAAGTGGTGCAATACCAAACCAACCGAAAAAACAGAGAAAGAACGTGATCCACGTAATATGGAATGCACGCATGGAGGGCGATTTGAAATCAAGCAGGTTGATTTTGGTGGCTTTAGCCGCGGGTAAGTTCTGATCCATTTTCTACGTATTATTTACGTACTAAACTTACGTAAACGGCTTCATATATTACGTATTAATACGTAAAAATATTCAGAAACGGATTGATATACGTAAAAAATCGTTTGCGAAATGAGGCCTACGTATGGCTTTTTCTAGTTCCTGACTAACATTGATTCGTAATACGCATGTTTAACAAAACAAAATGAGGGGCTTGCCATTCACGATCACCGAAAACAGGCTTCTGTGAAATAGGGTTTGATCTTATTTTTTTCCACAGTAGTATAGCAGCCCATTAACAAATTTCGCTCAATCAAAACTATCGAATGAAAAGGTTATTACTCACATTATCGTCCATTATATTCTTGTCGTGTGTGGCATTTGCGCAGGGAGAGATTTCTGGAAAAATTACCAACGCTGAATCACAGCCGTTACAGGGTGTTACGGTACACCTGCTCAATACAAACTATGGCGCAGTTACGGATGCATCGGGCGCATTTACAATTGTCAATGTTCCGGCAGGAGAATATACTCTATTTGTTTCTGCCGTAGGTTATGCCAGCATACAGCAACCGGTAACAGCAGGTACATCGGCATTATCGATTACTCTTACTGAATCTGTAACGCAACTTGATGATGTAGTGGTGACAGCACAGAAAACAGAAGAACCGCTGCAGCGTATACCGTTTAGCATCAGTGCACTTTCTGCACGCAAGGTAAATGAGTATCGCCTGTGGAATGCGAAAGACATTACAGCTATAGCCCCGAATGTATTTTCATCGAACCCTGGTGATAACCGAAATGTTACTTCAATCCGCGGCATCACGTCAACCTCATACGATCCGGCGGTAGCCACCTATATAGATGGAGTTAACCAGTTCAGCCTGGATACCTATATCGCACAGCTTTTTGATGTTGAACGTATCGAGATACTGCGCGGTCCGCAGGGAACACTATACGGACGCAACGCGATGGCTGGTGTAATTAATATTATTACCAAAGAGCCGGGCAATACCACGCGTGGTTTTGTTGAGGCTAACATCGGTAACTATGGACAACAGCGTTACGGCTTCGGTGTACGCACACCCCTGATTGCAAACAAACTATTTCTTGGTGTAGCCGGTATGTATGATGCCAATTCCGGTTTCTATAAAAATGATTTCAACAATTCTGACTTCGACAAGAAGTATAACATTACCGGTAATTATTACCTGAAGTATCTCGCGACTTCCAAACTGGCAGTAACGCTGAATGTTAAGCACAGTATTAATCGTAACGATGGTGCATTCCCCTTGGCAGGTTCTGTAGAAGGTGCGTTGAGTGAACCGTTCAAAGTAAATCAGAATGCAACGACTACGCTGGTTGACAATGTATTCAACAGCTCATTAAATATTAATTATGCAGGTGATGCGTTGAATTTTACTTCACTCACTACATATCAGTCTAACTATCGTATCTATGACGATCCGATCGATGGCGACTTCTCTCCTATTGATGGCATCACCATCATTAACGATTATGGTAAAGACTGGAACAACGTAAAAGTATTTACCCAGGAATTCAAAGTATCATCGCCAGCGGCAAGTACTTCTCCGTTGAAGTGGACAGCCGGAGCATATTTATTCCACCAGGACAACCCTGTTAAACAGGCTACACACTTTGGTGAAGATGCAGCCTTTATCGATGAGAATGCGATGCCGTTCTCAGCTATACTGAATACGTCAGACGGAAGCAGCAGAGGTATTGCGTTCTACGGACAAGCAACCTATGCGTTCTCGGAAAAAGTTGATCTGACAGCGGGTGTACGCTATGACTATGAAAAGAAGAAACAAAATATACACGGAGAATTTTTGATTGATGGTGTAGACGAACCTGTATTTGAGACACAACCTGATACAGCGGCATCTACATCGTTCAGCGCCTTCTCTCCAAAACTTAGTCTTGCGTTTCATCCTACAACGAACCAGACTATATATATCACCGGCAGCCGCGGATTCCGTGCAGGAGGTTTAACGCAATTGTCGTCCGATCCATCGCAGGCTCCGCTATACGCCTATAAACCGGAATATAGTACAAACGCAGAGGTTGGTTTCAAGAATTCATTTCTGAATGATCGCCTCCAGGTAAATGTGGCGGGGTACTATATTAAAGTTACCGATGCACAGGTACCTACACTTATTCTGCCGGATGCAATCACGGTAACGCGCAATGCCGGTGAACTCACTAGCATTGGTGCAGAGCTTGAGATATCAGCAACACCGGTAAAAGGACTTCAGCTTGACTATGCTGCCGGTATAAATAAAGCTACGTATGATGACCTGGTACTTCCTCAAAATGGTGAGCAAGTAAATTTTGACGGCAACCGCCAGATCTATACTCCGCAGCATACTTCGATGCTGGCCGCACAGTATAGCTATACTTTGAAATCAACAGGAATCACATTGATTGCGCGTGGCGAGTGGATGAATCTCGGTACACAATACTTTGATCTCGCCAACAACATCAAGCAATCCGGATATAGTATATTTAACGCACGTGCCGGTGCAGCGTTCCGTAACTTTGAACTGATGTTCTGGGGACGAAACCTGAGTGACGAAACCTATATCGCCTACGCGTACGACTTTGGTGCAACACACCTTGGCAACCCGCGCAACTATGGCGTTACGTTTAGATGGAACTTTTTATTAGCTGTGAGCCGTGTGTTTTGAGCTGCGAGGTAAAAAAGCAGCTAGCGACTGGCTTCCGGCTGCAGGCTGTTTTTCTGATGGCTACTAGCGGTGCCAGTAAGTAGTGAACGATTCATTACCGAAAACTTCCAGTAACCAGCAGCTTGCAGCCAGCAGCTTTTTCTTGCAGCTCGCAGCTCATAACTCAAAGCTATTTCAAACTATGGATGCAGAAAACGCAGTGCCCGATCCGGATATACTTCGGGGGATTGTTTCGATGAGGATGCCTTTTGGCAAGTATAAGGGTACGGTGCTTTGTGATCTGCCGGTGTCTTACCTGGAGTGGTTTGCGCGTGAAGGATTTCCGCCCGGCAAGTTAGGCATGATGCTGGCAACGCTCTTTGAGATCAAGATTAACGGACTGATGTATTTGTTAGATCCGCTCCGTAAGTAAATAGGATCCTGATATAATATAAAGGTATATATGCCGCCATATATACCTTTATTGTTTTATAACGGTTACGCGGCAGCCTTCTGAAAGCTTTGCTGCGATTTCCGTGTTACATAAACGTGAATGGAATATAGCATCGCTGCTGTTATCAGGCTGGTACCCACAACGGTATAGCCCAGTATATTATAGTTTTCAAGTTTACCGGACGAAGTTTGCACTACAATCAAACCAGCTACAAACGTAGCGATACCACCGGAGATCTGCTGAACCGAAGAATTTATACCCATAAACGCTCCGCGGTCGGCCGGCTCAGGTACGGCTGTCATTAATGCTGACGATGATATGATACGCGATGATACTGCCATGAACATAATAATGTTGACAATGATAACAGTCCACAGTGGCGTGAGTCCTAAGTTCGAGTATATCACCACGATAACACAGCTTATCAGCGTTCCCCAAACAAACACCGTATATTTACCCACGGAATCGCTCAGCTTACCAATGATCGGCCCGCTGGCCATGGAAAATATACCGGTAAACATATAGAGCATGGGCAAACTATCAACGGATATACCAAGGTTGTTTACACTGAATGCACTTGCAAACGGCATGAGCATAAAACCGCCCGTTGCCAGTAATGTTGTGGCTGCAAAAGCACGCAGGTAATTCCGGTTTGATAGTACTTTGCTCAAGTGCACAACTGCATTGCCGCGTGTCTGCGAAAATAAATGAGCATTTACCGGCTTCATATAGAATACGATAAGTATTCCGGTAACAACACTTACGCCTACAATGAGCATGAACGGTGAATGCCATCCCCACAGGTTCGCCAGGTATAGTCCTAATGGAAGCCCTAATACCTGACTGCTGGCAAACGACATCTGTATAAAACCCATTACGCGGCCTCGTACTTCCATGCGGAAGAGATCGGTGATAATGGCGTAACTGATGGAACTGATCACGCCACCAAATATACCCGTTACTACACGTGCCACCAGCAGGAAGTTATAACCGGTTGCTATACCGCATAAGAACGTTCCGAAAACAAAACCTACATAAAAGAACAACAGCAACTTTTTACGATCGAACTTATCAGCAAAGCCTGCAGCCAGTAACCCGGATATACCGGCACTGAAAGCATATGCTGACACCACCATACCAAATTGTGCCGGAGTAATTTTTAATGTAGGCATCAATATAGCGCCCAACGGAGAGAGCACCATAAAATCAAGGACAATTGTGAATTGCAGGATCGTGAGGATCACGATCACAAATACTTCATATCTGGAAAATACTTTTTTCTCCATACTTCATTCTTAAAGTGTAAATAAAATGGACAACTGAAATCAGTCCGGTAATTCTTCGCACCGGTAGCCCGCCCGTTGTACGATCGCGATGGCTTCCATGGCTGTAAGTTGATGCGCTTCTATGCGCAACACACGATCTACATCTCCACAATCAACACTCCAGCGGGTAACACGTGGCTCCAGCAACATGGCTATAGCAATGTCGGGCATATCAGTCTCGCGAATGTTGGTTTTGAAGATGAGTATATCAGTCAGTATATTTTGCATGGACGTTGGGTTTGGGTTATACAAAATGCTACGAAGGTCTTAATGCTTTTAACACGAGTTTCAACGTCATGTTCATGGTCTTCTCATCGAGCACGAACTTCTCCGGTCCGCCTTGCATACCTTTACCAGTAATATGCATCTTTACCAGTTGGTACAACGGTGCAAACGCCATGGACCAGTAAACCTCGAGCGGCAATTTCACCAGCTCTTTCCGCTTGATTGCGTTGTGAGCAAATGTTCTCATCATGTCCAGGAATTTATTGTCCATCCTGGAGAGAGAGACGTGGTGATACGGTGAATATTTTATCTGCTCCATAAACTGCATGCTCAATGGATTCTCAATCAGATACCGCGCTCGATTCATCCACTGCAACTTTAATCCTTCTTCAAAAGAAGCTTCGGGATCAAAGTTCTCGAGTACAGCATCGCCCATCCGCTTCATCTCGCCTTCCCACAACTGCATAATCAGATCATCGCGATCTTTAAAATAGATATATAGTGTGCCTGGCGATACGTTGGCTGCCTTGGCTAGTTTCTGCATACTAAATCCATCGAAGCCTTGCTCTACGATCATCGCGATGGCCTTCTTGCGAATGGTCTGTTCTTTCTGTTCGTCCCGGGTTCTCATTTCAGTGAGGCAAATATAAATGAATGTTCATTCATTTATAAAATAGTTCATGTTATTTTTTTATGAACCTGAACTTTGCTTCAGATCAACCAGCAACCTTTCATCACAAGTCCTGTTCTGTACGTTTCAACATTCTATATCTTCACTTTCCACAACCCAAAAAATATGAAGATTCTTAACTGTATGTTCCTGGTAATGGTTACCCTTACCATCAGCCACGCTGCACCGCCCAAGCGTGCCTACTATGAAATAAAGATTTATGAATTCACCTCTGCTGAACAGGAAAAGCTCATCGACGATTACCTGAAGAATGCCTATATACCGGCATTGCATCGTGCAGGTATAAATAAAATTGGTGTATTCAAGCCGGTCGAAAAAGATACTGCTTACTATGGAAAAAGAATCTATGTGCTAACACCGTTTACATCGCTCGATCAATTCGCATCGCTCTATGATGTGCTGCAAAAAGACAAGCAATACCTGGCTGCCGGGAAAAATTATATCGATGCACCTTATAGCACACCGCCCTTTGCGCGACTTCAGTCTATTGTGTTGAAAGCGTTCAGCTATATGCCGCAGCCGGAAGTTCCTGCATTAAAAGGACCACGTAACGAACGCGTTTATGAATTACGAAGTTATGAAGGTCACACGGAGAAAATATACCATAATAAAGTGCAGATGTTTAATGAAGGTGGCGAGGTAACGCTTTTCAAACGTCTCGGCTTCAACGCTGTGTTTTATGGAGAAGTACTATCCGGAAGTCGCATGCCCAACCTGATGTATATGACGTCTTTCGAAAACCAGGCTGCACGCGATGAACATTGGAAAGCGTTCAGCAATGATCCGGAATGGAAAAAGTTATCTTCGATGCCGGAGTATCAGAATAACGTGTCGAAGATTAATATATACTTTATGTATCCTGCGGAGTATTCTGAATTTTAGAGATGATTAGAAAATTACAAGATTACAAGATTACAAGATTACAAGATTACAAGATTACAAGATTAGAAGATTAGAAGATTAGAAGATTTATTAAATACAAAAAAAGGACACCTTGGGGGTGTCCTTTTGTATTACGATCACTCGTGTTTAGTAATTTGTATTGGGATATGGTGTGCCCCAATATGTATTTACATCATTAAAGTAAGAGTGATCGTTGGTGTCCGGCCAGTGAGTTTTGTCAAAGCCCGGAATTGTTTTCAGATAATCCTTGTCACGGTTTAGTATAAATAACTCGCGATCGGGATCGAGATGTAGTTCTGCAAACGGAACTGCGTATAGTTTACCGCCTATTCCGAGGAACGAACCAAAATCAATCACAGCATATTCTATATGTCCGCTGTGCAGGTTTACCATCAGGTTGTCAATCTTTCCAAGATTTTCACCGATAGGATTTTCAACGCGGTCGCCAATGATTGATGTTGCTGTTAATCTGCGTACCGGTATATTCGCATCTGGACCTTCATGATTAAGACCTGTGCGATTATCTACTTCATAATTCTTTTCCAGGATAGCCATAGTACCTCCTTTTTGTTTACGTGAGACATACGTTTTGCTGGAAGAAATTAAATAACTATGCCGGCTGATCATACTCTTATAGTATAAAACCGGGCAGTGGAGATGAACGACTACGTGCTGAGTATTTTCTTACTCACCGTGGATCTATACCAACGTGATATTTGTTTATACAAGGTTCTCTTTTACAGCCTTGTTTACCATATCGATCGCATTGTTAACCCCTAACTTTTTCATGATGTTGAAACGATGTGTCTCAATGGTACGAACACTTTTTCCGGAGGCTTCTGCAATTTGTTTATTCTGCTTGCCGTCTACAATCATTTGCAGAATTTCTTTCTCTTTACGTGTCAGACTATAACTGTCTTCTGGTGTTTCCTGCACTGCGGGCTTGCTGGTGGTAAATGGTTTTGTGTTGAGCAGGCGGTTGGCCAGTACATTGGATACGGCACCACTGAAATATTTATTACCGTTATATATCTGCTTCAGTGCTTTTATAAATTCGTTACGATCGGTGTCCTTTAGCAAATAACCATAGGCTCCTGCATCGAGTGCCTGCAGTACATATTCTTCAGAGTCGTGCATGGATAAAATTACCGCGCGTGTATCCGGTGAATAAGAGCCAAGTTTAGCAGCGGCTTCAAGACCGTTCATCTCAGGCATGCGTATATCCAGCACCAGTATATCCGGGTGTAACTTACGCGCTGTCTCAAGCGCCTCCACACCATTGTTGGCTTCACCTATAACATCTATATCAGCATCCGATTCAAGCATCGCTTTTATACCGTTGCGTACCAATACATGATCGTCTGCCAGCACTATATTGATCTTGTTCATAACTGTTTATGCTACTGTTAACAATGTTTTTACCGGAACGCGCAATACTACCGCTGTTCCTGATCCGAGGGTTGAACGTATATCGAGCGAGCCGTTAATATACTCTGTGCGCTCATACATATTAAAGAATCCACCCCCCGACTCTATATTTATACTTCTCGCTTCTACCAGTTTTTCATCGAAGCCCTTGCCGTTATCACTGACCGTTATTAACAGATCGGTTTCTGTCATTTCGAGTTTTACTTCTATGCGCGATGCCTCGGAATATTTTATAGCGTTGTTTATAGCTTCCTGTATAATTCTGAAAATGTTATTCTCAACTTTTTGCGGCAGGCGAAATGAGCTGTCACCTTCCATGGTATATACCAGTTCTATATCCGTGAGTTTTCCGATCTCGCGAATGAAAACGTTGAGTGCAGCCGGTAATCCGTAATCACCTAATACGGTTGGTTTCAGGTTGAACGTTACCCTGCGAACTTCTTTTATTACTTGCTTGATGAGCTGTTGGATCTCGGTTAGTTTATGTTGTGCTGCGCTCTCATCTTGTTTCAGATCAATGGACTCAATCTGGAATTTCAGTGATGTGAGCATCTGTCCTATACCATCATGTATATCCATGGCGAGACGTTTGCGTTCTTCCTCCTGCCCTTCGAGAATAAGTACCGAACGAAACTTCTGCTGATTGATTTTCTTTTCGATCTCTGCTTTACTCTTGGCGCGTATATTTTTCTCGGCCTGTTTCTGAAGGGTAATATCAGAGCCAAGCACCAGCCACTCTTCCACTTCTGTTTTTTCATTCAGAGCCGGCACGATCATAATGTCTGCCCAGCGATCTTTCTCTTTACGATCCTGGTAATGAATTATACCCTGCCACGCATTACCTTCCGAAAGCTGATCGATCACTTCTTCCATCCACTCGTCATTCAGGTTTGATGCCGCGAAAAGGTCTTTCAAAGGTGATGACTTAACAGACAGTTCTCTTCCACTCAGTTCGGTAAAGAGATCGGAGATGAAAATTACATTTCCACCGCGATCAGTTTTCGCATATATCTTCGGTGTCTCTACCGGCACATTTACATGTGACAATTCTTCGTATGATTTCTCAAGTGATGAATATAGCGCACCGATCTCCTTCGAAAGTTTCTTGGCATTCTTCTCGGAAGCGATAAGCTGGTTCACCGTTTTATTTACCTGTACGGCAGTAGGTCTGAATACAAACAGTATCTCAAGTATAATTACTACGATGGATATAATCAGCAGCACATACTCCAGCGTACTCAGGCGACTGATCTTTTGCTTGGCTTCATGATCGTATTGAAACACGATCGCATTCATTCCATCGAGAAAGGCGTGTTGATGATCCAGTATACCTTCTATAAAAGGTCCAAGCGTATCGTATGAAGCATCCGGCTCTTTACTCAGTGTCTCAATAATCGCCCCGGCATTTGTGCGCATAGCCAGGTGGTTGCTGTTGATCTTGTCGAACATAGCTTTAACCGCTGCGCTATTGTTGCCGGGCAAACGGAGACTGTCATTTCCGTTTTGGAGACCGTTATGTGAAATTGTCCAGAGCTGTAAAGCACCTTTCATTTCATGAAGTATAGCCACACGATCGCTGCTGTCCTGCACAGGCTTCAGTAGCAAGGCACACTTGGTGATTCGTTGGCTAAGCATACGCTGCCGACCCGCAACGTTGATTACGTGCGAGTCGCTGAGCTGATTGTCCAAATGATTCTGGATCAGGAACTGCCCGACAATCGATACGGTAGCAATTACGCTGAGCGCCAGGATATACCACCTGCCCAGCTTGCTGAAGCGGTTGAATTTCAGTTTACTTTCAGGATTAAATTCCAGGGTCATTTACGTAGGAAATTTACGTAATAAATACGGTGAAATACTAATTTATACTACGGTGAGTTTGCACTCCGTTTTACGAAGACCTTTAAAAGGAAAAATGCCAGGCATGGCGACCTGACATTTACCTAACTAACCTAACTTGTGAATTGGAAGGAAAGATCTTTATTATCGCGTAAAGCCTATATGTACATATCCCTCTTCTACTTTTACAGGGAACACAGCAATGCTGCATTCTTCAGCATTGAGACATTCGCCTGACTTCAGTGAAAAAGTTTTCTTGTGAAAAGGACACGCTACTTTCGGTTCGCCATCTTTTGAGCCGATCATACCGCGCGACAATACCATCTGCATTTTATGCGGACATAAATTCTGACAGGCATACCACTCGTTTCTTCTTGTAAAGTTGAATACAGCGATCTGCATATCTTTATACTTCACACATGCTCCGCCATTCTCCGGAAAATCTTCCACGCGGGCTGCTTTAAACCATATTGAAACTTCTGCTTCGGCAGCAGGAGTGAATGTCTTTATCTCGTTGTGTAATTCCATAGATCGTTGTTACAAAATGTTCAGGGCGTCTGGCTATATATACTTTTGTTCGGTCTATCTGGTCGTGTTTTTTTTAATTATAAGAGGGCTTTGTGGGAACCAAAGAAAACGAAAATGTATGTATCA
>CBIHOZ010000057.1:0-37987 GCA_966211525.1 uncultured Chitinophaga sp. | reverse complement strand
GTAGCGCTTCAAGTATATGATCTGGATGGACAGCAGGGAATATATATACCGGATGCCATGGTCGGCGATGCGGCAAGGCAGGCTTCTTCACAATCCGTACAAAATATGCAGCTCTATTCCTTGGATAATTCGCTGGCAGGCCAGGCAGCCTCGGCAAGTATTGAAGCGGCGAAAGGATTATTCAGCAAGAACGTGAAGCTTTTGAAAGTGACCGTCAAAGCTGGCTATCAGTTGTTGCTGCAAGACTCCGGGCAGCTGCTGTAATGCGTTCCCTTTATTCAATCTTAATTTATTCACATATGACATCGACCATCGAAAAGCTTTTTTTGAAGACTGTTCTGATATATATCATACTCTTGTTCTGTTATACCGGCTTGGCGCAGTCCTTGCAGCAGACGCCCTATATTGAGCTCGCTGTTAATAAGACATCGAGTATAGTTTTTCCTTCTGCCATCACCTCGGTAGATCGTGGAAGCCGCGATATACTTGTCCAAAAAGCGAAAGGTGTCGTCAATATACTTCAGTTAAAGGCTGCCCGCAGCAACTTTAGAGAAACGAACCTGACCGTGATTACGGCGGATGGAAAGCTTCACCATTTTATCGTACGCTATAATGAGCAGCCTGCTGTATATACCTTTGATAATAACCTATCGTCTGGGGATTATGAAGAGACTACTGCCATTCCTGTAGGGAACGTTGCTGATGTTGCATTCCGACAGCATACGGATTATATACTGGCATCGTCATCGACTTCACGCGTTAGCCGCGTTTGTCGGAATAAAATGACATTGACGCTGAAAGGAATCTATATTCGTGAAAATATACTCCTCTACCATCTTCGGATCTCCAATGCTTCGAATATACCGTATCATGCAGAGATAGTTCGATTTTTTGTCAAAGACAAACAGCAGGCTAAGCGTACTGCTTCGCAGGAGCTTCCGGAGACACCGCTATATATAGCAGGTGGGAGTGAACTCATCCCGGCAAATGCTTCCGTGGATGTAGTCTATGCATTCCCAAAATTTACTATACCGGATGCCAAAGTCCTTATTGTTGAAATGCTTGAGAAGAGAGGCGGACGTCATCTTCATTTGAACATTAAAAACAGGAGCATCATGAAAGCGGTACCTATACCGTGAAGACATCCAAGCAATGCGGAGACTAGCCTCTCCCTGTAAATATCAATTAACACATAAACGTTTCAATTATGAATGAACGAAATTCAGATTATTTGAAAGAGCGGATGTTCTTTCTCGGCTTTGGTGATAAACTCAACGCCGACCTGGATAAGAATATCAGCGCAAAGAGCGAACACTTCCAGCTGCAGACGCAAGGTGAGTTTACGAAAGGCGATAAAAAACAAATCGTAGACTATGCACTCGACTTTACAAAGTCGAAACAAACCGATGCGTATTATTTTAACAACTACAAGGCAACACTCAAGGGTGACAATTCCGACACCGAGCGATCGCAGACGTTTTATATTAACAAGGGTAATGGCATTACGGCTAAAGAGGCGTTCAATCTTCTGGATGGGCGTGCTGTATACAAGAAACTTACCAACAAAAAAGGCGAGCCCTACGAGGCTTGGCTCCAGCTTCATGCAGCAAAGGAGGAAAACGGAAATCATAAACTGCACCAGTACCATGCCGCCTGGGGATTTGATTTAAAGAAGACGTTAGAAAAGCATCCAATCAAAGAGCTAACGGATAGCGTGGATGTGGATCAATTGATGAAGTCCCTGCAGAAGGGCAACCTAGCGCTAGTACACTACAATCGGGGGAACAAAGACGAGAAGATGTTTATCGCGGCTAATCCAAAGGATCGGAGTATAGATATATATGACATGGCGATGAGAAATCAATTTCAGGGCATTCGCGTGCATAAGCAAGAACAGGCAGAAACGAGGCAGGAACCCTCTGAAAGTAAATCTCAAAAAGAAAAGAGTCAGAAAAAAACGGATGAGTCAGAGCCTGCGGAACGAAAGAGTAAATCCAGGCGAATATCAACATAGGATGTTTAGCTTGATGGTAGTCATAGATATGTGTGAAACAGAAGCCGATTTTATTCTACTCGGCTTTCTGTTTTTGTGATGTGTATATATATACTTTTCGCTATAGATCTATCTTCGTTTATATGGAGGCTTGTAACTTTCACTTTTTTATCCTATCGAAAGGACAGCATGTCGGGATGCCGGTTAAGAATTCTGCTCCGGATTGTTTTGTGGTGAGTGACAAAAGTGCGGAAGAAAAGAAAATGCTTTTTGGTATCTGTTATAGTCTTTGGCTTACAAAAATATATGAACCATATATTCGTGACGCTACCATGCCCACGCTTAAAATCGGCGATGTTTCATTTGAAATAGATAAGGCTTATCGTGAAAGTCAGTCCAGCGTTGCCGAGATTAAAAATGCCATACATAAATTATCGGATGTCGTACACACCGAGAAATTACTTGGGCTGCAATTAAAGCTTACTGCGGAAATGAAGTCCTCGCTCAGCAAACAAATAATACGACATATTAAGTCCCGCTGATACTTATTGCTGCTGATACTTCGCATACTTCCACCCTGTATACGTCCGAGGACATTGTTTTCCACCGTGAGATTTAGTGATGATAAAGAAAGTCATCGTGCCTCGAGCGCACAAAAGACTACCGCATAAACGGTTTCCCCCTGGTGGCCGCGCCACCAGGCACCCCCATTTATTCAGTTTCCTTTTGTGCACTCGCGTCTACAATGACTCGCTGGTGATGACCATCACTAAATATCACGGTTATGGAAAACAAGGTCATCGCACGTCACTGGCAAGTTGCCGAAATTCAGTTGTCATATAAGCCCGCTATGAAGGCCTCAGAACGTCCCAAGATAGCAAGCCCTCGCGAAGCTGTAGAAATTCTAAGAACGCATTGGGATGAAGGTAAAATAGAACTGCTTGAACAATTCAAATTACTGCTTACCAATCGCGCCAACAAAGTGCTTGGACTTTTCAATGTTTCGTCCGGTGGTATATCCGGCGTAGAAGTGGATCCTCGGCTCGTGTTTGTTGCAGCACTCAAAGCGGGAGCAAGCGGAATGATACTTGCTCACAATCATCCGTCCGGCAACCTCGAGCCAAGTCAGCCTGATCGCGATTTGACAAAGAAAATTAGTCAGGGGTGCAAGCTGTTAGATATAGTCTTACTGGACCATGTGATACTTACTGCTGAAGGCTATTTTTCGTTTGCTGATGAAGGGATCTTGTGATCCCTTTGTAAGCAATATATAGCAGAATTCATCACGTGATACCGGTAGGCCGAGTGTTAAAGTGTCAAGCTATACGACACTTAGCATCTCGTCAACGACAACTTACTATATGGATTTCAACCGTGGATCTTGATCCTGCTACAGGCCATTGTCATATATTTATTAGAACTGCTAGATAAACAAAAGTATATTCAACAATACCCCCGAAAAGCTCCGGCAAGTGATGCCAAACACATTGCCAGTAAAGGTGATCGGGAGTAGTCATGACTATATCATAGGAACACCTAGTCATTGCTGAGGTTGTTGTCGGAATAATAGCACTTTTATACTTTAATCCCGTCTCGTTGTTTAGTTGATAGCTCCATTGCCGGTCGAATTATGTGGATAGCTTTTCAGTTTGATCACTGATGGGGCAAACATATAGGAAGGCACGTGAAAAGGAATTCCATGTAACGATTAGATTTGATACCTTTGACAGAACTGACATGATCAATCTTAATTTATGAAAACAATTTATTTGTATGTCTTTCTTATCACGGTTATGTTCCCTGTTGCTATCATGATTTTGTGGAAAGACCTTTCAGACTATCAAAAAGGAGATAACAGTAAAGAACCGATATATAAATTCCGAGTAAAACAGTTGCGGATCGTTGGTGTTGTAATGGTTGGCCTTGTCATGATATATGGATTTTTTAAAGAATTGGTTGATCCGTCAGAATGGTAGATACCTTTGATTTACAAGTGTAAAATCCTTACCATATATTTTGTAAAAACTGATTTGATTTAAGGCAATGAAAACTTATAGCTGTCAGGGCGATTCTCTGCGCTTCTAGTTATTTCTCCTCTCATGCCACCGCCGCCGGTGATGCTAACTTCATTTTTTCCGATTTTGATCTTCTTCAAACTATGTGGCACCCACCATGTATCGAAGTGGCCGATGAGCTGTGTTACTTCTGCCTTTGTGGCCTTGTTTGTGATCGTGATGTAAAAAGGAGGACTTTGTGTGTGATCCGGACCAATTTCGTAGTGTATTTGAATGATATGGGTATTATTTTCAGAAACTGCGTAAGTGAGCGGAGTGTTGGTTTTGCCTTGAGAAATAATTCGAATTACAGATTCTATTTTAGTCTTATCTAAATGATCAAAAAACGCTATAAGGCGTAATCCACTAACTAGTGAGTCAAGCAACATTTTCTCCTTTAGCTTTGCACTTGCTCTCCTGTACTTTTTAATGTCGATAGCACAATAGGTATATTTAAACCAATCCAAGGCTGCGAGGTCAGTCTTAGCCTTCTCAAGTGTCTCATCGATGCTAAAGTATATTTCTTTATAACCAGGTGTGGATATGTTTGCGTTTCGAAGTAGCGTGCTAAAGATTTCGGCATAGATATATCTATACGGCATTAATTCGTCAGTATCGAAATGATCATAAATGCGAGCCCCTTTAAGATGCTTTGTGTGTGGTAGAGGATGTTGCTTACATGCGTTAATGTATCCATCCACTCTTCGTAACTGAACTTGCGAATCCATTTTTCCTTGTTGTTTATGGAGTGCTTTATATTGTTCGATTGATTTTGGTAGTTTTTTTTCGAGCTTCGCTAAATCTGAAATCAACGCTTCTTGTTTGAAATCACGATTCCCCTGTATACTAAGTGTGGCTACGAGATTGACCGCATTTTTGATTTGCACAAATGCATACTTAAACTCTTCAACTTCTGTCGCTCCTTTAAAACTTATGGGTAGCTCAATATTTCCCCATCTATCATACGTTCGCTTTAATTTCCATTTCTTTTTTGGTGGCGCATTATCGATTAATTTTACGAAAAGACATTCGTATGACCAGCCATGAAATTTTTCGATCAAGTGGAAGTTGAGGAATGAATTCAGCAACTCGATTGATTTTCGCTTAGCTGATTTTGTTTTTGCATTTTCATTTTCATAAGTAACGGAGAATCTCATAAATTCTATGGTTTAGAAGAAAAGCAAGATGTCTTTTTTTGTTCACAAAAATTAAAGGCGTTTAACTTTTTGTTTGTTGTACTCTGAATTGGCAAAATCAGTATTTACGAAAATAGTAAACTGATTATCTATGCGTATCGACACCGTGCAGCAATTGTTTACCATAAAAACAATTTGTGGGAAATTCTCTATGATTTATTTACCTATAACAAACGGGAAATTTTGTTCGATCGCCACCAAGCCATCCGCGCCATACAGTAGCAATTAGCATTCGATATTCCGAATGAATAGTGACTGCACACTGTGCAAGTATATTATCTTGTTACAAGATCGAATATTAACGGGCGTTCTACTCGGCAGTTCAACCTGGCGAGTGCGGGTAATCACCCAATAAGCGATCAGCTTAAACTACATTTATTATGGGCTCACAAGTTTTCTTCCAATGCAATGAAGAGCGGTTTCGAGAGATGTTAAAAGAAACGCTACTTGAAGTTGTCAGTGAACTGCAATTAGATAGAGAGAATCATACAACCTTATTGAATATTCAAGAAGCCGCCGCACTATTAAATCTGGCAGTCGCTACCATTTATGAAAAGACTTCGCAACGAACGATTCCGCACTATAAGCACGGCAAGAAAGTGTTATTCAAGAAATCTGAACTACTCGCTTGGGTGGAACTTCGTAAAGTCAGAAGTCCAGACGAAATTCAAATGTCCTTATCAAAACGGGTAAAATAGAGTAAAATACTCGCACGGAGCATCCAATGACTTAACGCCACGTTCGTATAGGCTCTATATATTTCAGGCCGATGAAAACTTTGTCGTAGGGCCCGCGATGTACTCCTAAAGAGACGTGCATGGGCAGAAATCGGAAGTACTTCGAAGTCTTTTGTTTTCTGTTGTTGATATCTGATGTACCATCCCTCTGTATCACTTCCTCTGACCTCAGACGAGGTCATTTTCATGATGTCGCACCAGTGGAGTCCCGTAAGAACGCTGAAAAGGAATGCCCGCTTAAGAACTTTTACGTCACATTCGATGTCGTAGATTTTTTGAATTTCCTCCCATGTTGAAAACGCTCGTTGGGTTTCAGCTTGCTTTATACCTCTGACGCGTGATGCCACATTTTCATTGATGATTTTCTCTTTGTATGCCTGACGAAGTGCGGCTTTCAGTTTTATTAAAGGAGGAATGCGCAGAGTTCTGTTAAAATATTCTGTCATTCTTCTTATATGCGTAATGTTTATGCCGGTGTTGGTCGTTTTTTACTTGCTCACCAAAAGATTATATGTTTACCGATGTATAGTAAACTATAAATTGTTAGATGAACGTTTCGGTCTGTCAGGATCTGTATAATAATGAGTTATCCTTTGTCATACAGTTTGCGTGTAACCATGCCGTTGTAAGTGTGTTTAAACGCTTTTGATATAGCAATTGATGTAACTTTATTTTGATCATTGTATAGTTCATGTCAAAAACTATATATACTTTCGGTCACGATTAAGACTCCAGTTGATCTGAATTGTAAAGTAAGTTGTTGGAATCAGGAGTAATGTAATCGCGATCCATCGTTTTTGTCAGAGCTACTTATATACCTGATTTATCAGGTATTGATAACCTATATTGTATGCAGCGTTACTACCTGATCGTTCTGATGTGGTGGTCGGTGAGTTATTGTGTCTTCGCTCAAACCGTTACGGTGACCGTTGATAGCTCACAGATCAAACCACTAAAGCAAAATGTTCCCGCGGATTCAATGCGGCAGCAGGCTGCTATACATGCAAAAGAATTATCAGCATATACGAAAGGCACCAAGCCTGAAGAAGTTTACTCCAAACAACGCTGGAATGAGCAATTTGACTCGCTCTTTCAAATCGCGAACATTAATTTACCTTCCATCCCCGATATAAAGCCGCAACTTATATCGGAACAAGATATAGTGGAAGCAGTAAACCAAAAAGTTCGGGCAAACCAGTCTCTTCCTAATACTTCTGCGCCAGCTATATCCGATCCAAGTCAGAATTTATCACAGGCAATTCCTTCGTTGCCTTCCTATCAATTAGACGAAATAGTGAAGACCCAACTTCCTCCTTTATCGGGCGGTATTACAAAATCAAAGTACTTGAGTTCCTTGGACAGCATGCGAGATGTCAATTTGAAAGAAAATGCTCTTCGTCTAAAGGAGGCGAACGTTAATGCGTCTCAGAAGATTTCAACCTTTACGCGTGTACCTTCATTAATAGATCGTTCATACCTGGAAGGGGTTTTGGGAATGGCTATAGGGAGTGATCCGCTATACCAGATAACGCCTTGCTGGGGTATACATTTATTAAAATATATATCGGTTGGTGCGGGGCCTAACCTGCTGTTGAGGAAGGAAAACAAGCGGTTTCATTCTTCCATTGGTGCCAAGGTATTTACCAAAGTCGAATTCTTTAAAAGACGTGTATATCTGCAAGGAGAAGATTTGATGGACTCATATGCAGTCAATTCTGAAGTGTCCGGAAAAAGATTTTACGAATGCCATAACTTCTTTGTTGGCGGTGGGTGGCTGTTATCACTGTCAGCCCCTGTAACACTCAATCTTTCTCTCATGTATAATGTCTCCGATCGCAGTATTTCTCAACAGACGATATCTCCATTTATTTTTAGAATAGGATTCAGTACCGTTAAAATCGAAAAATGATGCTACGCTTAACACTATATATAGCATTGATGGAGCTCGGGGCTACACTTGGATGTAGCGCACAGCTTCAGCCAAACAAAGAGAAACCTGTATACTATCATAATATAAACCTGAATTCCAGCCAGGCCGGATTGATCTTTGAACCCCGCCTAAATATCCAGTACTACGATAGTTACGGAGAAAAAGAATCACTCAACCTGAAGGTATACAATACCAAACGTGAGCCAGTAGGAGAGTATAGCGTTCATAAGGACTTTGGTGCTAACTACTACACGATACAAATTGAAAATATTTTTGCTTCCTGGCCTGTTGATGAAATGTACTCGGTAGAGCTTGTCAATGAAGTCAATACGGTAAATGTCCTGCTCCTCAAGAAAATTGCACCGCCAAAAGTCGAAGGACCACAGGTAAATATCCTTGTCAATCCAATCCGGATGACCTGCGAGAAAAGTGAACCCGGCACAGTGGAGTTTTATGGCCAGATATCAGGGGGAAAGACGCCCTATACAACAAGCTGGTATATTATAAACCAGAACCGAACTAACCTGATATATCAGCCGAGGCAGGAGGTTATTGTGCGCCCGGGTAACACGCCAGTCGTAACGGTTGATGCAGCTCCCGAGTATGTAGTCGTATTGAACGTGGTTGATGCCTGTGGAAATGAAGTGACGCAACAAGTTGTAGTCACCTGTGACACGAAAGAGAAAAAAATCAATACACTTTTTATTGAGCCCTGGAAGCACACAGAGCCAACCAATCCTGGAAGAAACTGATAACCGATAGTTTAGATATATATGATGAAAAGTATAAAATATTTTCAAAACGCAATGTCGGTTATCTGTTTGGCAGTAGCCATTTGCTCATGCTCCGGAAGCATGAGCAAAGATGAATACAGCCGATGGATTAAAGACTATGATAATGGCCTTCATGTAAAGGCTACACACGGACACTTTGTGTATGATATTCAATACGTGCCCGGCGAATGGAAGAATTTTCAAACAGCAAGCTATAGCGAAAGTGGAGTAGACTCAACGGATGGGCTTCAGTACTATATGCTTACGATTGGAGGTAGTGTAGAGGGAGCGGACCTTATTGATTTTGGCATTTCTAGTCTGGAGGAGAAGCAGCGCAAACTATATTATTTCTCCTATCTGTTCCAGGATGATATTTCACTGGCGGATGGCAATGAATTGTTACCGTGTGTACTATACCATTTTGAAAAAGACGCTGCTATGCGCAAATCAAGAACATTTGTGCTTGGTTTTGAACGCACCGCGATTGTTTCCGAAGAAGTAACACTGAACATCAACTCTCCATGGCTGGGCGCTGCACCGGTACATATTCAAATATCAAAACGTAATATTCCCCATTTAGCATTATGATACGATTGTTACGAAATATCAGAAGGGAAGCAAGTCTGTTTGTATTGTTCACATTTATTTGCCAGGTATTTTTACCCGCTACTTCCTATGCGCTGACATCCGGGCCGACACAACCTGAAGTTCAGGCTTTTCAGCCGGCAGGGACATCCGATATGGTGGATATGTTCACGGGCGACTTCTCTTATAATATACCCTTATTCGAGTTGCCGGGGCCCAACGGAGGTTATCCTTTCAATTTGTCCTATCAGTCCGGATCCGGTATGGACACGGAAGCAAGTTGGGTAGGATTAGGGTTTTCATTAAATCCAGGGGCTATAACAAGGCAAATGAGAGGTCTTCCGGATGAATTTAAGGGAGATCCTATACACACAAAAATGTCTGTAGACCCCAGCGTTACGGTAGGGCTAGGCGTTGGTGTAAGCCTGGAGGTATTTGGAGCGTCAGCGGAAATTGGTTCCATTGGCCTGGGCGTAACCCACAATAGTTATAAAGGTGTTGGCTATAGCATTGATGCTTCGCTTGGCTATAAGATGGCGGCCGGTGGGGGAATGACCGCTGGCGTAGGACTCGACTTAAGCTTGAATTCCAAAGAGGGTGTTAATGTAAACCCATCTCTGAGCCTGGGGGGAAAAATGGGCGAGTTTGGTTTAGGCGCCGGGTATAATTCCAAGCAAGGACTTTCAACAGTTTCCTTTACTCACTCCATTGATGCCTCGCGCATGTTGAAATATTCCGTTGGTGATAAAGTTAAGGCTGGTATAGCGAACAGCTCGGCAAGCCTAACGCTTGCACATCCCGGTTATACACCTCAGGTGAGTATGCCTATGCGCAATGTAAGCATATCTGCTCAGTTTAAACCTGGAGGATCGTGGTGGGGATTTTTCGCGAACGGATATATCCGCGGATTTTATAGCGAACAATGGTTGCATAACGATAAGAAACGAATTCGCTCGGATGCCTACGGATATATGCATTACGATCAAGGTATGCATGATGCGAAATCTGTGCTTGACTTTAACCGCGAGAAAGATGGCATTGTTACCAAGGAATCTCCGAATCTATCGATACCGTCACTGACATACGATATATATACTGTTGCAGGGCAGGGTATAGCTGCTATGTACCGGCCCTTGCGAAATGACTATGGTGTTGTACGAGACCCTGAGACTTCATCTGTGTCGGTAGGCGGATCTATAGGCGTAGACGTTGGTCCTGCAGCTTCGCACGTGGGAGTTAATTTGAGTGTTAATCATTCCAAATCGACTTCGGGCGGTTGGGATGGTAATAATGATATCAGTTCACGGGCGGCTTTTCAGCAAAAGAATCTCAACGACACCTATGAGCCCTGGTATTTTAAAGTGCATGGAGAGCCCTCAGCAGAGCCCGCGGAAACGCTCAATGCGTTAGGCGGAACGGGTGCGGTTCGCGTGCGACTCACCGGGAATAATATTAACCCGACAGCGTCATCAACGGTAGAAGGACAGGCCGGGGCGAGATCTATACCGTCATCTGCTGCTACACACCGGGAACGTAAGGCACGCAGCCAGGTAATACAAACTTTTACCAATGACGAGTTGCTGGGTGGCTCGCAGGAGATTATACCCTACTTTAAAATCAAGTATAAGAACAGCAACGGTTCATTACAGGACTTATCGCGAACGGATAAACCCGGTCATCATATTGCTGCGTTCACAGCATTAACACCCGATGGTTTGCGCTATAACTATGGCATACCAGCGTATAATTTATACCAGGAAGAAACAACGTTTAGCGCCCGTAAGCAGAACGGACAGACTTCAAAAGTGGATGTAGGCAACAATGGCCAGAGTGATCCATTCTATGGCCATTCAGATACGGAGAAGTTCCTGAAGAAGATGGAAATTCCGCCTTACGCACATTCTTATTTACTCACTTCGATAGTTGGTCCGGACTATGTAGATGTTACCGGTGACGGTGTATCCCTGGATGATCTTGGATATTGGGTGAAATTTACCTATACCCGTACCGCATCAACAGGAGATGCCTATAAATGGCGTGATCCATATTCCAAAGCGCACCTGCAGGAAGGTTGGAAAACAGATCCCCGCGATGATAAAGGATCGTATGTATATGGCGAGAAAGAAGTATGGTATCTGTCGCAGGCAGAAACGAAATCACACATTACTATATTTACTTTACAGGAGCGTCAGGATGCACGGGGTGTAGCACAGAAATTACAGGATACCAACGGTACGGGGAAACCTCTCTATGCCCTTCACGAAATCAAGTTGTTTACGCGTGCAGCGGGAAGTACGCATCCTATTAAAGTCGTAAAATTTGAATATGATTACTCTCAATGTCCGGGTGTATACAATAGCAATACAGGAGGCGGAAAATTAACGTTAAAGAAACTTTGGTTTGAGTATGGAGGCAGTCAGCGCGGAAAGCTAAACCCCTATATATTTACCTACCACGCTTCAAATCCGTCTTACGATCAGCATGCCTATGATCGTTGGGGGAACTATAAACCGTATCCTGCCGGACAATACCTGCACAACATTGATTATCCGTATGTCGTACAGGATCCATCTCAAAAAACTTCGTTGGATAACAACGCTGCCGCATGGAATATAAGGGAAATAAGGCTCCCATCGGGTGGTAAAATTATTGTGGACTATGAAACGGATGACTACGCCTACGTACAGCATATGCCTGCAATGCAAATGATGGAAGTCGTTGATCCGTATAGTCCGGCGACACAAGCCGAAAACAATACCTCCTTTGAATTAGACAACGCCAGTACGAAAGTACGATTCAAGCTTGAGGAGAAAATTTCAGGCACGCTTACCGCAGACCAGCAACGCGAAGAAGTGTTGAAATATATCGATCAGAAGCGGAAACAGCTTTACTTCAAACTCAAGATAAATCTTCGAAGTGCCGGTGAAGGATTCTATGAATATATATCGGGGTATGCAGATATAGCAACCGATCGTACAATGGCATTGGAGAAAGACAATTCCGGTCAATATGCTTATGGCTCGTTTTTTCTGGTTGCCGAAGAGGGGTATCATCCCTTCTCGATGAGAGCCTGGCAGCACCTGCGTACCAATCAGCCGGAACTCGCTAACTCGGGGCGAAAGCTCAAACAGGCATCCGGGGCGGGTGAACGGGTCGATCAGATTAAAAGTCTGGGCAGCGTGTTTACGCAAATCAGGCAAATGTTTGAAGGCTTTTATAAGTTCTGTGATAACAAAGACTGGGGCAAGGAAATTGTCTCGGGAAAATCGTGGATCCGACTTAACTCTCCCGATAAGATAAAGTACGGTGGCGGGCTTCGCGTTCGTCAAATTACCATGACCGATAATTGGGCAGAAAAAGCCGAAGGTATATATGGTCAGATATATGAATATACCACGGAAGAAAATGGTAAGCTCATCAGCAGCGGTGTGGCCGCATATGAACCTTTGATAGGAGGTGATGAGAATCCTCTTCGGTATGCCAAGAAGTATGTCCAGGCAGTACCGTTGCGCTCCGATAATAACTTGTTCTTTGAGTATCCCATTAATGAAAGCTACTATCCCGGTCCGCAGATAGGCTATCGGAAAGTAACCGTGCATAGTCTGGCAAGTGCCAGCCTGGCCGGTAAAGATGTTAAAAACGCTACATTGCCGGATGGCTCTTCTATATTCCCCAAAGGTACAGGAGTAAGCTACGGAACTACCGGCGTAACGGTTCACGAATTCTATACCGCGAAGGACTTCCCTGTGATTACCGATGAAACCGAGAAACAGAATAAGCCCTATAAACTCTCTGTACCCATTCCATTCCTTGGGAACGTGAGTATATCCAAGCTTGCAGCCAGCCAGGGATATTCCATTGTGACCAATGATATGCATGGCAAGCCACGGCAGGTAAGTACCTATCGGCAAAATCAGAATGGCCTGTTGGACCAAGAACCTGTTTCCTGGGTGCGGTATAATTATGTAAGTGAGTCAAAGCTCTATCAGCAACAAAATATTCAGGTCCTCAACGCATGGTTTAAAGACAACGGTGATGGAACGCTGAGCCTGGCATCTACAAGTGAAGTGCAGAACCCGGGTATACCGAAGTATAGCCTGGCACAGGAGAACGAGTTTTTTATCGACATGCGGCAGTACCAGGACATTACCTGGGAAGGTGGTGCACGTATCAATACCGATATCGTATATATACCCATTCTCTTTGCCATCATACCTATACCGGTACCAACCGTGTGGCCAAGCATCAGTCGGTCTGAAAGTCAATTGAAAACAGCCGTTACCAACAAAGTAATTTTTAAATCCGGTATACTGGAAAGTACCGAGGCCTTTGACGGTGGATCGCTTATCAAAACCAGCAACGTCAAATGGGATAAGCTGACGGGAACGGTAGTATTAACAAAGGCAAATAACAATTATAACAACGCTGTATATAATTATACTATACCGGCTTATCAGCAGTACGCTGGCATGGGCGCTGCCTATCAGAATGTCGGAACTGGTTTTGTTATGACGGGTGTGCTGCCTGTGCCGTATCGTGAAAAGCAGTATAAGTTCTCGACTGCACTCCCGGAAAGTGCCATGTTCCCGGGAGATGAGTTGGTGCTATATACGGGTACGGAGGGCTTATCGAATCCTGTCGCTACGGCGGTATATATAGGGTCCGAAGGTGGTGAAAAAATTATATTCAGCGAGACTCCGCTAACCGACACCGAGTTCAGGGCTTTGATCCTGCGTTCGGGTTTCCGGAATCAACTCAATGTCAGTGCAGGAAGCATCACGGCATTGCAAGACCCGTCTATACCCGGGCAAAGCGCTGTATTCAGCAAACGAGTTACTATACCCAAAGGAAAATAACCATCCCGTTATGAAGTATATCGTATGTACGCTGTTCTTGCTATCGTTCCTGAAAGTTATCGGGCAGCAAAACGTTTTGCCAGGAAGCCCCGACTATGATCGTCTCAAGGAGGAAGGCAGGATTCAGCAACCGCCAGCAACACCGAAACAGAAGAACTATCCACAGTTACTCTCGGCTGCTCCGGTTATGCAAAAGGCCTCCGGTAACACAACACCGATGGCAAGGATGATGACGGCATCGGCAACCGAACCGTGTATGGTGGAAGATCCTTCGAATGACCCTTCCTTTTCGGTGATGGCTCCGGAAGATGATGGCTCGACCCAAGCTATATCCTTACCGTTCACGTTCAACTTCTTTGGTATTAACTACCAGCAGCTATATGTCAACATAAATGGCAATGTCACCTTTGACGCGCCCAACGGAGTATATAATGCAACCGGGTTCCCTTCATCGTATGATATGATAGCCCCTTTTTGGGCCGATGTCGATACACGTGGTCTTTTTAGTGGACAGATATACTATAAATCTGAACCACATCGCTTCACCGCCATCTGGCACCAGGTGGGATATTATCAACGCAAAACCAACAAGCGCAATACGTTCAAGCTCGTCATTACGGATGGAAGTGACCCCGGTATAGGGCTCGGTAATAATATAGCATTTTACTATGGCGACATGCAGTGGACCACCGGTGATGCTTCGGGTGGAGCAAATGGTTTTGGTGGTACACCGGCTACGGTCGGAATGGACAATGGTAAAGGAGAGGGCGCTTGCTTCTTTTATCAGTTAGGTCGCTTCTTCAAACCCGGAACTGAACTGATCGATCCCTATACGCCTGCAGGTGTGGACTACCTCGATAACAAATGTTTTTATTTCGATGCTTCCACGATTCGCGAGATAACGTTCGACTTTAACTATACCAAGTTACTATGCGCCATTGATTTTGAACCTAAAGTCGTCAATCCGCAGAACTGCCAGATATATACTTACTGGTGGGAATTTGGTGATGGTACGATATCGGAGGAGTGGCATCCTATTCATAGTTACAATGCTCCCGGTAATTATACCGTTGTGTTCAATGTATACTATGGATGCGGTGCCTGCAGCAACGATCCGGCCATGATTCAAAAGCAGATCACGATCAATGCATCGGAGGATGCTTTGATGGATACGGTAATACAGGTCACCTCACAGCTTCGGCAGGAAGTAATCTCAACGTCGGCGGCATCATTTTCCGACTCATGGCCGTTGCAGCAAACAGCTCCGGCATTGGGAGGAAAGCATGGTTTTTTAGCAGGCAGCCAGGGAGTATGGCGAAATGATGGCAACTATGTATACGAAGCTCCGCGTAGCGCATCAAATGAACCTGATCTTGAAAAGGACGGTACATTCCCAATGAACAGTTTTAACTGGGGAGATGCCGAACTAAATGCCGTGCCGAACTGGATACATGTCAGTGCAGCAACACAATATAGTCCCTATAGTTATGAAACCGAGAGCCGTGATGTACAGGGCGTATATAGTGCCGCACTATATGATTATGGCGGACATTTACCTACTGCCAGCGGTAGCAATATGCGCAACCGCGAAATGGCTTTCACCGGTTTTGAATATATGAAAGGCGAGGCTTCCGGGAACTGGATATTCAGTACGCAGCCGCTACCGCAGTATTCGGTTTACCCCACGCGTTTAAGTTATAAGAATATTGCGGTTGTTGAAGCGAGCGTTCAAGAACTGGAAAACGTGACACATGTAGATGTTACCGGAAAATCGTTTTTTATTTTTAACCGTACGCGCACCCGCACAATTCTCAATAACGAGGTTGTCTGTATACGACAGCATCCGCAGCGCCCGGACTGGTCGCTAATTGTGTTGAGACAACCGCTCTTTTCAAACATTTGGATTGGCGAAGTTAAGATCAATAACGAGGTGCTACCCGCTACGTCACCCGTTATAGATTCAACCTTTGCGCATACCGGTAGAAGCAGTTTGAAAATATCCGCTGACCGAACATTTAAACAGAACCTGTTACAGCTTGATTCCGGAAAATCATATTTAGTCAATGCATGGGCCTCGTCTAAAAATCCGCATGTTACAAAGCCATGGATTGCCGATAACGTGGCGATCGAAGTGATTTTTCGGGACAAGCAAAATATAGTCTTATCTACGGCTATGTGCACTCCCTCAGGGAATGTCATAGAAGGATGGCAGCAAGTGAAAGGTATATTTCAGTGTCCCGCACGGGCCGCTACCGTTGAATTAAAATTTAAGCCGGGTGCAGCCGCCACAATATGGTTTGATGACTTGCGTCTGCATCCGACATCGGGAAACATGAAGACCTATGTATATGATCTGAATGACTATCGTCTTCGCGCTATTCTGGACGAAGAAAATTTTGCTGACCTCTTCTTCTATGATAAGGAAGGCGCGCTGTACCTGAAGCAACAGGAAACAGAAGACGGAATAAAGACCATATCT
This sequence comes from uncultured Chitinophaga sp., assembly GCA_966211525.1. Classification (GTDB taxonomy): domain Bacteria; phylum Bacteroidota; class Bacteroidia; order Cytophagales; family Cyclobacteriaceae; genus Ohtaekwangia. The sequence continues at coordinate 21,384 of CBIHOZ010000057.1, read as the reverse complement.
GAAAATATAGTCTACCAGGTTGAAAACTGAACCCCTTACCAATCATGAAAAAGCTTTTTGTTTTAATGCTTATAGCGGTTGGCCCGCTGGCGATCGCGCAGGATCTGAAAGCTGTGTTGGCGCAGATGCGGGATCAATATAATAATGCCGAAAAATTTAAGGTGTCAATGACCATTCAGGCCTTCGACAATGATCAGCAGAGGAATGCTTTCTATACGGCTGAAGCTACTATTCTTCGGGATGGTAATAAATATTTATATCGTTTCGGTACCAATGAAATGATGATGAACGATCACTATCGCATCATGGTAGACTGGGGCACCGGCGAGATGATCTATGATAAACGAAATATGAAAGCCGAAGCAGATGCATTAACCGGTGCGGCTGCACTTAGCCTTGATAGCATTTTTCGCTTCTATGATACACCGGAATATATAGGTGATAAAAATGGTATAGACCATTACCGTGTTAAACAAAAGAAGGGGCCCATCGATCAGGTTGATCTCTACATTACGAAATCTTCGAACATTCTGCACGCAATAAGTTATCGTTATCGGGATAAGCAGTATGTACATATAAAATTTGAAACATTTGATCTTATGCCTTCCATTGAAGAACAAACCTTTGACGAGAAGCGATACATCGTTTCAGTGAACGGTAAGCTTAAGGCTGTTGGCTCCTATAAAAATCTAGCTGTACTCGATGCTACCAAAAGCAACTTCTAATTATACCTAAAACTCTTGCATTATGAATAAGTTTACAATCTTGACCGTTGCTGCCCTCGTTATCACTACGTTGGTCCAGGCGCAAAGTGACCTGGTGGTGGGTACTACCTTTCCGCTCAATATTCAAAATAAGAATACGTACAACGATATATTTCTGCTGCATAACGCGCGCTACAACAGTGGTGATGAAGTATTGCAATGGGAAACCACGCACGGATCGTTTGGGTTGCGGGGACTGCGCTTTCATACCAACAGCGGCATTCACTTTTATGCTGCATCCGGTGCCACCTCTACGGGAGTAACATTTACACCTGTAACCCGCTTCTTTATAGGCAACAGTGGAAATATAGGTATAGGAACCATTGCTCCGGCGGATAGGCTTCACGTTGCCGGAGGCGGCATCACGGTTGACAATGCAAATCCATCCATTACTACGGGAACGGGGGCTTCCGAGCTTGGACGTTATCTACGCATTACCAATGCAACAGGGCTCACAACACCAGCCGGAGTAAAAGCCGGCGGATTACTGGTTGCCGATGATTTTAATTTTGCCAGTCCGTCCAAGAATGATCTGATCGTGAAGGGTAAGCTTGCGATCGGAGGAGTTTTCCCGGGTGGCAATACACATGCTGTTGCTGTGACGGGTACGCTTAACGCTTCTGCGCTATATATGAACAATCAACTGGTAGTTAGCTCGCAGTGGACTACAGCAGGAGGGACGATTACGTATCCGGGGGCTGTTGGTATAGGTACTTCGCTGGCGAGTAACCCCAACAACTACGCACTTTCAGTCAATGGTAAATTTAATGCATCCACCATGCACATTACAGGTGCTGTTGGTATAGGTACTACGTTGGTTAATAATCCCAATAATTACCTGCTGGGTGTAAATGGAAAGATTGGTGCAAAAGATGTTCACGTAGAGAAGAACAGCGGTACATGGCCCGATTATGTATTCGAGCCTACCTATCAGCTACCCGCTATATATCAGGCGGAAGCCTATATTAAAAAACATAAACATCTTGAGGGAGTTCCTGCCGCTGCAGAGGTTGAGTCTAACGGCTACAATGTTGGCGATATGGATGCTGTGCTCGTGCGCAAACTTGAAGAGCTTACACTCTATATTATTCAGCAACAAAAAGAAATTGATGCACTCAAAGCAAGGCTAGAGCAGCAGAATAAATAGAAACGCTATATGAATATTTAAGGTAGAACTCTAACTGTATGTGAATGTATCTTTCAGGCTTGCAATATAGACTCACAATAATTTTCATAGGTATATGCCTGATGATATCGTATTGGGCAAGCGGAAAAGTCATTCAGGGTGCAGTAGTATCCGATACGATTCCCGAAGGTGTTTTAATTCAGCGGATTGGTTTAGATCCTTCACCGGCCATTGAGCGTCAGCTTGGATTGAGTTCTCTTGCAGCCGGTTATGAGTCGGCTGTGTTTGCAGCGCCCCCGTGTCTTACAGGCCGCTATTATGCAGGTTTCCAGTTGTATTATGATTTAGGTGATCGTTCTACAGTAACAGACTGGTCTGCTTCGGTGGAGCTGTTGCTGTTGCATGGTAATGATACGGTTTGGCATCATGACCTTTCCGTATCGATGTCGGATCAGACTTTTATAGCCACTCGTTTTCACGACAGCCTGATGAGCTGTCAGGACGATTATCGATTTTTCATTCGCAAGCGTACGTTGATTGGTTCAGTTCCGCAAAGTAATATATACCTGAAGGTATTGCTTCACCGGTATGCCGAAGAAGTATTCAATCCATCGTCCTCGCTTCAGTTAAACTATAGCTATAGCGCTACGGGGGAGTCATTGGCAAGCTGGAGCTATAGCGGCTCGGGCGTTTTATCGTACGACCTGGAATGGGTGTTTATCGATGCTGCTGATAACTTCAGCGGCACAGCGGCCGAAGCATTTGCCTATAAACGCCCGGTTCGTATCAGTACAGCAGCGCTGTACTATCGTCATCAAAATCATTACCGCAGTGGCACGGTATGGTATAGAGCTCGTGCGGTAGGTTATTCAGCTCAGTATCCCACGCATCGTATCCCGGGTGTATGGTTTTATGGTTCTGGTCAGGGTATAGTAGTTAGCAACGGAGACGCTACACGCAACTGGATGAGCCAGGTTCTGTATGCGGAAGAAGGTAAATATAAACATGTAGTTAGTTACTACGATGGTAGCCTTCGTCAGCGTCAGAGTGTTATCAATGTTAGCACAGAGTCTTTGACACTGGTAGGGGAGTCGTTGTATGATTATGAGGGTCGTGCAAGCTGTGATATACTTTCGGTTCCCTCGACGGATGTTTCGTTAAGTTATCGCTCGGGTTTTCACTTGTTCGAGACTACGGATGCAGTGGTGCAGGCCCATACGTCCTCTACGCGGGAGAAGTTCCATTACGATAACTATAGACGAAGTGGAAGTAAACTATCCTCTCAGTATGGAGCGGGTAAATATTATTCCGCGCAAAACAGTTCAACAGGTATCCATCGTAATTATATACCGGATGGCGAAGGTTATGTTTATACCCAGAAGGAATATGTTCGCGATGGTACGAACCGTATCAGCCGCCAGGGCGATGTTGGTTCCTCGTTACAGATAGATGGCAGCCATGCGATTCGTTATTACTATGGTGATGCGGGTTCCTCGGAGTTGATCCGCTTGTTTGGTAGTAATGTAGGAGATGCCTCACACTATAAGAAGCAGGTGTCGGTAGATGCCAACGGACAGGTGACAATCTCCTATTTGGATCAGGCTGATCATATCATAGCTACTGCGCTGGCCGGAGATCCTCCATCCTCGGTTACAGCACTGGCGAGCTATAGTAGTCTTCCCTCAGCTGTAATCCAGGAAGACATCAGCGTGAAGAACAAGAAGGAAGAAGGCGTTAGCACGCTTCGTCATACAATAGTAAATGCTGTACCCAACACCTCGTATACGATCCGTTACGATCAGTCATCACTGGGCGCACAGATGGGTAACCTGGGTTGCCAGTCGTGCCGGTTCGATCTTCGTATTGTTATCACCGATAATGAAGGGACAGCCCTTGACTTGTCGGGAGCCGCTGGTAATGAGTCCTCGAGTATATATAGTTATGAGCGGCACAACCTCACATCCTCGGATTGCCAATCGGCTAGCGGCACCGTTGTACAGTTCACGGTTGTTCTTCCGGAGATCGGAGACTATACGATCAGTAAACAGTTAGTAGCCCATGAGTTGAGTTACTCCGATCTGGAGAATATTATATTACAAGATGCTACGGTGATCGATAAAATCACCGCCATATACTCGAGCTATACGATAGACTCAGCTGCGTGTGATATCTGTACTTCGTGTCCGGCCGGCGACAGTGCTATTGATAATGCGATCCAGGAGATAGCGGATCGCGATTGTGATAATCTATACCAGCAGATCGTTCAGTATTACCAGGAGAAGTATGGCACCGGCGATACGGTTTATGAAGTTCCGCAGGACAGCATTGAGTCTCATTCGCTATACTGCCAGTATGCGGTGTGTGTTCAGGATAAAGCGAGTTCTGTTTTTGAGAAGCAGCTGGCCCGTATCCAGGACTGGGATGCCGCGGTGGCTAAAGGCTATAATCAGTTGATCAACCATGATCCATACTTTAATAACAGTTCACAGAGTGGTTCGGGTTATAAGAGTTCCATGCAGAGTCGGTTGAACAGTATATACGTAGCCACGATTGGTTATGACAGCAACGGCGATGGCGTACAGGATGGTAGCCAGGTTTACCAGGGCAGCATCGACCAGATCACCAATCCTGCGAACACGGCCTATTATATTGACAGTCGTGGCAACGCGAGTGCTACGGGTCGTCATATACTATATTTAGATCTGATGGACCGAAAGAGTCGTTTGAGTACGGCAGCCTATACGGCAGAGTTGAGTCGCCAGCGTTGGGTGTTGTATAAGAGTTATTACCAGGAAGCGAAGCGTAAAACACAACTGGGTATACCCGCATACCGCGATTGCCCGGCAGCAAAATCCAATCTTACCCTTACCGATGAACTTCCGCAGACACCGGATAGTATAGCAGCGTGGGGCGAGGCAAACGGCTCGGGTACACCGGTTAGTTCCGCGGAGCTTGAGATGGTTGTCAGCAACCTGTCGTTCAACTGCGATGCAGCGTTCAGTGCCGCGGATAGTATAGCGATTGCTACACATCTTCAATCATACTTTAACAGCAATCGGAGGAACATGTTCCGGTTGATCTTACGTGCGGATATAGGTGTACACGCCGATCTGATAGCGATCGAGTCGATCTTATCGAAGTATACCTGTTCGCTTCAGGAAGTAGGACAGGATGATCCGATCAGCTGTGCAGAAGAAGGTGGTAATGTTATTGTGAACCCATTGCTTGTAGCGGGCAATGGTTGTGGAGCCGACATTACACCCTCTTGCTATACGGGTTGGGGTGTTGCTACGGGGACGCCCAATACGGATATAGGTGGTGGTACGGGCCGGGTGTTTATCTGGGCATACCCCGAGAGTGTTACCTCGGAAGCCGTTCGGGGTAGCTTTACCAGTGCGCTGGAAGTTGGCGCCAAGTACGAGCTATGCCTTCGCTATAAAGTAGAGCAGGATGGAGCTACCTATACCGCGGGTACAACCGATAATGTATACTTCGAGCTGTCGCGGAGCAAATCTTTTATTAATGCGCGCGGTCAGGAGGTGGTGTCCACCTCGCAGTTAGCCTTGAGACAAGCCCGTGACAGTATATCTACATCCCGTTCACGTGTAGTCAATAGTGGTGCTGCGACAGCTGCCATACTAGCCAGCTGCATCCTTCCGGGTGCGCGTTATCCGGATGCCGTACTGCTGGATGGCAACACTACACCGGTAACCAAAGTATGGGAAGCTCACAACCTGACGCACGCCAGCCAGTATAAAGACACGTGTATAGTTTTTGTACCTACCCAGGCGAGCACGTACTTCTATCTGAGCATCATGTCGTGTACAGCCAATACGTATCAGGGTATAAATATTACCGACCTTGTTGTTCGCAAGATATCGGACCGAGCCAATACGATCGATTTTGAGGGTGAGTCGGTGTGTGTAAACTATGATACAGCAAACCCGGCACTGGATGGCTTCTCGTTTACCGTAGACTGGAACCAGGAGGTAGAAGAGTGCCTTGCCAATGCCGCCGCGGAGAACACCCAGTTGATCGATTATGCTGTTGAACGTTTACTGGAAGAAGAGATCAACAGTTATTATACGGAGTATAAGAGTCAGTGCCTGGCATCGGTGTCGGAGAAATTTACCTATGCATATCAGCCGAAAGAATATCACTATACCTTATACTACTATGATCAGTCTGCGCAGCTGGTGCAGACAGTTCCGCCGTCCGGAGTTCATCCGCTGACAGCGCAGCAGGTAAATGCGTTCCTGTCGGGTAATCGTGTTAACCCGGTGCATAATCTTCGGAGTCGTTATCAGTATAACTCGTTAGGTCAGGTTATTAAGCAGGAGTCTCCGGATGCTCATACGAGCCGGTTCTGGTATAATGATAAAGGTCAGCTGCGGTTGTCTCAAAACGCACAACAACAGAAAGAAAGTAAGTATGCCTATACGCGTTACGATGCACAAGGCCGAACGGTTGAAGTTGGGGAGTTGGTGAGTACGGTCTCATCGGATAGCCTGTCGGTTGCGCTGGAAGCTCTGTCGTTCCCGCTGTCATCACAATATAGCCTGAGTGATATCATCCGTACACACTATGATATAGCCTATCAGAATCCGCCCGGCGATATAGCGCAGGTTAATATCCGCAGCCGGGTGTCGTATGTTGAAGTGATGGAGAAGGGGACACTTGATACCACGCGGAGTTATTACAGTTACGATATCCACGGTCATGTGAAGACGCTGTGGCAGAGCCTTCCGGGTCTGGGTATAAAACGTACGGATTACCGCTATGACCTGGTGAGTGGTAATGTGCTGTATGTGTTCTACCAGTATGGTAAATCCGATCAGTTCGTTCACCGGTATAATTATGATGGCGATAACCGGGTTCGTGAAGTATATACTTCCACCGACCGGTATATCTGGAATCGTGATGCCTCGTACCGCTACTACGAGCATGGTCCCGAGGCCCGCGCAGAGTATGGTGAGTACCGGGTACAGGGTCTTGATTATTACTACACGCTGCAAGGCTGGATTAAAGGTGTAAACATGCCCTATAGTGGTGACCCGGGTGGCGATGGTGTGAATACATCGCATGTTGGAAAAGACGTTACCGGTTATGCACTGGGTTATTATACCGGCGACTATAAAGCGATCGGTAATGGCGTTGTCACCTCTGACACGCGTGACCAGGTATGGCCGCGGCTTCAGAGTCAGTATAATCACAGTGGCCTGTATAATGGTAACATCAGCTGGATGATCACCGACCTGTCACAGGTTGGCGTTGCGCGAGGTAACCGTAGGGCGGGTATGCAGGCGATGCTATATCAATACGATCAGTTGCATCGTCTGGTAGGAAGCCGCAGCCTGACCAGCTATACAGCCGGCAGCGGCTTTGCTGCGCGCAGCAGTCAGCCTGCCGCTTACGATGAAGACATACGCTATGATGCGAACGGAAATATACTTCAGTTGCTCAGACGCAACGGCCAGGCTGGTGTACGGGATGACTTCCATTACCAGTATTACGGAGGCAGTAACAAACTCAAGGAAGTAAATCCGCTGGTTCGTGATACGGTATACCAGTCCGGAGCGATAGAGACCAACCACAAGATATATCGTAACATCACCATCGAGAGCAGTGCGTATATAGCCGCCGGCAGCCAGGTGAAGCTGCAGGCTTCGGAGAACATTTATATACATCCTGAGTTCCGAGCTCCGGAGGATGCAGACTTTTATGCTCATATACTGGATGAAGATGAAGGAACCTATATGTATGATGCCATTGGTAACCTGGTGGCCGATCAGCTGGCGGGTACGCGCATCCAGTGGACTCCGTATGGGAAGATCCGGGAAGTTCGCACCAAGGTAGACAGCGTGGTGATGAGCTTCCGGTATGATGGTTTAGGGAACCGCATCGAAAAGCGTGTAGCTCGTCCGGATACTACGTATGTTACCCGGTATAGCCGCGATGCGAGTGGCAAGGTGATGGCTATCTACTATGATACGCTTCCCGGAGAATATATCGTGTATGCCAAAGAGCGGCTGGGTATATATCGGGGTCGTACAGGTAAAGGTATCCGGCAGTTAGGACATCGTCATTATGAACTTACCAATCACCTGGGCAATGTGCTGAGTGTGATCACCGACCAGGTAGGTATGACAACCGACAGCGTCTGGGCTACCGTCTCCAGCACCAGTGATTACTATGCCTTCGGCCTTGTCATGGAAGAACGATCAATAGCTGACTCATTATACCGGTATGGATTTAATAGCAAGGAAAAGGATCGTGAACTATGGCCGGAAGATCACTATGATTATGGCTTCAGGATTTACAATCCCGCTGTCGGTAAATTTTTATCGGTCGATCCGCTTACGCAACAATATCCGATGTTGACGCCTTATCAATTTGGTTCCAACGATCCTATATCCAACATTGATCTTGATGGTCTGGAAGGCGTGAAGAGTATCGATAATGAAAACAAGACTATAACGATTAGCACTACAATTAATTATGTAGCTAAAAATAAGAACATGACGCGTGCCGAGAAGCGCGTTAATTTCTCACAAAGACAAGTTGAAAAAATACAGATAAGGCTTCAGCAAGAGCTTCAACATAAGGAAGTCCCTAAAACCGTGCCGGTTGTAAATGGACAGGTCATGAATCCAGGGCCTGATGATGGACCAATCGAATCCTATACCATTATATGGGACATCCGGTTTGTAGCGCACAATACAACGCAAGCTGCTGAGAATGCAGCGAGTTCAACCAATAATGATGTATTTAATGACAATATGCTGCTACGTAGAAATAGACCGGTTACTACACGCTATGACAATCCGAATTTTGATCCTAATCAGCCGGTTGGTCCATTAAACCGGATGCCTTATACAGAAACTGTAGTGGGAAGTTCTACCTGGAGACGACTTATGCTCACCAGTGCTGGTAACGGACATAATGCTGCTCACGAACTGTTCCATAATTTTATTCACAATCACCGGAACAATCCACGCAGTACATCCAACGCTTATCTGACACAGGTTAATTCGCATCAGGGACACCGCGATGCGGGAGGAATATTTATTCGTAAAAATGATGTAGATGGAGATCATCTTCATAATATCAATTATCAAAACCTGATGGAAATGCTTATGACCTTACCAACCCTTCAACGCAGATGAGAGTACTCGTATTCATATTAACAATCATAAGTAGTGTTATCATCTCTGCAAAGGGACAAACAACGGATAGTGTAAAACTCGTACGCGATACTGTAACTATGTTTTCTCTCTACTATAGTGACCCCGTACAGTCCGGTACAGCGGATCGATATACCTATATTTTGCATAATGGACAGCTCTATAATGCTTCGAAATTTATAGATGACTATAATGATGGATGTGTGTCCTACGAAATTAAGTCGGCCATTAATAATGATGCTTTTTCTATGTGGGAAAAGTATCGGAAGGGTAAGATTAGCTTCCTTCATAAATCAGGAAGCAAGACGATAAGCTACAAGTGCTATACAGCCGATATTCTCTTTTTTATTTCCTCTTGTGATCTGACGAAGAGCCTGGGCAATCCACTGGAATCCTTGGTTCAGGATAAACTGGGAATAATACATATAGTAACGTTGATGAATACCCAATGGAAACCTGCTGCACTGCCGGCTTCCGTAGTCTCGTTCGTCAAGGGTAAACCGTAAACATAAAAGATGTGCGTGAGATGATCTTGAAATCTTATATAAAGTTTTTGATAGGCATGTGGTTTACTACTACATGTCTGATAACAAACGTATATAGCCAGTCCACACAATATATATCCGACACCATCCCGGAAGGTGTTTTAATTCAGCGGATTGGTCTAGATCCTTCACCGGCCATTGAGCGTCAGCTTGGATTGAGTTCTCTTGCAGCCGGTTATGAGTCGGCTGTGTTTGCAGCGCCCCCGTGTCTTACAGGCCGCTATTATGCAGGTTTCCAGTTGTATTATGATTTAGGTGATCGTTCTACAGTAACAGACTGGTCTGCTTCGGTGGAGCTGTTGCTGTTGCATGGTAATGATACGGTTTGGCATCATGACCTTTCCGTATCGATGTCGGATCAGACTTTTATAGCCACTCGTTTTCACGACAGCCTGATGAGCTGTCAGGACGATTATCGATTTTTCATTCGCAAGCGTACGTTGATTGGTTCAGTTCCGCAAAGTAATATATACCTGAAGGTATTGCTTCACCGGTATGCCGAAGAAGTATTCAATCCATCGTCCTCGCTTCAGTTAAACTATAGCTATAGCGCTACGGGGGAGTCATTGGCAAGCTGGAGCTATAGCGGCTCGGGCGTTTTATCGTACGACCTGGAATGGGTGTTTATCGATGCTGCTGATAACTTCAGCGGCACAGCGGCCGAAGCATTTGCCTATAAACGCCCGGTTCGTATCAGTACAGCAGCGCTGTACTATCGTCATCAAAATCATTACCGCAGTGGCACGGTATGGTATAGAGCTCGTGCGGTAGGTTATTCAGCTCAGTATCCCACGCATCGTATCCCGGGTGTATGGTTTTATGGTTCTGGTCAGGGTATAGTAGTTAGCAACGGAGACGCTACACGCAACTGGATGAGCCAGGTTCTGTATGCGGAAGAAGGTAAATATAAACATGTAGTTAGTTACTACGATGGTAGCCTTCGTCAGCGTCAGAGTGTTATCAATGTTAGCACAGAGTCTTTGACACTGGTAGGGGAGTCGTTGTATGATTATGAGGGTCGTGCAAGCTGTGATATACTTTCGGTTCCCTCGACGGATGTTTCGTTAAGTTATCGCTCGGGTTTTCACTTGTTCGAGACTACGGATGCAGTGGTGCAGGCCCATACGTCCTCTACGCGGGAGAAGTTCCATTACGATAACTATAGACGAAGTGGAAGTAAACTATCCTCTCAGTATGGAGCGGGTAAATATTATTCCGCGCAAAACAGTTCAACAGGTATCCATCGTAATTATATACCGGATGGCGAAGGTTATGTTTATACCCAGAAGGAATATGTTCGCGATGGTACGAACCGTATCAGCCGCCAGGGCGATGTTGGTTCCTCGTTACAGATAGATGGCAGCCATGCGATTCGTTATTACTATGGTGATGCGGGTTCCTCGGAGTTGATCCGCTTGTTTGGTAGTAATGTAGGAGATGCCTCACACTATAAGAAGCAGGTGTCGGTAGATGCCAACGGACAGGTGACAATCTCCTATTTGGATCAGGCTGATCATATCATAGCTACTGCGCTGGCCGGAGATCCTCCATCCTCGGTTACAGCACTGGCGAGCTATAGTAGTCTTCCCTCAGCTGTAATCCAGGAAGACATCAGCGTGAAGAACAAGAAGGAAGAAGGCGTTAGCACGCTTCGTCATACAATAGTAAATGCTGTACCCAACACCTCGTATACGATCCGTTACGATCAGTCATCACTGGGCGCACAGATGGGTAACCTGGGTTGCCAGTCGTGCCGGTTCGATCTTCGTATTGTTATCACCGATAATGAAGGGACAGCCCTTGACTTGTCGGGAGCCGCTGGTAATGAGTCCTCGAGTATATATAGTTATGAGCGGCACAACCTCACATCCTCGGATTGCCAATCGGCTAGCGGCACCGTTGTACAGTTCACGGTTGTTCTTCCGGAGATCGGAGACTATACGATCAGTAAACAGTTAGTAGCCCATGAGTTGAGTTACTCCGATCTGGAGAATATTATATTACAAGATGCTACGGTGATCGATAAAATCACCGCCATATACTCGAGCTATACGATAGACTCAGCTGCGTGTGATATCTGTACTTCGTGTCCGGCCGGCGACAGTGCTATTGATAATGCGATCCAGGAGATAGCGGATCGCGATTGTGATAATCTATACCAGCAGATCGTTCAGTATTACCAGGAGAAGTATGGCACCGGCGATACGGTTTATGAAGTTCCGCAGGACAGCATTGAGTCTCATTCGCTATACTGCCAGTATGCGGTGTGTGTTCAGGATAAAGCGAGTTCTGTTTTTGAGAAGCAGCTGGCCCGTATCCAGGACTGGGATGCCGCGGTGGCTAAAGGCTATAATCAGTTGATCAACCATGATCCATACTTTAATAACAGTTCACAGAGTGGTTCGGGTTATAAGAGTTCCATGCAGAGTCGGTTGAACAGTATATACGTAGCCACGATTGGTTATGACAGCAACGGCGATGGCGTACAGGATGGTAGCCAGGTTTACCAGGGCAGCATCGACCAGATCACCAATCCTGCGAACACGGCCTATTATATTGACAGTCGTGGCAACGCGAGTGCTACGGGTCGTCATATACTATATTTAGATCTGATGGACCGAAAGAGTCGTTTGAGTACGGCAGCCTATACGGCAGAGTTGAGTCGCCAGCGTTGGGTGTTGTATAAGAGTTATTACCAGGAAGCGAAGCGTAAAACACAACTGGGTATACCCGCATACCGCGATTGCCCGGCAGCAAAATCCAATCTTACCCTTACCGATGAACTTCCGCAGACACCGGATAGTATAGCAGCGTGGGGCGAGGCAAACGGCTCGGGTACACCGGTTAGTTCCGCGGAGCTTGAGATGGTTGTCAGCAACCTGTCGTTCAACTGCGATGCAGCGTTCAGTGCCGCGGATAGTATAGCGATTGCTACACATCTTCAATCATACTTTAACAGCAATCGGAGGAACATGTTCCGGTTGATCTTACGTGCGGATATAGGTGTACACGCCGATCTGATAGCGATCGAGTCGATCTTATCGAAGTATACCTGTTCGCTTCAGGAAGTAGGACAGGATGATCCGATCAGCTGTGCAGAAGAAGGTGGTAATGTTATTGTGAACCCATTGCTTGTAGCGGGCAATGGTTGTGGAGCCGACATTACACCCTCTTGCTATACGGGTTGGGGTGTTGCTACGGGGACGCCCAATACGGATATAGGTGGTGGTACGGGCCGGGTGTTTATCTGGGCATACCCCGAGAGTGTTACCTCGGAAGCCGTTCGGGGTAGCTTTACCAGTGCGCTGGAAGTTGGCGCCAAGTACGAGCTATGCCTTCGCTATAAAGTAGAGCAGGATGGAGCTACCTATACCGCGGGTACAACCGATAATGTATACTTCGAGCTGTCGCGGAGCAAATCTTTTATTAATGCGCGCGGTCAGGAGGTGGTGTCCACCTCGCAGTTAGCCTTGAGACAAGCCCGTGACAGTATATCTACATCCCGTTCACGTGTAGTCAATAGTGGTGCTGCGACAGCTGCCATACTAGCCAGCTGCATCCTTCCGGGTGCGCGTTATCCGGATGCCGTACTGCTGGATGGCAACACTACACCGGTAACCAAAGTATGGGAAGCTCACAACCTGACGCACGCCAGCCAGTATAAAGACACGTGTATAGTTTTTGTACCTACCCAGGCGAGCACGTACTTCTATCTGAGCATCATGTCGTGTACAGCCAATACGTATCAGGGTATAAATATTACCGACCTTGTTGTTCGCAAGATATCGGACCGAGCCAATACGATCGATTTTGAGGGTGAGTCGGTGTGTGTAAACTATGATACAGCAAACCCGGCACTGGATGGCTTCTCGTTTACCGTAGACTGGAACCAGGAGGTAGAAGAGTGCCTTGCCAATGCCGCCGCGGAGAACACCCAGTTGATCGATTATGCTGTTGAACGTTTACTGGAAGAAGAGATCAACAGTTATTATACGGAGTATAAGAGTCAGTGCCTGGCATCGGTGTCGGAGAAATTTACCTATGCATATCAGCCGAAAGAATATCACTATACCTTATACTACTATGATCAGTCTGCGCAGCTGGTGCAGACAGTTCCGCCGTCCGGAGTTCATCCGCTGACAGCGCAGCAGGTAAATGCGTTCCTGTCGGGTAATCGTGTTAACCCGGTGCATAATCTTCGGAGTCGTTATCAGTATAACTCGTTAGGTCAGGTTATTAAGCAGGAGTCTCCGGATGCTCATACGAGCCGGTTCTGGTATAATGATAAAGGTCAGCTGCGGTTGTCTCAAAACGCACAACAACAGAAAGAAAGTAAGTATGCCTATACGCGTTACGATGCACAAGGCCGAACGGTTGAAGTTGGGGAGTTGGTGAGTACGGTCTCATCGGATAGCCTGTCGGTTGCGCTGGAAGCTCTGTCGTTCCCGCTGTCATCACAATATAGCCTGAGTGATATCATCCGTACACACTATGATATAGCCTATCAGAATCCGCCCGGCGATATAGCGCAGGTTAATATCCGCAGCCGGGTGTCGTATGTTGAAGTGATGGAGAAGGGGACACTTGATACCACGCGGAGTTATTACAGTTACGATATCCACGGTCATGTGAAGACGCTGTGGCAGAGCCTTCCGGGTCTGGGTATAAAACGTACGGATTACCGCTATGACCTGGTGAGTGGTAATGTGCTGTATGTGTTCTACCAGTATGGTAAATCCGATCAGTTCGTTCACCGGTATAATTATGATGGCGATAACCGGGTTCGTGAAGTATATACTTCCACCGACCGGTATATCTGGAATCGTGATGCCTCGTACCGCTACTACGAGCATGGTCCCGAGGCCCGCGCAGAGTATGGTGAGTACCGGGTACAGGGTCTTGATTATTACTACACGCTGCAAGGCTGGATTAAAGGTGTAAACATGCCCTATAGTGGTGACCCGGGTGGCGATGGTGTGAATACATCGCATGTTGGAAAAGACGTTACCGGTTATGCACTGGGTTATTATACCGGCGACTATAAAGCGATCGGTAATGGCGTTGTCACCTCTGACACGCGTGACCAGGTATGGCCGCGGCTTCAGAGTCAGTATAATCACAGTGGCCTGTATAATGGTAACATCAGCTGGATGATCACCGACCTGTCACAGGTTGGCGTTGCGCGAGGTAACCGTAGGGCGGGTATGCAGGCGATGCTATATCAATACGATCAGTTGCATCGTCTGGTAGGAAGCCGCAGCCTGACCAGCTATACAGCCGGCAGCGGCTTTGCTGCGCGCAGCAGTCAGCCTGCCGCTTACGATGAAGACATACGCTATGATGCGAACGGAAATATACTTCAGTTGCTCAGACGCAACGGCCAGGCTGGTGTACGGGATGACTTCCATTACCAGTATTACGGAGGCAGTAACAAACTCAAGGAAGTAAATCCGCTGGTTCGTGATACGGTATACCAGTCCGGAGCGATAGAGACCAACCACAAGATATATCGTAACATCACCATCGAGAGCAGTGCGTATATAGCCGCCGGCAGCCAGGTGAAGCTGCAGGCTTCGGAGAACATTTATATACATCCTGAGTTCCGAGCTCCGGAGGATGCAGACTTTTATGCTCATATACTGGATGAAGATGAAGGAACCTATATGTATGATGCCATTGGTAACCTGGTGGCCGATCAGCTGGCGGGTACGCGCATCCAGTGGACTCCGTATGGGAAGATCCGGGAAGTTCGCACCAAGGTAGACAGCGTGGTGATGAGCTTCCGGTATGATGGTTTAGGGAACCGCATCGAAAAGCGTGTAGCTCGTCCGGATACTACGTATGTTACCCGGTATAGCCGCGATGCGAGTGGCAAGGTGATGGCTATCTACTATGATACGCTTCCCGGAGAATATATCGTGTATGCCAAAGAGCGGCTGGGTATATATCGGGGTCGTACAGGTAAAGGTATCCGGCAGTTAGGACATCGTCATTATGAACTTACCAATCACCTGGGCAATGTGCTGAGTGTGATCACCGACCAGGTAGGTATGACAACCGACAGCGTCTGGGCTACCGTCTCCAGCACCAGTGATTACTATGCCTTCGGCCTTGTCATGGAAGAACGATCAATAGCTGACTCATTATACCGGTATGGATTTAATGGAAAGGAGAAAGATTCTGAAATAAAACAAAGCTACGATTTTGGTGAGCGAATTATGGATCCCCGCCTGGGACGATTCCTTAGCCTTGACAAATTTGCTCCCAAGTATCCCGGAGAGAGTCCTTACGGGTATGCGTCTAATAATCCGATTAGCGCCATTGACATCAATGGTGATAGTACGCACTTAATTATTTACGGAGCGGGTTATCTGAATTATAAAACAAATAGCCATAACGTCGGCGATGGATTTATGATGAACGCGCGAGCGCTAAAGAAGAAAATTGAGAGCCGTGCTACCTTCGATCCTAAGAGAGATGAAGTAATTATAGTATATGCCCCCAATACGGCACGTTTTACAAAAGCAACCAATACGAAATATAAGACTGGAAAAATCGCAAGTATGACCGTATTCTCTCACGGCTACGGTTATAGCAGTACCAACGGAACCAAGACGGGAGGAGTTAGTTTAGGAGGTGAAAAGCCTGGTGAGAAACGTCCCGATGGAACAACGGTTACAACTGCTGAAGCGGATGCACAGAAGGCCAACTACGACTTGCGTGAGATCAATGGCAATACCGTACCAAGTATCGATGCTTCTAATTTTGAGAGTAATGCTACGGCAACCTTCTATGGATGTTGGATTGGCGGAGACCAGGGCTGGAACGATCAACAAATTAAAGATTTCTCTTTTGGGCAGCGTTTGGCCAATACATTAAAGATTACAGTAAAGGCCTTTACCAGCAGTGGATTGTTCAAAACAGATTCTAAAGGGAAGAATGTTTATGATGGCGCTATGATCAGGGCCATTGACACGAAGTCGCAGAAAACAAGGCTCTCCATTTTTAAACCGGGCGTTTCACCAACGATTATACGAAAATGAAATATACCTATATCATAATTACTTTATGCGTAATGATACCGGTGTATTGCTTGGCACAGCCCAGCGACCATACACGGGATGTGACTATGCTGGAGGAAGAAATTGAACGTAAAGGTTTTGATGCAGCGCCGTTTTCTGATACGGTGACATTTGTCTTTCAGAAGCCTAATAAGCGGCTAAAGCTTGAAGAGATTCGTGCCGATTGGGGAAAGGTAAAAACGCTATTTAAGGGAACGGATTATACCATTAATCCATTTAAGGGAAAGGTGCCTGACGCACTCGCTCAGGAAAAACATGTGCGATACCTCGAGCTAGCGAGTCATAAGTATATGTATATAATTGGAATAAAAGGTAAAAGAATTTCGAGTGTATCTGAAGTTAAAATAAATGTACCAACAGATGCGCCACCTCATTAGTATAAAAGTGTAGTTTTGATGGTGAATGGTACTTCATACTTACATCTCTCGAGTAGACTATATATTAACTATAAATTCATATAAAAATTCCACGGACGGAATTTGATGTTACGCTTAATAAAGTACTTTTATAGTATATATCTGCTGGGAATGTTGACGAGATTATGTGTTGTAACTACGGTATAGCTACACGCAGAGGGTAGCTAAATTGACAGATGGCTGAATTTATTTTGTTTGTTAGTATAACTCTAAATCCTGAACGTTATGAAAAAATCGCTACTCTTTCTTGTCTGTCTGCTGCTCTCTGTATGCTGCGCTTTTGCGCAGGATGAGCAGCGTCAACCCAAGGGGCAATTGTTGAAAAATGAACAAGCCTTTCGCTGGGATGTATATGCAACGGAACGCTCGCTGTTTGACTGGTCTGCACAAGACTTGTCTCAATGGAATTCCAGAAACTGGCGCCTCTCGGCACAGGGTATATCTACCGGTGTATATAAACCTGGCAACTATGCCAGCCTGGTTAGTAAATCAATTACTTTGCCTGCGCTGTCAAATGACGGTCAACGCTTAAATCTTTATGTTCAAAGTGCATTTGAACTGGAAAGTTATCACGACAAAGGTCTCGTGCAGGTTTCCGCTGACGGAGGTAAAACCTGGGAAACACTCTCAACAAGTACAGGTAAAAGTGATTCACACACGGAAGTAGTTAATTTAACAGCCTATGCTGGCAAGAGTATATTACTTGCCTTTAATCTGGTAGCTGATGCAAGTAATCAATTTAAGGGATGGACACTCGAAAATGTTTCTGTGAAACTGGAGCGCCTGAAAAACTCTACTGCTTCCAAAGCAGCGGGTATATCTTCTGCTAGCGGTCGGGTAGCTTCAGGAGACGGATCTGTTTCTATCATGGGTGCTTTAACAGGACAGATGACGGGTGTGGATGCGCAGCGCTTCCCGCGCTATATTTACTCACACTTCTCAGTAGATGATGGTGGTACACCTTTACTCTCATTAACGAAACCTAACTTTACAGTAAAAGAATTTATAGCCAATGGCGCCGGAGGCTTTGATACGTTGGCAGTTTCTGATTTTGATCTCTTTGCGCCAACCGGAAATACTACCAATAAGCCGGTAGATATAGTTTTTCTAATGGACAACAGCGGTAGTATGAGCGATGAGCAGGCACAGGTAACAGCGAACGTGACCAGCTTTGTAAATCAGTTGGGAACATCCGGCTTTGACTTCCGATTGGGTATATGTCGCTTCGGACAAGGTGCCAACAGCGGCAGACCTATATTTCACGACAATGCCCGGTTCTATTCAACCGCCAGTGAATTTATCACAGTATGGAATGCGATCAGTACGACCGATGGCGGGGCTGAACCTTCATGGGATGCCTTGTATGAATCTTCTATGCAGTATTCTTTCCGTGCCGGAGCGCAACGCATATTTATACTCATTACCGATGAATCTATTACCGGTAACAACATTGGCATCAGCATTATCAAAGATCGGCAGGTCGTTATTGATCAGTTGTTGAATGCAGGGGTTAGAACCTATACACTTGTTTCAGCGGGAGCTGTATTTGAATCTGATTTTGGTGCTATTGCAACGGCTACTGGTGGTCAGTCCTACCTGATTACTTCTCCGTTTAACGCCATTCTTCAGGACATCGGAACCGCTATCGATGGAACCTATACTATTCGCTATGCACCTACCATTCCTGTTTTTGATGGCATTGAACGCAACGTAGTTGTAAAGGTAGCACGCAATACCGACAGGCTTAATTTATATGGTAAATATACTCCGGGTGCTGCACCTATAATTCTACGCACAGACCCGACACTGGCAATTCATCGTCAGGCACAATTGAATGGCGTTCCGGTAACAATTGAAGTGGAAGCACTGGATTGGGACAATATATATACCAGTACCGTTACGTTATTCTATCGCAAAGTTGGTACTACCGGTTCGTATAGCTCGCTTCCCATGACGCGTACATCGCAAACCATCGGTACTCCTACACGCTCGTTGTGGTCTGCCACTATACCAGGCCCACAAGTGCAGGACCCAGGCATTGAATACTATATCCGCGCAACCGATGGACAAGCTACAACCATTGCTCCGGAGTTTATCGACCGTCCGGGCTTCCCGTTCAACTTTGCGGTACTGCCAAATATACCTCCGGTTCTTAACCACACGCCAATTTCTACAGCGGACCCGAAAAATTCTATTACGATAACGGCTGAAGCAACGGACAATACCCTGAATGTAGCGGGTGTATACCTGTATTGGAAGAAGGAGAGCGATCCTGCGTTCCCATCGCAACCAGTAGCCATGACGTTGGTACCCGGTACCAATACATATCAGTATACGATACCGGCATTGAATACAAATACAATCGTAAGCTATTATATATATGCTGAGGATAACTTTGGTATCGATACCCACAGCGGATCGGATGTGTCTCCGCATACTATTGCCGTGGGCGTGCCGTGGACAACGCCATCAACCCCTTATATACATACCATCCGTTTCTTCAATGCAGGCGCTTTTCTTGCAACGGTAACGCTGGATGGACAACCGCTCGCTGCCGGAGATATTGTGGCTGTGTTCTTTAGCGACAATGGTGTTTTAAAACCAGCGGGAAGCATGACCTGGCCACAAACATCGCTTGTTGCTTATGGTGACAATCCAAATACAACAACTGTGAAGGAGGGATTTGCAACCGGTGAAACGTTTACGTTCAAGATCTTCCGCAAATCTGATGGCGAGATTTTCGATGCAGACTATACCATTCATACATCGCCTCTTTCTTTACCTGCATTCCAGAATTCAAAGCAGACGTTTATAAAGGATCTGATCGGATACGGTGAACATGTAATCCAGCTTCAGCCCGGTTTAAATCTTTGGTCAACGTATGTTAATCCACGCAGTGCTGCCTTCTCCAATATCATGGCGCCAATAGGCTCTGCGTTGCAAAGCGTGGAAGACTCTTATGGAAATACCTATACACCGGGTGGATCAGGACCACTGACCACGCACGTAAAAGGATATGGCTATCGCCTGTATATGAATGCGGCTGCTACCCTGCGCGTAAAGGGAAGTAAAGTAAATCCGACAGGCGTAACGGTTAATTTAACAGATCAGGGTGTTATAGTAGGAAGCCCATATCCGTCAGCAGAAAATGTAGAAGCGGTATTCCCTCGTTTGGATCCAAATATATACATCGTTGATCGCTATATAACGGATGCTTCCGGTTCACTGGTTGTAGAAACGTATTCACCAACCTGGGATATAAATACATGGACTACGAAGAACCTGGAGCCAGGCAAAGGATACTATGTATATACATTCTCGAACCAGCCATTCACGTTCCCTGCATCAGTAGGTCCTCATGCGCGCACAGCATCGTCTGCAAAAGAAACTTCTGTATCGGCTACGCAGAAAATTACATCGGCTTCAAACTATATGCACCTGATCGTTCCTGCTGAAGCCTGGTCGGAAGATCGGGGAGAAGGTGACGAAATCAGAGTATATAACAAGCAGGGAAAACTGGTAGGTAAAAATTTGATAAAACGAAATGGCACCGTGGTAATTCTTGACGGAGCTGTTGTAGGTGATGACGAGAAATTTACTGTTCGTCTCTGGGACAATGCACTTCAGGCAGAGAAAGTATTGAGCGTTGCCAGGTGGTTCCATGGCAGTAACCAGTATCGCAGTCATACGGCATCTGTTATCGGATCCTTTGATGCAGTTAAGCGTTTAAACAGTGAATCTGAAGTATATCCTAACCCTGTTCTCAATGAGGCATCTGTAAGCTTCTCCCTGGAAGATGAAGGGGTGGTTTCAATTGAGCTCTATGATGTTCAGGGTACCGGTGTTGTGAAGGACATCGTCAATCAGAAATATGCTCGAGGTGTTCACGAGATCAACTTCAATAAGCAAGGCTTAAAGCCAGGAGTATATCTTGTGAAAATTAAAGTGGGACAAAATGTTGAAACCCGCAGATTGGTAGTGAAGTAATAGCCCCTTCTAAGAAAAAAGCCGTAGTACGCCTAAATATACAGGCGTACTGCGGTTTCTTATTTTAGTCGGAACGTATCTATATATAGTAAATATGTTGTTCTCCCAACCTGATGTATTGCATGAAGAGATTTTTACTTGTGATGTTGGCGTTTTTTTTGGCATTGCCTTCTCTGGCTCTGGATATTCCAACGGTACCACTACAGCTTACGCCCTCCAAAAACCAGATTAATTATGATGAAGGGTTATTTATATGGAAAAACAGCACCGATAGCAACGG